>NZ_JBEOSP010000006.1:0-66149 GCF_040303105.1 Kitasatospora sp. NPDC096128 | reverse complement strand
CCGCTCGCGGGGTTTCCCCCCTCCTCGGGGGGGCGCAAGCGGTGTTCCAACACCACCCGGGGGGGCGGGGGGGCGCGCCCGGGGGGCCCCGCCCCCCCCCCCCCCCCCCCCCCGCGGCACGGTTTGCGGCCCCGGTAGCATCGGGGGCGTGAACACCTACTGGCACGTCGCGCTGCCACCGCTCCGCGCCTGATCGGGCGCCCGCTCCGGTGACTTGATCCCCGCAGCCCCGTCCGGGGCTCGCGGCGCGCGCCCGTTCTCGGAACCAGTCCCCTCGACGGTCTTCGACGACGGAAGTTCACGACTGTGCCGAATCGTTTGTCCGCGCCCGCGCGCGCTCGTTTGACCCTCGCTGCCCGCCCGGCCCGTTTCGCCGACGGGCCGCTGCCGATCCTCGCCGCCGCCCTGCTCTGGGGCACCACCGGGACGGTGGGTTCGCTGGCGCCCGGGGGTGCCCCGGCGACCTCGATCGGGGCCGCCGGGCTGGTGCTCGGCGGGCTGCTGCTGTTCCTCGCCGACCGCACCGCCTGGTCGCTGCCCCGGGTGTGCGGGGCGGGTGAGCGGTGGCTGCTCGGCTGCGGTGCCGTGGCCGTGGTGGGGTACCCGCTGACCTTCTACCCCGCCGTGACCCGTGCCGGGGTCGCGGTGGCGACGGTGATCGCGCTCGGCAGCGCGCCGGTGTTCACCGGGCTGCTGGGGTGGCTCGCCCGGCAGGGGCGGCCCGGCGGGCGCTGGGCCGGCGCCACGGCGCTGGCCGTGCTCGGTTGCGGCGTGCTGGTGCTCGGGCCCGAACTCGCCGACAGCGGGCGGGCGGTGGACCTCCTCGGGGTGCTGCTGGCGGCGCTCTCCGGGCTCTCGTACGCGGTGTACTCGCTGATCGCCGGGCGGCTGATCGCGGCCGGGCGGCCGTCCGCCGGCGTGATGGGCGCGATGTTCGGCGGGGCGGCGGTGCTGGTGCTGCCGGTGCTCGCGCTGGGGCCGGTGGGCTGGCTGCTCTCGCCGCGTGGGGCGGGCGTCGTCCTGCACCTCGGGGTGGTCACCACCTTCCTCGCGTACCGCCTCTTCGGCCACGGCCTGCGGCACGCCTCGGCCCAGACCGCCACCACCCTGACTCTCGCCGAACCGGCCGTCGCCGCCGTCCTCGGGGTCGCCGCCCTGGATGAGCGCCTCCCGGCGGTGTCCTGGTGCGGCCTCGCGGTTCTGGCCGCCGGCCTGGCGTTCCTCACCCTGCCCGGCAGGAGGCGGGCAGGGCAGGCTTGAACGTGTTCAAAAAGAGTGCCAGGCTGGTCCGGAGCGAGACTTCGCACGCGTCGGACCGGGGGGCGGTATGGCATCGAAGGTGCTTCGGAAGCTTGCGCTGGTGGCAGGGGGTCTGCTCCTCGGCTGTGCCACCTGCGCGGGCGCGGGTGGCGACCGGGCGGTGATCGAGGGAGCCGACCTGGTGGGCGACTGGGGCAACGGCGCCGGCGCCCGCCTGCACATCGCCGCCGACCACACCGCGAACGGGAGCGGCCTCAGGCACGCCGTCCCCGACCGCAGCTGCCCCACGGAGGTGTCGGCTGCCAGATGGGAGTTCTTCGCGCCGCAGGGTCCGCGCAAGCCGGAGGACAGCCTGTGGCCCGCCAAGGGGGACTCCTTCGGCCTGGACCTGGCCCCGGGTATCTGCAGCGTGTTCGTGGCAGTCCAGCGCGACGACGACGGGTACGACCTCTGCCTGGTGATGGATCCGGACCAGACCTGCACGGACGAGGAGCTCCTCCGCAGGCTTCCGACGCCGTCCGGCTGAGGGCCGCGCCGGGCCCGCACGGGAAGTCGGCCCGGCCGACTCCCGGTGCGCCGGGTGGGTAGGGTGGGGTGATCGAGCGATCCGATCGGGGTCAAGTGGATTGCCTCGCAAGGATCCTGACGCCCAGCCCGTTGACGAAGGGGCCTGAAGCCATGTCGGATTCCGCCACGCCCACCCCGCTGGACCTGCTCGCCCGGTACCGGAGGGCGATGCTCGACCTGGACGCGGACGCGCTGGCCGGGCTGTACACCGAGGACGGGGTGCACGAGTTCCCGTTCCTGTTCCCGGGGATGCCGGAGTGCTACCGGGGGCGGGAGGAGGTCCGGGCCGGGTACCGGGCCGCGTGGGGGGCGAGCGAGGCCCGGCCGCGGGAGATCCGGGAGGTGGCCGTCCACCCGGGCGCCGACCCCGAGGTGCTCGTCGTCGAGCAGCTGGTGATCGGCACGGTCGCCTCCACCGGGCAGCCGTTCACCCTCCCGGGCCTGCTGGTGCTGCGGGCCCGGGAGGGGCTCCTGGTGCACGTCCGGGACTACATGGACGGCCTCGGCGTCGCCCACGCGATGGGCCGTCTCACCGCCGTCGCCGCGCGCCTGGAGGCCGGGGCTTAGATCCCGAAGTGGGTGGCGATGCCGTCGAGGACGCAGTCGAGGCCGGTTTCGAAGTGCCAGGCGGGGTCGTCCTTGCGGGTGGCCTGCTGGAGGTACTGCCGGTAGGCGGGGTAGCGGCCGGTGCCCATCAGGTAGGTCATCCGGGGGGCCAGGCCGGCCCGGGTCTCGTCGCCGTCGGACCAGTCGCGGTCGCGGCGCAGGGCGGCCAGGGCGACCTCGGTGGCGACCGAGCCATGGACGTAGCCGGCGATGGTGCGGAAGATCGCCATGGTGGTGTCGGCGTCCAGGCCGTGTTCGGCGAGGGCGGCGAAGGACCTTTCCGGGACGGCGAGCTGGTTGGGGGTGAGGGCGAACGGGGTGGCCGCCCGGACCATCCAGGGGTGGGCGAGGTTCATCGCGCGCAGGTGGACGGCGAGTGAGCGCATGGCCGCGCGCCAGCCGTCGGCGGGGGCGTCCAGGGGGAGCTGGCCGTAGACGAAGTCGGCCATCAGTTCGATGAGTTCGTCCTTGCCGGAGACGTACCGGTAGGCGGCCATCGGGGCCACGCCGAGGGCGGTTGCGAGGCGGCGCATGGTGACGGCGTCCAGGCCCTCGGTGTCGGCGATGGCGACCGCGGCCTCGGCGATCCGGTGCGGGGTGAGGGTGGTGCGCGGTGCGGGGGCCGGGCGGTCGAGTCGCTCCCAGAGTGAGGCCTGGGGGCGGTCGCGGTCCTCGTCCCCGCAGGGTGCCTGCTGAGTGGACATGTGGGCGGGCTCCTTCCGGCTAGGAGGTCCCACCGTATCACTCGTGTGTACGACGTATCCGAGCAGTGGACGACGTACGCGCCAGTGTGTACGTTGTATCCAGTCGATACGGCGTACACAGCGCCGTCCCGTTCCGAAGGGGGACCCCCATGTCCACGAACCAGGAGTTGCAGATCGCCGTCGTCATCGGCAGCACCCGCACCGGCCGCTTCGGCCCGGTCGTCGCCGACTGGCTGCTCGGCCACCTCGACGCCCGCGACGACATGGTCGCCGACGTCGTCGACCTGGCCGTCACCCCGCTGCCCACCGTCATGCCCGGCTTCGGCGGCGAACTCCCCGCGGAGGAGATCGAGTTGCTCGCCGCCGTGACGCCCCGGCTGGCGGCCGCCGACGCCTTCCTGTTCGTCACGCCCGAGTACAACCACAGCTTCCCGGCCTCGCTGAAGAACGCCATCGACTGGCACAACCAGCAGTGGCACGGCAAGCCGATCGGCTTCGTCTCCTACGGCGGCCTCTCCGGCGGCCTCCGGGCCGTCGAGCAACTGCGGGTGGTGATGGCCGAGTTGAACACGGTCACGATCCGCAACACGGTCAGCTTCCACGGCGCCGCGCAGGCCTTCGACGCGGACGGCAAGCCGCGCGACCCGGCCGCGGACGCCGCCGCCAAGACCATGCTCGACCAACTGGTCTGGTGGGCCCAGGCGTTGCGCGATGCCCGGCAGGCCCGCCCGTTCACGGCCTGAGCCGCGAACGGAGAACGGAACGGAACGGAAAAGGAGAACGGCCATGACCACCGCACTGGTCGACGACCGCCCCAAGCCGCCGCTGCTCGGCGTGCTCGGACTGATGCTCGGCATCTTCCTCTCGGCCCTGGACGGGCAGATCATCGGCACCGCGCTGCCGACCATCGTCGGCGACCTCGGCGGACTGGAGCATCTCTCCTGGGCGGTCACCGCCTATCTGCTCACCTCCGCCGCCGCCACCCCGCTGTGGGGCCGGCTCGGTGACCTGTACGGGCGCAAGGGCGCCTACCAGTGGTCGGTGGCGGTCTTCCTGCTCGGCTCGGTGCTGTCCGGACTGGCGCAGGACATGAGCCAGTTGATCGCCTTCCGGGCGGTCCAGGGGGTCGGCGCGGGCGGGCTGATGGTCGGCGCGCTCTCGGTGATCGGGGTGCTGGTGCCCGCCTCCGACCGGGGCCGGGTGCAGTCGGTGATCGGGATCCTGATGCCGATCGCCTTCGTCGGCGGGCCGCTGCTCGGCGGCTTCCTCACCGACCGGCTCAGCTGGCGCTGGGCCTTCTACATCAACCTGCCGATCGGGCTGTTCGCCCTGGTCGCGGTC
The DNA here is from genome assembly GCF_040303105.1 of Kitasatospora sp. NPDC096128. Classification (NCBI taxonomy): domain Bacteria; kingdom Bacillati; phylum Actinomycetota; class Actinomycetes; order Kitasatosporales; family Streptomycetaceae; genus Kitasatospora; species Kitasatospora sp. NPDC096128. The sequence goes on along the minus strand of NZ_JBEOSP010000006.1, from coordinate 61,671 downwards.
GCCGTCGCGGTGCGGCTCCCCAAGGCCGAGCGGGTCCGCGCCCCCTTCGACTGGGCCGGGGTCGCCCTGCTGACCACCGGCATCCTGGGGCTCACGCTGGTCAGCAGCTGGGGCGGGACGATGTACTCCTGGACCTCGCCGCTGATCCTCGGCACGGGCGCGGTCTCGGTGGTCGCGCTGGCCGCCTTCGTCCTGACCGAACTACGCGTCCCGGGGCCGTTGATCCCGCCCACGCTGTTCCGCAGCCGCAACTTCTCGGTGGCCCAGGTGCTGGGCTTCCTCACCGGAGCGGTCATGCTCGCCCTGATCGGCTACCTGCCGCAGTACCTGCAGTTCGTCCAGGGCGCGTCGCCGACCACCGGCGGGCTGCTCCTGCTGCCGCTGATGCTCGGCATGATGGGCACCCAGCTGGTCACCGCCCGGCTGATGGGCCGGCCCGGCGGCGAACGCCGCTACCCGGTGCTGGGCGGGGTACTGGCCCTGGCCGGGTCGGTGCTGCTGCTGTTCCTGGGGACGGACACGCCGGTGGCACTGGCCTCCGGGCTCACGGCCGTCGCCGGGATCGGCATCGGGCTGCTGATGCAGAGCACCATGCTGACCTCGATGGGCGCGGTGCCGCGCGAGGACATGGGCGCGGCGATGGGCGTGGTGACCCTGCTGCGCAACTTCGGCGGCTCGCTCGGGATGGCCGCCCTCGGCGCGGTCTACACGGCGCGGCTGACCGCCTCCCTGGAGGCGCGGCTGAGCCCGGCCGACGCCGCCCACCTGACCAGCGGCGGGGGGCTCACCCCGGCCTCGCTGGCCGGCCTGCCGCAGACCGTCCGGGACGCCGTCGGCACGGCGGTCAGCAGCGGGCTGCACGGCGCGGTGGCCGGCAGCATCGGCCTGGCGGCGGCGGCGACGGCGGTCGCCCTCCTGGCCCGGCCCAACCCCCTTCCGGGGCCCGGCCCGGAGCCGAGCCCGAGCAGCCCGGAGCCCCAGGCGGCAGCGAGCGCCTGAGACCTGTTGCCGGGGCTCACGGGCACGAGCCGGCCAGGCAGAAGGTGGCGAGCTCCGACCGCAGGAGCTCGCCGAGCGGGCTGGGCCAGTCCTGCTCCGGGCCCGCCACCAGGACGGCCCAGGCGTTGCCGTCCGGCCCGACCAGGATGTGGTCGACGGCGTGCCGGACACCGGCGCCGGCCAGGTCGTACGAGTACTCCAGCTCGGCGCCGCCGTCCGCGGTCCGCTCCAGCCGGATCCGCCGGTAGCCCGGGTTGCTCACCAGGGTGGCCTCGGTGGCCAGGGCCTGCTGGTACGGCGGGTCGGTGCCCATCGAGTAGACCTGGATCAGGCTGAGGCGGTCGGGGGAGTCGTAGAACACCACGATGTCCCTGGTGCGCCGCTGCCAGCCGTCCGGGACGAGCAGGGTGAATCCGCCCGGGTCCCGCACCGGCACCAGGAGCGGCCCGGCGGGGGTGGTCGGGACGGGCGTCACGACGGTGGGCGTGGGCGTCGGCCGGGGCGCCGGGGTCGGGGCGACGGTGCGGGTGCTCCAGGTCGGGGAAGGCGGTTCCGTCGGAGGGGCCGTGACGCCGGCCCCGGCGGCCGACCGCCCGCCCCAGTCGAACCGGCTCACCAGGTACCAGCCGCCGCCCACCAGCGCGCCGACCAGTGCCCCGACGAGCGCCGCGAGCAGCACCCGGTGGACCGGCCGGCCCACCGGAGGAGGCGGCGGCCCGTACGGCGGCCGTGCCCCGAGCGGCGGCGGCTGTCCCGGTGGCGGTGGCGGGCCGTACGGCTGCTCCGCCGGTGGTCGGTACGGCTCCGGTGGTTGGAACGACATCCGCCTCCCCCTCGGGCGTGGGCCGACTCGCGGCGATTATGGCGCCACGGGCCCTCCGTCGGCCAGAGGGCGGACAGCGTGAGGGCAGGGAGTGTCCAGGGAGATCGTGGGACGCGAGCGGCCCCCTGGTGGATCCGATCCACCCGGGGGCCGCTCGTCAGCGCGCCGCGATCAGCACTCGATGACGTTCACGGCGAGGCCGCCGCGCGAGGTCTCCTTGTACTTGATCTTCATGTCGGCCCCGGTCTCCTTCATCGTCTTGATCGCCTTGTCCAGCGAGACGTGGTGGCGCCCGTCGCCGCGCAGCGCCATCCGGGCCGCGGTGACGGCCTTGACCGACGCCATGCCGTTGCGCTCGATGCAGGGGATCTGGACCAGGCCGCCGACCGGGTCGCAGGTGAGGCCGAGGTTGTGCTCGATGCCGATCTCGGCGGCGTTCTCGACCTGCTCGGGGCTGCCGCCGAGGACCTCGGCGAGGCCGCCCGCGGCCATCGAGCAGGCGGAGCCGACCTCGCCCTGGCAGCCGACCTCGGCGCCGGAGATGGAGGCGTTCTCCTTGAAGAGCATGCCGATGGCGCCGGCCGCGAGCAGGAAGCGGACGATGCCGTCCTCGTCCGCACCCGGGATGAAGTTCAGGTAGTAGTGCAGGACGGCCGGGATGATGCCCGCCGCGCCGTTGGTCGGGGCGGTGACCACCCGGCGGCCGGAGGCGTTCTCCTCGTTGACCGCCATCGCGTAGAGGGTCACCCACTCCATCGCGTTGGCCGGCCCGATCCCCTCGGCGCGCAGCGCCCGGGCGCCCGAGGCGGCCCGGCGGCGGACCTTCAGCCCGCCCGGCAGGATGCCCTCGCGGCTCATGCCGGCCCGCACGCACTCCTGCATCACGGCCCAGATCTCCAGCAGCCCGGTGCGGATCTCCTCCTCGCTGCGCCAGGCCTTCTCGTTCTCCAGCATCAGGCCGGAGATCGACAGCCCGGTCTCCCGGCTGAGCCGGAGCAGTTCGTCGCCGGTGCGGAAGGGGTACTTCAGCACGGTGTCGTCGGGCTTGACCCGGTCCGCGCCGATCGCGTCCTCGTCCACGACGAAGCCGCCGCCGACCGAGTAGTAGGTCTTCTCCAGCAGGGTCGAGCCGTCCGCCGCGAACGCCCACAGGGTCATGCCGTTGGCGTGGTACGGCAGCGAGCGGCGCCGGTGCAGGATCAGCTGGCTGTCGGGGTCGAAGTCGACGGGGTGCTCGCCGAGCAGGTTGATCCGCTTCTCGGCGGTGATCCGCTCGACGTCCTTGTCCGCCTGGTCGACGTCGACGCTGCGGGGCGAGTTGTTCTCCAGGCCCAGCAGGACGGCCTTCGGGGTGCCGTGGCCGTGGCCGGTGGCGCCCAGCGAGCCGTACAGCTCGGCGCGCACGCCGGTCACCTGCTCCAGCAGGCCTTCGGAACGCAGGCGGCGGGCGAACATCCGGGCGGCGCGCATCGGGCCGACGGTGTGGGAACTCGACGGGCCGATGCCGATGGAGAAGAGGTCGAAGACGCTGATGGCCACGGAGGACGTCCTTGTCTGGTCTCGTGGAAGGACTGGGCGGTGCACGGAACGGGGCACCGCGCGCACTGTCCAGTGTGCGCGGTGCCCCGGAGCGACAGGCGCCCGGCCGGAGTGAGGCCGGTCACCCGTGGCCGAACTAGAGGTTCGGGTAGAGCGGGTACTTCTCGGCCAGGGCGGTGACCCGGGCCTTGAGCGCGGCGGCGACGGTCTCGTCGAAGGCGGGCTTGAGCGCCTCGGCGATGACGTCGGCGACCTCGCGGAAGTCCTCGGCCTGGAAGCCGCGGGTGGCCAGGGCCGGGGTGCCGATCCGCAGGCCCGAGGTGACCATCGGCGGGCGGGGGTCGTTCGGGACGGCGTTGCGGTTCACCGTGATGCCGACCTCGTGCAGCCGGTCCTCGGCCTGCTGGCCGTCGAGCTGGCTGTTGCGCAGGTCGACCAGGACCAGGTGGACGTCGGTGCCGCCGGACAGCACCGAGGCGCCGGCCTCGGCGACGTCGGCCTGCAGCAGGCGCTCGGCGAGGATCTTGGCGCCCTCCAGGGTGCGCTGCTGGCGCTCCTTGAAGTCCTCGGAGGCGGCGACCTTGAAGGCGACGGCCTTGCCCGCGATCACGTGCTCCAGCGGACCGCCCTGCTGGCCCGGGAAGACCGCGGAGTTGATCTTCTTGGCCCACTCGGCCTTGGACAGGATGACGCCGCCGCGCGGGCCGCCCAGGGTCTTGTGGGTCGTGGTGGTGACCACGTCCGCGTACGGCACCGGGTTCGGGTGCAGGCCCGCGGCCACCAGGCCGGCGAAGTGCGCCATGTCCACCATGAGCAGCGCGCCGACCTCGTCGGCGACCCGGCGGAACGCGGCGAAGTCCAGCTGGCGCGGGTAGGCGGACCAACCGGCGATGATCAGCTTCGGCTGGTGCTCCTTGGCGAGGCGCTCGACCTCGGCCATGTCGACCTGGCCGGTCTTCTCGTCGACGTGGTACGCGGCCACGTTGTAGAGCTTGCCGGAGAAGTTGATCTTCATGCCGTGGGTCAGGTGACCGCCGTGGGCCAGGCTCAGGCCCAGGATGGTGTCGCCCGGCTGGATCAGCGCGAACATCGCGGCGGCGTTGGCCTGCGCGCCCGAGTGCGGCTGGACGTTGGCGTGCTCGGCGCCGAACAGGGCCTTGACCCGGTCGATCGCGATCTGCTCCACCACGTCGACGTGCTCGCAGCCGCCGTAGTACCGGCGGCCGGGGTAACCCTCGGCGTACTTGTTGGTGAGCACCGAACCCTGGGCCTCCATGACCGCCACCGGGGCGAAGTTCTCGGAGGCGATCATCTCCAGCGTGGTCTGCTGGCGGTGCAGCTCGGCGTCGACCGCGGCGGCGATCTCCGGGTCGAGGGCGTGCAGGGACTGGTTGAGAACCGTCATGGTGTGGTCTTCCCGGGGAGGAGAGCGGAGGGACGGTGGGGGTGGGACGGGCCGCGGTGCGGCGGCCCGCCCCGGGGGTGGCTCAGCCCTCGGCGTGGGTGAGCTTGTCGTACTCGGCGGCGCTGAGCAGCGTGTCGGTGGCCTCCACGCGGACCTTGAACAGCCAGCCGCCCTCGAACGGGGCGCTGTTGACCAGGCTGTTGTCGTCCAGGACGTCCTGGTTGACCTCGGTGACCTCGCCGGTCACCGGGGAGTACAGGTCGCTGACCGACTTGGTCGACTCCAGCTCGCCACAGGTCTCGCCGGCGGTCACCGTGTCGCCGACCTCGGGGAGCTGCACGTAGACGATGTCACCGAGCGCGTCGGCGGCGTGCTTGGTGATGCCGACCGTCGAGACACCGTCCTCGGCGGCGGTCAGCCACTCGTGCTCCTTGGTGTACTGCAGGTGCTGGGGGTTGCTCATGGCGTCATTCTCCAGGATGGGAAGCGGGTACGACGCAGCGGGCCGCCGCACGGACGGCTCCGACGTGCGCGGACGGGAAAACGAGGGGGCCGCTACGGCCTCAGCGGGCGCGCTTGTAGAACGGCAGCGCGACGACCTGGACCGGCTCGTGCTTGCCGCGGACGTCCACCGCGACGGTGCCGCCGGGGGTGGCGTGGGCCGCGTCGACGTAGGCCATCGCGATCGGCTTGCCCAGCGTCGGGGACGGCGCGCCCGAGGTGATCCGGCCGATCGGGGCGCCCTCGGTGGAGACCACCGTGTACTCGGCGCGCGGCACCCGCTTGCCCTCGGACACCAGGCCGACCAGCACCTTCGGCGGGTTGGACTCGGCCGCGGCGGCGGCCCGCTCCAGCGCCTTGCGGCCGATGAACGCGCCCTCGTTGGTGGTCTTGTCGAAGCGCACGACCCGGCCCAGACCGGCGTCGAACGGGGTCAGGTCGGTGGACAGCTCGTGCCCGTACAGCGGCATGCCCGCCTCCAGGCGCAGCGTGTCACGGCAGGACAGGCCGCACGGGACCAGGCCGCGGCCCTCGCCGGCGGCGGTCAGCGCCTGCCAGACCGGCTCGGCGTCGGCCGGGGCGCAGAAGATCTCGAAGCCGTCCTCGCCGGTGTAGCCGGTGCGGGCCAGCAGGACGGACTTGCCGGCGACGGTGGCCGGGAGGATCGCGTAGTACTTGAGGCCGGGCAGGTCGGCGTCGGTGGTCCCGGCCAGGATGCCGGTGGCCTCCGGGCCCTGGACGGCGATCAGCGCGTAGGTGTCGCGGTCGTCGGTGACGACGGCGTCGAAGCCCTTGGCCCGGGCGATCAGCTCGTCCAGCACCAGCTGGGCGTTGGAGGCGTTGGCGACGACCAGGAAGGCGTCCTCGCGCAGCCGGTAGACGATCAGGTCGTCCAGGATGCCGCCGTCCTCGGCGCAGATCATGGTGTAGCGGGCGCGCAGCTCGCCGAGCGCGGAGACGAAGCCGACCAGCGCGTGGTCCAGCATCTCGCCGGCCTGCGGGCCGGTGACGGTGATCTCGCCCATGTGCGAGAGGTCGAACAGGCCGGCCTTGGTGCGGACGGCGAGGTGCTCCTCGCGCTCGCTGCCGTAGCGCAGCGGCATGTCCCAGCCGGCGAAGTCGGTCATGGTCGCGCCGAGGGCGCGGTGCAGCGCGTCGAGCGCGGTCAGGCGGAGGGACGACATGGCCAGGAACTCCTCGGTCGGGGCACTCAGGGGTGCGCGCGCCGGACCGGACCCGCTCGGGGACCGACCCCGCGCGCGGGCATGCGGCGGCGTGGGTCTCCCCATCTGTCGTCGAACCTGAGAGCTTCACCGCCCACCTGCCCGCAGCCGGCACCAGCGTCGGCTGGTTCCAGCATCGGGGACAGGACGGCGGCTTGCACCGTGGGTGGGCGCGCGAGCGGGTCGCGCGCCGCTTTCCAGATGTGCCTAACCCGCGCGGTAGGGGGGCCTGAGAGATTCCGGGGAGGACTTGCTCCTTCGGCGCCGGCTGTGCCTCCTGAGGGGCACTCCGGGCTCTCCCGCGCGGGTTCGAGCGGCCGGTGTGGAGTTGTGGGGGCCCGCGGCGCATGCCGTCGGACGCGCACATCATGGCACGTCCGCGCGGAGGAGGGGAGAGGGCCCCGGTCACACCGAGGTCGGGCGCACCCACGCCCTAAACTCTCCCCGTCGGCGCAGCAGTGGGCGGCCGACCCGGCAGGAGGCCGGATCGGCGGCGCATGGAGTACCCGGTGGAGCAGCAGCAGGGGTGGGACGGGCCGCAGGCGGTGCCGTCGGGCGGCGCGTGGCCGGCCAACGAGCTGGAGCAGGTGCTGACGGCCGCGCTGGGCGACCCGGGGGCGACCCCGCGGGTGATCGAGGTGCTGGCCCGCAGCCAGGTGTGGATCCCGCTGCCGGCCGGGGGCGACCCGGCCGGGCAGTCGCTGGACCTGCCGACCGTGGAGCTGGCCGGGGCCCCGTACGTGCCGGTGTTCTCCTCGCAGGAGGTGTTCCTCCAGCAGGCGCCGGGGATGGCCTTCGCGGTCGCGCCGGCCTGGGAGTTCGCCCGCGGGCTGCCGCTGGGCGTGGGCATCGCGGTCAACCCCGAGGCGGCGGTGGGCATCCCGGTGCCGCCGCAGGGCGTGGCGGAGCTGCGCCGCGGCCCGCGCGAGGACCGCTGGGAGCAGCAGCCGGAGGCGCCGACGGGCGGCCGGGTGGCCCTGCGCGAGCCGGTGCCGGGCGAGGACCCGGAGCACTTCCTGGCCGCCTGCCGGGCGGAACTGTCTTCCCTGCCGGGGGTGTTGACCGCGCGCCGGGCGCTGGCCAGCATCGAGGGCGAGCCGACCGTGATGTTCGTGGGCGTGCAGCTGGACCCGGCGGCCCCGGCCGACCCGGCTGCGGTGAACGAGGCGCTCGGGCGGGCGCTGGGAACCGCGCCGCTGCCGGGCGGCGTCCACCTCGTGCTGCTCGACCTCGCCGACGACCCGGTGGTCGAGTGGCTGTTGACCCGGGTCATGCCCTTCTACTCGCGGGTGTGAGCGGGGATCCTTCACAGGCACGTCGCCGTGGCGGTGGCCGGTGCCGCGCCATAGGGTGCGTGCAGGCGGCTGACGGGCCGGCGGGTTCAGGAAAGAGGCGCGGCGAGGTGGGCGCATGAGTGCGGGAACGGGAGCGGGCGGGGCGCCGGGGTCCTGGGGCCAGGCTCCGGCCGGACGCCCGGGCGCGGACCCGGGCGGGTTGGAGCAGGCCCTGCGCGAGGTCGCGCCGGAGCGCTTCGACGCGTACGAGCGGCTGCTGCACGCGCTGGCCGACGGCCAGGTCTGGATGCTGCTCTGGCACGGCACACCGGGCAGCCCGGACGCCCAGTACGGGAACATGGAGATCAGCGGCCACGGGTACGCGCCGGCCGTCACCTCGCCCGAGCAGCTGACCGCCTCCGGCTGGGCCCGGGCCCACGAGGTCATCTCGGGGCGGGAGATCGCCGCTTCGCTGTACCGCACCCGCTGGGGCCTGTGGCTGAACCCGCACGCGCCGGGCGGCGGGGTCGGGGTGCCGTGGGCGGACCTGCGGCGGGTGGCCGCGGGCCTGGACCGGCTGCCGGCCGGTCCGTTGAAGCTGAGCGAGCCGCAGGTGAACGCCCAGCAGTTCTTCGCGCTGCTGGAGCGGCAGGCCGGCGAGGTGCGCGCGGTGCGGGCGCTGCGCCGGGCCTGGGTGCAGCCGGCGGTGGGGGAGCCGTACCTGGCGATCGGCCTGGACCTGTACGAGAGCTCGCCGCCGGCCGTGGAGGCGGTGCGGGCGCTGATGCAGCGGGCGATCGCGGTGGCCCCGGAGGGGCTCGCGGTGTCCACGGTGGCGATGGCGGACGAGTTCGACCCGGTGGCGCTGTGGATGCGCGCCAACGCGCGGCCGTTCTTCGACCGGGAGGCCGGGCGCCCGCCGACCGGTCCGTACCCGTCGGTGCCGCCGCCGTACCCGGGGCAGTCGATGCCCGGCCAGTCGATGCCGGGGCAGTCGATGCCGGGCTACGCGTACGGTGCCCAGCCGCCCGCGCCCGGCTGGGGTCAGCAGCCCCAGCGGCAGTGGCCCGGCTACCCAGGGCGCTGATTGGCAAACGCAGGAATTGCCAAAATCTTTCAGACGAAGCCGACTTGATTCGCCATCAGGTCGGCTTCGGTCGTTTCCGGGCGAATTTCCACACTCTCCGCAGACGTAGCTTGACATGCCTGTTACACCCGTGTGAAGAGGTATATGCCGAAGACCGGACGGGTGCATGCAGGCAGATCACAGTTGGGCATCTGTCGGTTGTCAGGGCTGGCGCAAGCCAGTTCGGATAGCAGAGAGTTCTGCGCAACGCATCGCGCGTCTGGAAACCCCACGAAGGTGAACGCGCACGCCGACCGCTCGATCCACGCGACGCCCATCCCGCGTGGAGGCAGTGCCCGTGCACGACGCACTGCCGCGACCACCTGCTCCTAGCACCTCCGCACGTCCGCAGCCGTACCGCCGAAGCCGGCGCCCGGCACCCGTGGGCCGGCCACCGTCGGCGAGGGGACCAACTGACCATGACCGCACCCATCACTACCGCCGGGAACGAACCCGAGGCGCCCGCCTCCCCGAGCCCGGCCAAGACGATCGAGGGCCGCTCCCTCGGTCGGATCGCCTGGACCCGCTTCAAGCGGGACAAGGCCGCCGTCGCCGGCGGCGTCGTGGTGATCCTGCTGATCCTCCTGGCCGTGCTGTCCGGGCCGCTCGAGGCCCTGTTCGGGCTCGACCCCGACACGCCGAACTCGGACCTGCTGGACGCCAACCTCGGTGGACTCCCGCTCGGTGACTGGGGCGGGATGAGCGGGGACCACCTGCTCGGCATCGACCCGCTGCAGGGCCGCGACCTGCTCGCCCGCGTGGTCGACGGCTCCTGGGTCTCCCTGCTGGTCGCCTTCGGCGCGACCCTGCTGTCCAACACCATCGGCACCGTGCTCGGCGTGATGGCCGGCTACTACGGCGGCTGGGTGGACACCCTGATCAGCCGGCTGATGGACGTCTTCCTGGCGTTCCCGCTGCTGCTGTTCGCCATCGCGATCTCCGCCTCGCTCCAGGGCGGCGCGTTCGGCCTGCACGGCCTCCCGCTGCACATCCTGGTGCTGATCTTCGTGATCGGCTTCTTCAACTGGCCCTACATGGGCCGGATCGTGCGCGGGCAGACCCTCTCGCTGCGCGAGCGGGAGTTCGTCCACGCGGCCCGCAGCCTCGGTGCGCGCGGCCCGTTCATCCTGTTCAAGGAGCTCCTGCCCAACCTGGTCGGCCCGATCCTGGTCTACTCGACCCTGCTGATCCCGACCAACATCCTCTTCGAGGCCGGGCTGAGCTTCCTCGGCGTCGGCATCCAGCCCCCGCAGTCCTCCTGGGGCGGCATGCTCGCCGACGCGAAGAACTACTACCAGGTCGACCCCCAGTACATGGTGGTCCCCGGTGTGGCGATCTTCATCACCGTGCTCGCGTTCAACCTGCTCGGCGACGGGCTGCGTGACGCCCTCGATCCCAAGAGCAACTGACCCTCCGTCAGGCCCTCCCTCCTCCACATCCTCAAGGGGTTGATCTCACCCATGCGCAGGTCCCGTACCGTCGCCTTGACCGCCCTGGCCGCCGCCGCGGTCCTGGTCGTCACCGGCTGCACCTCCAGCACGAAGAGCACCGGCAGCAGCTCCACCTCGGCCGACTCCAGCGGCGGTGGTGCCGACGCGGCCACCAAGCAGATCGTCAACGTCTCGGACAAGAAGGGCGGGACGGTCACCTACGAGATGAAGGGCACCCCGGACTCCCTCGACCCGGGCAACACCTACTACGCGTACATCTACAACTTCTCGCGCCTGTACGCGCGTCCGCTGACCACCTTCAACCCGGCCGCCGGCGCGGACGGCAACAAGCTGGTCCCGGACCTCGCCGAGTCGATGGGCAAGGTCAGCCCGGACGGCCTGATCTGGACGTACAAGCTGCGCGCGGGCCTCAAGTACGACGACGGCACCCCGATCACCTCCAAGGACGTCAAGTACGCCGTGGAGCGCTCGAACTTCGCGCCCGAGGTGAACTCCAACGGCCCGACGTACTTCCACGACCTGCTGGTCGACAACCCGACGCCGTACCAGGGTCCGTACAAGGACAAGACCGGCGACCTCAAGTCGATCGAGACGCCGGACGACACCACGATCGTCTTCCACCTGCAGCACCCCTTCGCGGACTTCGACTACCTGGTCAGCGCCCCGCAGACCGCGCCGGTCCCGCAGGCCAAGGACACCGGTGCCGACTACGTGAAGCACATCGCGTCCTCGGGCACCTACAAGTTCGAGACCTACGAGGACGGCAAGCAGGCCGTCCTGGTCCCGAACACCAACTGGGACAAGAGCACCGACCCGATCCGGAAGCAGCTGCCGGACAAGATCGTGCTCAAGATGAACATCGACCAGGCCACCATCGACAAGGACCTGCTGGCCGGCAACGCCCAGGCCGACCTGGTGGGCGGCGGCGTCGACCCGCAGACCCAGGCGCAGATCCTGCGCGACTCGAAGCTCAAGGCGAAGACCGACAACGCCTACGGCGGCCGCCTGGTCTACATGGCGATCAACAGCAAGGTCGCGCCGTTCGACAACATCGAGTGCCGCAAGGCCGTCCAGTTCGCGCTCGACAAGGTCGCGGTGCAGACCGCGCTCGGCGGCCCGATCCGCGGCCAGGTGGCCAGCACCGTCCTCCCGCCGGACATCCCGGGCCACCAGGACTTCAACCTGTACGAGACCAAGGACAACAAGGGTGACCAGGCCAAGGCCAAGGACTCCCTGAAGGCCTGCGGCAAGGACGGCGGCTTCAGCACCGTGCTGTCGGCCCGCACCGAGCGCGCGACCGAGGTCGCCGCGGCCACCGCGATCCAGGCGCAGCTGAAGAACATCGGCATCAACGTCGAGATCCAGCAGTTCCCGCAGGGCAAGTACCTGACCGACTCGGCCGGTGCGCCGCAGTACACCCAGGACCACAACATCGGTCTGATGATGATGCAGTGGGGCGCCGACTGGCCGACCGGCTACGGCTTCCTGCAGCAGATCGTCGACGGCCGCGCGATCAAGGCCTCCGGCAACAGCAACCTGGCCCAGCTGAACGACCCGGCCGTCAACAAGATGCTCGACGACGCCGCGATCAGCCCGGACCAGGCCGCCCGCGAGAAGATCTACGGCGACATCGACAAGAAGGTCATGGAGTCCGCGGTGTACGTCCCGCTGACCGACTTCAAGGTCTTCCTGTACCGCCCGGACAGCGCCACCAACGTCGCCTCCACCTCGGCCTTCTCGGGTGAGTACGACTACCTGAACATCGGCACCACCAAGTAAAGAGCCTGGCTCCGCAATCCCTGAAGGCAGGTGAAGGCAGCGGCGCCCGCCGCCGTCCGGCAGATCCCGGACGGCGGCGGGCCGCCGGAGCCGCCCAACTGTGTTTGCCTACATCATCCGCAGGATCCTCGCGGCCGTGGCGCTGCTGGTCGTCGTCAGCGCGGTCACCTTCGCGATCTTCTTCCTGCTCCCGCGCATCGCCGGCGAGACCACCGACCAGCTGGCGGCGCAGTACATCGGGAAGAACCCCTCGCCCGAGGCGATCCAGGTGGTCAAGCAGAACCTCGGCTTCGACCAGCCGCTGTACACCCAGTACTGGAACTTCCTCAAGGCGCTGTTCACCGGTGCCGAGTACAAGTTCGGTCCGGAACCGGCCACCTGCCACGTGCCCTGCTTCGGCTACTCCTTCAAGAACCACCTGGAGGTCTGGCCGGAGATGACCAGCCGGATCCCGGTGACCATCTCGCTCGCCATCGGCGCGGCGGTGCTCTGGCTGGTCTCCGGTGTCACCACCGGCGTGATCTCCGCCCTCAAGCCGCGCTCGATCTTCGACCGGCTCTCCATGGGCATCGCCCTGGCCGGCGTCTCGCTCCCGGTCTTCTTCACCGGCGCCCTGCTGCTGACCGTGTTCAGCTACGAGTGGCCGATCCTGGACAACCTGGAGTACGTCGACTTCACCGCCGACCCGCTGATGTGGGCCCGCAACCTGATCCTCCCGTGGATCTCGCTGGCCTTCCTCTACTCCGCCCTCTACGCCCGGCTCACCCGCGCCGGGATGCTGGAGACGATGAGCGAGGACTACATCCGCACCGCCCGGGCCAAGGGCCTGGTCGAGCGCAAGGTCGTGGTCAAGCACGGGCTGCGCTCCGCGCTCACCCCGATCGTCACCATCTTCGGCATGGACCTCGGCCTGCTGCTCGGCGGTGCGCTGATCACCGAGCAGGTCTTCTCGCTCAAGGGCATCGGCCAGTTCGCCGTCCAGGCGATCTCCGACAACGACCTGCCCAAGATCCTCGGCGTCACCCTGCTCGCCGCCTTCTTCATCGTCGCCTGCAACCTCGTGGTCGACCTCCTGTACGCCCTCGTCGACCCCCGCGTGAGGCTCTCGTGACCGACCTCCAGAAGACCCCGGCGGACACCGCGCCCACCTCCCCGGGCGACGACCCCTTCCTGTCCGTCCGCGACCTGCGGATCCACTTCGACACCGACGACGGCCTGGTCCGCTCGGTGGACGGGGTCAGCTTCGACCTGCACAAGGGCCGTACCCTCGGCATCGTCGGCGAGTCCGGCTCCGGGAAGTCCGTCACCTCGCTCGGCATCATGGGCCTGCACCGCTCCAAGCGGGCCCGGATCAGCGGCGAGATCCGGCTGGCCGGCGAGGACCTGCTCGCGGCCGGGCCGGACCGGGTGCGCCAACTGCGCGGCCGCGAGATGGCGATGATCTTCCAGGATCCGCTGACCGCGATGCACCCCTACTACACCGTCGGCGCGCAGATCGTCGAGGCGTACCGGGTGCACCACCCGCAGGCCGGCAAGAAGCAGGCCAGGGCCCGCGCGATCGAGATGCTCGACCGGGTCGGCATCCCGCAGCCGGACCGCCGGGTGGACGACTACCCGCACCAGTTCTCCGGCGGCATGCGCCAGCGCGCGATGATCGCCATGGCCCTGGTCAACGACCCCTCGCTGCTGATCGCCGACGAGCCCACCACGGCCCTGGACGTCACCGTCCAGGCGCAGATCCTGGACCTCATCCGGGACCTCCAGCAGGAGTTCGGCTCCGCCGTCATCATCATCACCCACGACCTCGGGGTGGTCGCCGAGCTGGCCGACGACATCCTGGTCATGTACGGCGGCAAGTGCGTCGAGCGCGGCCCCGCCGAGAGCCTCTTCGACGCGCCCGAACACCCCTACACCTGGGGCCTGTTGGGCTCGATGCCGCGCCTGGACCGGGAGCTGCAGGACCGGCTCGTGCCGGTCAAGGGCACCCCGCCCAGCCTGATCAACGTGCCCTCCGGCTGCGCCTTCCACCCGCGCTGCCCGTACGCCGCCCTGACCGGCGGGCGCTCCGCGAGCGAGGTCCCGGTGCTGGCCGAGGCCGCGTCCGGACACTTCGCGGCCTGCCACCTGGCGGCCGACGAGCGGCACCGCATCTTCGCCGAAGAGATCGCGCCCCGGCTGTGAGCCCGGCCTCGTACCACCTTTCTGGAGACCACCGATGACGGACACTCAGGGAGCTGCACCCCTCTCCCGGGGGGTTGAGGCCTCTCCGGCACCCGCCCCCGCCCGCGAGCCGCTGCTGAAGGTGACCGGCCTGACCCGGCACTTCCCGATCCGCGGCGGACTGCTGCGGCGCCAGACCGGCGCGGTGCGGGCGGTCGACGGCATCGACTTCACCGTCAACGCCGGTGAGACGCTCGGCGTCGTCGGCGAGTCCGGCTGCGGCAAGTCCACCATGGGGCGGCTGGTCACCCGGCTCGACGAACCCACCGGCGGGACCATCGAGTTCGAGGGCACCGACATCAGCCACCTGGGCGCCGGGGCGATGCGGCCGCTGCGCCGCGACATCCAGATGATCTTCCAGGACCCGTACTCCTCGCTGAACCCCCGGCACACCGTCGGCACCATCGTCAGTGCGCCGTTCAAGCTGCAGGGCGTCCAGCCCGAGGGCGGCGTCAAGAAGGCCGTCCAGGACCTGCTGGAGCTGTGCGGGCTCAGCCCCGAGCACTACAACCGCTACCCGCACGAGTTCTCCGGCGGCCAGCGCCAGCGCATCGGCATCGCCCGGGCGCTCGCGCTCAAGCCGAAGATGATCATCGCGGACGAGCCGGTCTCGGCCCTGGACGTGTCGATCCAGGCGCAGGTGGTCAACCTGCTGGACGACCTCCAGCAGGAGCTCGGCCTGACCTACCTGATCATCGCGCACGACCTCTCGGTGGTCCGGCACGTCTCCGACCGGGTGGCGGTGATGTACCTGGGCAAGATCGTCGAGATCGCCGACCGCGACTCGCTCTACCGCAGCCCGATGCACCCCTACACCAACGCCCTGATGTCGGCCGTCCCGGTGCCCGACCCGCGCCGGCGCCAGCAGGGCGGACGCGAGCGGATCCTGCTCAAGGGCGACGTGCCCTCGCCGATCAACCCGCCCAGCGGCTGCCGGTTCCGGACCCGCTGCTGGAAGGCGCAGGACGTGTGCGCGAGCCAGGAGCCGCCGCTGGCGGTGCTGAAGACCGGGCACCAGGTGGCCTGCCACTTCCCCGAGCAGAGCGAGGGGAACGATTGAGCACAGTCCCGGGCAGGGCGAGGGGAACGATTAGGCACAGTCCCGGGCAGGGCGAGGGGAACGATTAGGCACAGTCCCGGGCAGGGCGAGGGGAACGATGAGGCACGGCCTGGAGCGGAGCGCGGCGACCGATGGGGCACGGCCCGGAGAATGCCGCTGACTGAGCCCGTAGCGGAGGGGAGGGTTCCGCGCAGGTCATAGTTGTTCCCGTGACCTCGCAGATCTTCCCCTCCGACGTGCAGCAGTCGCTGGACCTCGTCGGCATCTTCGTCTTCGCGCTCTCCGGGGCGCTGCTCGCCGTCCGCAAGAACATGGACATCTTCGGGATCTGTGTGCTGGCCGAGGTCACGGCCCTCGGCGGCGGGGTGATGCGCGACCTGGTGATCGGCGCGACCCCGGTGGCCGCCTTCACCAACCTCGGCTACTTCCTCACCCCGCTCGCCGCCGGCCTGGTGGTGTTCTTCCTGCACCCCGAGGTCGAGCGGATCAACCGGGCGGTGCAGACCCTGGACGCCCTCGGCCTCGGCCTGTTCTGCGTCACCGGCACCGCCAAGGCGCACGACTACGGGCTCGGCGCGGTCGCCGCCGTCGCGCTCGGCATGGTGACCGCGGCCGGCGGCGGGGTGATCCGCGACGTGCTGGCCGGGGAGATCCCCTCGCTGCTGCGCTGGGACCGCGAGATCTACGCCGTCCCGGCCCTGGTCGGCGCCGCCCTGGTGGCCGTGCTGATCGGTGCCGACCGGCTCACCGGCGCCACCGGGACGGCCGCCGCGCTCACCGCCTTCGGACTGCGGATGCTCGCCCTGAAGTACGGCTGGCGTGCCCCGCGGGCCTGGCACCGCAACGGTTCTCGCACCAGCGAGGAGTAGGCGAGCCGCCGCAGGCGAGCGAGATCGCCTCGGCCGTGCAGAGCAGCTCCGGCAGCATCCGGGCCAGCTCGGCGGCCGGCACCTGGCCGGCCGGGGCGCTCAGCGCGCAGGCCGCGACCGTCCGCCCGCCGCTGCCCGCGACCGGCGCGGCCACGCAGGTCACCGGCTCCCGGTGCTCGGCCGACTCGGCCGCCCAGCCCCGGCGGCGCACCGCCGCCAGCTCGGCCGGCAGCTCCTCCTCGCGCACGCCGTCCTCCGGCAGCCCGGCGAGCAGCACCCGCCCGACGGCCGTCCCGGTCACCGGGGCGCGCCGCCCGATCCGCGTCGGCCGGGCGGCCGACGGCGCGGCCACCTCGTCCAGGTAGAGCACCTCGCCGTCGTGCAGCACGGCCAGCTGCACGGTGTAGCCGCAGCGGGCGTTGAGCGCGGCCAGGTAGGGCGCGGCGACCTGCCGGACGTCGAAGTCCTCCAGCGCCCGGTGGGCCAGCGACAGCACCCGCCCGCCGATCCGGTAGCGCAGGTCGGGCTGGCGCCGGACGAACCCGTGCTCCTCCAGGGTGCGCAGCAGCCGCAGCGCGGTGGACTTGTGCACCCCGAGGCTGCTCGCGGCCTGCTCCAGCGAGAGCGGCCCGTCGCCGAGCGAGCCGAGCAGCGTCAGCGCGCGGTCGACCGACTGCGACATGACGCCCCCTGGAACGCTGGAACCCGATGGAGAAGTGGTCGTCAGGCTAACCGCTGGGCGGCGCAGTGGTACAAACCAGTGCCGGACGCCGCCGCCCGGAGGCCGCGGCCGGTGGCTTGATCGGTGCGCACCCCGGACAGCACCTGGTGGGGCCCCGGGGCATGCCCTCTACAATCGGATGGTTATGCCATACCTGGACCATGCGGCGACCACGCCGATGCTGCCCGAGGCGATCGCCGCGATGACGGCGCACCTGGGGGTGGTCGGCAACGCCTCGTCCCTGCACGCGGCCGGCCGCCGGGCCCGCCGGGTGGTCGAGGAGTCCCGCGAGTCGCTGGCCGAATCCCTCGGCGCCCGCCCGAGCGAGATCGTGCTCACCGGCGGCGGCACCGAGTCGGACAACCTGGCGGTCAAGGGCCTCTACTGGGCCCGCCGGGACGCCGATCCGGCCCGCGTCCGGGTGCTGTGCAGCCCGGTCGAGCACCACGCGGTGCTGGACGCGGTGCACTGGCTCTCCGAGCACGAGGGGGCGACGGTCGAGTACCTCCCGGTGGACGAACTGGGCCGGGTGCACCCCGAGACGCTGCGCGCCTCGATCGAGCGCGACCCCGGCTCCGTCGCCCTGGTCACCGTGATGTGGGCCAACAACGAGGTCGGCACCGTCCAGCCGGTGCGCGAACTCGCCGCCGTGGCAGCCGAGTTCGGAATCCCGATGCACGCCGACGCGGTGCAGGCGCTCGGTCAGGTCCCGGTCTCCTTCGCCGACTCGGGCCTCACCGCACTCACCGTCACCGGGCACAAGATCGGCGGGCCGTTCGGCATCGGCGCGCTGCTGCTCTCCCGCGGCGCCGCGCCCGTCCCGCTGCTGCACGGCGGCGGCCAGGAGCGCGACGTGCGCTCCGGCACCCTGGACGCCCCCGCCGCCGCCGGCTTCGCGGCCGCCGCCGCGCTGGCCGTCGACCGGCAGGCGGAGCACGCGGTGACGCTCGGCGCGCTGCGCGACGAACTGGTGGCCGGGGTGGCCGCGGCCGTCCCGGACGCGGTGCTCAACGGCGACCCGGCGGGGGAGGGCCGGCTGCCCGCCAACGCCCACTTCTCCTTCCCCGGCTGCGAGGGCGACGCCCTGCTGATGCTGCTGGACGCCCAGGGCATCGAGTGCTCCACCGGCTCGGCCTGCTCGGCCGGGGTGCCGCAGCCCAGCCACGTGCTGCTCGCGATGGGCGTCGACCCGCTGCTGGCCCGCGCCTCGCTGCGGTTCTCGCTCGGGCACACCTCGGTCCGCGAGGACGTCACGGCGCTGGTGGCGGCCATCGGCCCGGCGGTGCAGCGGGCCCGCAACGCCGGCCTGGCCTCGGTACGCCGGTAGCGTCCCGGGGCATGTCCGGCGGCCCCGTACGCTTGTACTCACCATGACTGACTTCCCTGGTGCCCCGACCACTCCGTCCACCGGCCGCCTGCGCGTGCTCGCGGCGATGTCCGGCGGGGTCGACTCCGCCGTCGCCGCCGCCCGTGCCGTCGAAGCTGGGCACGAGGTGACCGGCGTGCACCTGGCCCTGTCCGCCAATCCGCAGTCCTTCCGGACCGGCGCGCGCGGCTGCTGCACCATCGAGGACTCCCGGGACGCCTGGCGCGCCGCCGACGTGATCGGCATCCCCTTCTACGTCTGGGACCTCGCCGAGCGCTTCCGCGAGGACGTGATCGACGACTTCGTCGCCGAGTACGCGGCCGGGCGGACCCCGAACCCCTGCCTGCGCTGCAACGAGAAGATCAAGTTCGCCGCGCTGCTGGACAAGGCGATCGCGCTCGGCTTCGACGCCGTCTGCACCGGCCACTACGCCCGCATCGTCGACCTGCCCTCGGGGGAGCGCGAGCTGCACCGTGCCGTCGACGCGGCCAAGGACCAGTCCTACGTCCTCGGCGTGCTCGACGCCGACCAGCTCGCCCACTCGCTCTTCCCGCTCGGCGACACCACCAAGGACGCCATCCGGGCCGAGGCCGAGCGGCGCGGACTGGCCGTCGCCAAGAAGCCCGACAGCCACGACATCTGCTTCATCGCCGACGGCGACACCCAGGGCTTCCTGGCGCAGCACCTCGGCACCGCCACCGGCGACATCCTCGACGTGGACGGCACCAAGCTCGGCGAGCACGACGGCGCCTACGGCTTCACCATCGGCCAGCGCAAGGGCCTGCGGATCGGCCGCCCGGCCGCCGACGGCAAGCCGCGCTACGTGCTCGACATCTCGCCGGTGAACAACACCGTCACCGTCGGCCCGGTCGAGGGCCTGGACGTCACCGCCCTGACCGCCATCCGCCCCCGCTGGTGCGGCACCGAACCCCTCGTCGAGGGCCGCTACACCGCCCAGCTCCGCGCCCACGGCGAGGAGGTGCCCGTCACCGCCGCCATGGCCGACGACACCCTCCACGTCCGCCTCGACACCCCGGCCCGCGGCATCGCCCCCGGCCAGGCCGTCGTCCTCTACGACGGCACCCGCGTCATCGGCTCCGCCACCATCGCCACCACCGAACGCCCGGCCGTCGGCGTCGTCGGGAGCTGACCGGATCGGTTCGAACGGTGTGCCGCACCGACATGCCGGCCCCTACGCTGGAGGCATGTCAGTGCAACCCGAGATCAGCCAACGGGACCTGCGCAGCAGGCCCGAGGAGATCATGGACGCCGTCCAGGCCGGCCAGTCCTTCACCGTGACCAGGGACGGGCACCGGATCGGGGAGCTGATCCCGCTCCGGCGCCGTCGACGGTTCGTGTCCCGGGCCGAGTTCGCCGCCATGTCGCGAAGCGCTCCGGACCTCTCCCTGGACGCCTTCCGTGCTGACCAGGAGGCCACGGCCGAGCAGCGGGCGGACGACCCCTATGGCCGCTGACCACGAGCAGGGTCTCCTCGACACCAACATCATGATCTTGCGCAAGTGAGTGGACCCCGCCGAGCTTCCGGCCGAGATGGCCATCAGCGCGATCATTCTCGCCGAACTGTCCGCCGGACCGCACGAGGTCCGGCGGAACGAGGAACAGAACGACTACGACGAGCACGCCGAACGGGCCCGGCGCCTCGATGTGCTCCAGCGGGCCGAGAACGAGTTCGACCCCCATTCCCTTCGACGCCGAGGCGGCCCGGATCTACGGGCGGGTCTGTGCGGCAGTTGTCGGCTCAGGGCGCAAGCCGAGGCGCCGGGTGGCCGACCTGATGATCGCGGCGATCGCGATCGCCGAGGACCTGCCTCTGTTCACCACCAATCCGGACGACTTCAAGGGGCTCGACGGGCTCCTCACGGTGGTCCCGGTGACCAGGCCGTTGGTCGAGCACACCTGAGGCCGTCCACCATCACCGAATGCCCGCGGTGCGGGACTGAGAGGGCCATGGCGGGTGTCATCCGGAGGGATGACGGGGCTGGACCGGGCGGATGACGGGGGGCCGGAGAGGGCATTCGGCGGGCTGATTCGGGGGTTCGGGGCCCGGACCTACCGTCAGGGGCATGAACCGAATCCGTCGTGTCGCGGCCGTCGCCGCCCTGGTGTTCGCCCTTCCGCTCCCGCTGGCCGGTGCCGCCCTGGCCGCGCCCGCCGCGCCCCCCGCCTCGGCCCCCGCCGCCTTCCACGCCGAGCTGCCCGCCCCGACCGGGCGGTACGCGGCCGGGGAGGAGGTGCTGCACCTGACCGACCGGAGCCGCACCGACCCGTGGGTGCCCTCGGCCGGCCCGCGGCAGCTCGCGGTGTCGATGTTCTACCCGGCCCGGCAGGGCACCGGGGAGCCCGCTCCGTACATGACCCTCGGCGAGGCGCAGGGCTTCGTGGCGACCAGGGTCCCGGCCGGGACCGGGCTTCGGCCGCAGGACGTCGTGGGCGTCGACACCCACGCCTACACCGGGGCGAAGGCCGCCGGCGGGAAGTTCCCGCTGGTGGTGCTCTCGCCCGGCTTCGAGAACCCCCGCGCCACGCTGACCGGCCTGGCGACCGACCTGGCCGGCCGCGGCTACGTCGTCGCCCTGGTCGGCCACACCTACGAGGACTCCGGCGAGACGCTCGCCGACGGCAGCACCCCGGGCTGCGCGCTGTGCGACAGCGGAGCGCCGGACTCGCTCCCGGACAGCCGGGCGCAGGACGTGTCCTTCGTCCTGGACCAGCTGACCGGGCGCCACCCGGCGTGGCGGCTGTCCCACCTGATCGACCGCGACCGCATCGGCATGGCCGGGCACTCCATCGGCGGCGCGTCGGCGCTGAACGCGATGGCCGAGGATCGGCGGATCCTGGCCGGGGTGAACATGGACGGAACGTTCTACCCGCCGGTTCCGACCGACAAGCTGGAGGGACGCTCGTTCCTCCTGCTCGGGAAGCAGAGCGACCACACCGCCGGCGGCGAGGACAAGTCCTGGGGCGAGACCTGGGCCGGCTGGTGCGGCTACAAGCCCTGGCTGGCCGTCGCGGGCGACAACCACTCCAGCTTCACGGACGTCCCGGTCCTGGCCGCCGCAGCCGGCCTGCCGTCCCCTCCCGGGACGACCACCTCGCCCCAGCGCGGGATGCAGCTGACCCGGGAGTACGTCGGGGCCTTCTTCGACCAGACTCTGAAGGGAGTCCACCAGCCCCTCCTGGACGGTCCGTCGGCCGCGAACCCGGAGGTGCAGTTCCAGCGCCCGTGACCGGATCCGGGGCCCGGCCGCGCGGTGCGGACGGCCGGGCCCGTTCAGCGCTGCGGAACAGGGTTGTCCGGGGAGTCCAGCCAGGCACACTGGCCCTCCGGGGTGACGGTGAGGCCGAACCGCTCCGGTCCTGGGCTGCCTTGGGTCTCCCACCACCGGTAGGCGGTCTCCACCTCGTCCCAGAGGCGACGTGGGCCGTACTGCCAGACGGTGTAGTGCTCGTCATCGCGATCGACGGCCGCCCAGGAAAGGGCGTCCGTCGTCGCGATCCAGAGGCGCTCCTCGTCGTCCTCCCAGGCGGTCCACACATCGCCCAGCCTGAGCCCGAGTGCGAACCGGGCCTCCCACTGGTCTCCCGCGATCCGCGAGGGTGGCAGCGACGTCCCGGACTCCTCCGGAACGTGCTCGTCGCGCACGACATCCCGGAAGATGCGGAGGTCCCGCCGCTGGTTGCGCATCAGCATGAACGCGGAGTGCGGGCCGAACCACCCCTGCGCGCGGTCGCGTTCGACGGTGAGCTTGAGCAGCCCCCAGCAGAGCATCGGGCTGTCCCATGGCGTGAGGATGATTCCGCCGGGCTTCGTCTGCTCGATCCACGACCACGGCACCCGCCGAACCGAGCAGGTCGACACGATCCGGTCGTACGGCTGGCGGCGGGGCCAGCCGCGAGCACCGTCCCCGCAGATCACGCTCACGTTCAGCCCCGCCGCGTTGAGCGAGGCCCACGCCTGACGGGCAACCTCGGCGTCGATCTCGACCGAGGCCACCTGCCCGGCGCCGAGGCGGTGCGCCAAGAGCGCCGCGTTCCAGCCGGTCCCGGTGCCCACCTCCAGCACATTCATCCCCGGCCGGACGTCGAGGTCACGCAGCATCCTGACGACGATCGAGGGCGCCGACGCCGATGAGGACGGCCAGGCATCAGCCGCGTCAATCGGCTCCTCACCATCGTTGACCTGCGTCACGATCGGCACGTCCGAGTACGCCGCTTCGAACCAGCGTCCGCCGTCGCCCTGGAGGTCGCAAGGCTCGTAGCCGCCGTTGCCGTCCTCCAGCCAGATCCGCTCCGGCAGAAAACGATGCCGGGGAACCGCTTTGACCGCTTCCTTCCATTCGCGCGGGACGGGGCTGTCAAGCGCCTCACCGACGGCCCGGAGCAGGCCGCGAACGGCGGCCTGCTCCGGTCGATGCACGGGTTCCGTCACTTCTCGCCTTCACCCTTCTTGTGCTTCGGATCGGGCGCCGGCCGCGATCCGTCCGGCGACGGCTTGCTCGTACCCGGGTCCTTCTTGCCCCCGTGCTTGCCACCGCTCGGCTTGTCCGTTCCCCAGCCCATAACTCCTCCAGTTCGGTTGATCGTTGGTGGTCGGTGTGCCTCTATCAGTCCGGCGGCCGGGGCGGCTCCGGCCCGGGGGTAGACATGGCGGTGCTCCTCTCGGTCGGTCGCGGGTGCGGTGCTTTTCCCGCCCGCGCCGCCGACCCGGCGGCGCGGGCGGGGGTTCAGTGGCTGCGGTTGATCAGCACCAGGGCCGCAGCGATGACATGCAGCACGCCTGCTGCCGACACTCCGTAGGCGGTCCAGACCTGAACGGGATCGGGACTCGGCAGCGGTGCGTCCTCGCTCTCGTCGGACGCGGAACAGCTCACCGGTCGGTCGAGTCGGCGACCAGGAGATCGGCGTGAACGATCTTCCCGAGCGGGAGAGGGGTGACACCCCAGCGGCCGCGCGTGAGCAGGTGGACCATCGCGAGTCCCCGCCCGGACGTCTGATCGGTTCCGGCCCCGACCATCGTCGGCATGGCACGACAGCCGTCCCCGACGAGGATGCGGACGACCTGTCCGCTCGGACGGCGCACGGCGACGACCATGCGCGTCTGGCACCCGGTCTTCACCGCGTTTGTGGCCAGCTCACTGACGATCACCAGGGCGTCGTCCAGAAGATCGCCCAGCCCCCACTCCCGCAGCTTGGCTGCGACGAAGTGACGCGCGGTCGCCACTGACTCCGGCCGGTACGGCAGGCGGACCGTTGTCGGCTGCGGCTGCTCCCTTTCGCCGGCTGGCCGGGCAAACAGTGCGGTGGGTGGAGACATCGAGGTCACTCCCTCGGGTGGTCCGGTGGGTTGCTCCCTGGTGCCTGATCTGCCAGCGAGGTATTCCTAGTTCACAGCCCCGTGGTGGTGAACGGGGCTTGCGTGACCGGACGTTTCACCGGACCTTTCGGTGCGTCGGGTATGTCCGGCGGAGGAGTAGGTACGACTGCTGGGGGGTCTGTGGTGGCGCGATCACTGGCGGAGCTGCGAAAGGCTGCCGGATACACGCAGGAAACGTTTGTTGCCGCGTTCCTGGACATGGCACAACGTATGGGTGTCCGCGCTGCGGTGAGTGTTCGACATCTCAGGCGGTGGGAGTCCCCCGGTCCGCCGTTGCCGCACCCTGGTCAACAGGCTGTTCTGGAAGCATTGTTGGGCGTCCCACTGGCTGAGCTCGGGTTCACGGTTCCGTCGGAGCGGACCGTCAGCACGTCAGAGGGTCGGTGTCAGGAGGGCGAGGTGCTGCGTCGGCAGTTTGTTGTCGATGTCGGAGCGCTTCTGGGGGCGTCCGTTTTGCCCTCCGGGAGGACGGGACGGCGAATTGGTGCGACCGATATCCAGGCGTTCAGGTCGAAGGTCTCTGAGCTGTACACCATTGATCACTCACAAGGTGGCCGAGTCGCCCGGCAGGCCGCCACGCGTGTGCTTCACAGCATCGAGAAGGCCGTGACCGGAGGGGTTTATCTCGCCCCCGTCGGACGCGACCTTCAACTGCTGGTCGGTACGCTCCACTCCCACCTTGGATGGATCGAGTTCGATGCGGGGAGGCCGGCAGCGGCCCGCGCATCGTGCACTGAGGCACTGACCTCGGCCCGTTTGGTCGGTGATCCGCTGTTGGAGGTTCGGGCGCTTGACAGTTTGTCCCTGCTCGCCGTTGAGCAGAAGCGACCATGGGAGGCGGTCGCCGCAGCGGCCGCCTCCGGGGAGATCGCACAGGCTCAGGGTGGACCGAAGGTGAAATCAGTGGTCGCCCTGCGGCAGGCCCGGGCTCTCTCGGCTGCTGGTGATCACGCGGGTGCCCGGCGGGCCCTGTCTCAGGCGCTGGTATGGCAGGACCGATCGGACAAAGACGCCGACGCGCCTCCGTGGACGGCGTTCGCCGGTCAGGTTGAGGTGGACTATGCGACTGCTGCGTGGCACGTGGAGACTGGGCAACTTGCGCATGCGATTCCGTTCCTCCGATCCGCCCTCGGGCAGCTCGGTCCGACCTACAGCCGAAACGCGGCGCTGTACCGGGCGCGGCTGGCCGAGGTGCTGATGAGAGCGGGCGAGGTCGAAGAGGCCTGCGCGGAGGTGGTGGCCAGCGCCAGTGCGGCGATGGGCATGGCCTCGACCCGACTCGCCGATCGGCTGCGTACGGTGGCCTCTCTGGCCGCCAGTGTGGATGCGGTGATGGCACGACACTGTGTCGAGGAACTTCGAACGCTCGGGGTTTTGGCCCGGAAGTAGAGGGTGGCGTGACGGTTACGGTTCAGCTTCTCGATGGTGAGCACACTGCGAAGCTGGAGAACGAGTTGAAGCAGGTGTTCGCCGAGGCATTCGCGGAGCCTCCGTACGACGAGGGCCCGGTCGATGTGGAGCGGGCGTTCAGGCGGTTCCGCTCCCAGGTGCGTCGACGCGGCTTTCGGGCGGCCGTTGCCTTCGATGACGACACCGCAGTGGGGATGGCGTACGGCTATCCGCTGTCGGCCTACACGGGGTGGTGGAGAACCTTGATCGACCCCGTGCCTGAGGGCCTCAGTCGTGAAGACGGTGCTCGGACGTTCGGCCTCTTCGAGTTGGCAGTCCGGCCCGAGTGGCGTCGCCAAGGCATCGCCACTCGCTTGCATCGCGTCCTCATCGAAGGTTTGGACAACGCCCGGGTGATGCTGAACAGCCGACCGGAGGCGACTGCGGCCCAGGCGACCTACCGCGCGTGGGGCTACCGGCACGTCGGATCGGCGATTCCATGGGAGGGCGCGGCTCGGCATGACGTGATGATCCTCGACCTGCTTCGCCCGGCGGCGCGAGCATGAACCCCCAGGCAACGCCGCTCCACTCGGTGTCCGTCGCCGGGGCGGTGGTACGTGAGGACGGCAGGGTGCTGGCGATCCGGCGGGCTGACAACGGGACCTGGGAGCCGCCGGGCGGGGTGTTGGAGTTGACCGAGTCGGTTGAGGACGGCGTGCGCCGCGAGGTCTACGAGGAGACCGGGATCAAGGTCGGCGTGGAGCGGCTGACCGGCGTCTACAAGAACGTGAGTCGGGGGATCGTTGCCCTGGTCTTCCGCTGTCGGCCGGAGAGCGGGGCGGAGCGACTCTCGGACGAGTCGGTCGAAGTCGACTGGCTCACGCCGACCGAGGTCTCCGATCGAATGGCGGAGGTCTACGCCGTGCGCCTCCTGGATGCGCTTCGGGTCGACCTGGCACCGACCGTCCGGACCCACGACGGCCGACGGCTGCTGTGATCCGGGCGGGAGACAGCAGGAGGAGGAAGGCGGCAGTGGCGGGGGCTCCGCTCGTAATGCCGGTGAGCGGGGGCGGCCGGGCGTGATAGACCAGACGGCACTATGAACATCTGTGTCTTCTGCTCCGCGTACTCGCTCGACGACCGCTACTCCGCCCCCGCCGCCGAGTTCGCCCGGCTCCTGGGGGAGGGCGGCCACACCCTGGTCTGGGGCGGCTCGAACGCCGGACTGATGGGGCTGCTGGCCGACGAGGTGAAGGCGGCGGGCGGCCGACTGGTCGGCGTGCTGGTCGAGATGCTGAAGCACAAGGGGTACGTCGGCGCCGACGAGCTCGTCATGACCGCCGATCTCGCCGAGCGCAAGCGGGAGTTGGCCGCCCGTGCGGACGCCATCGTGGTGCTGGTCGGCGGGTTGGGGACCATGGACGAGGTCACCGAGGTGCTGGAGCTCAAGAAGCACGGGATCTTCGACAAGCCGGTCGTCCTGCTGGACACCGAGGGCTTCTACGCGGGCCTGCGCACCCAGCTGGAGCGGATGGACGCCGAGGGCTTCCTGCCGAAGCCGCTCGCCGAGCTGGTCACCTTCGCGGACACGCCCGCCGAGGTGTTCGAGCTGCTCAAGGCCTGAGAGGATCGGGCCCATGGCTGCACATCTGATCACCGGCGCCGGCTCCGGCATCGGCGCCGTCCTGGCCGGGAAGCTCGCCGAGCGCGGGGACGAGCTCTGGCTGCTCGCCCGGGACGCCCGGCGGGCCGCCGAGCTGCGGGACCGCTTCCCCGGCGCCCGCACCCTGGTCGGCGACCTCGCCGACCCCGGCAAGCTCTCCTGGGCCTTCGGGCACCAGGCGCTGCCCGTCGAGCTGGACTCCGTCCTGCACGTGGCCGGCATGGTGGAGCTGGGCACCGTGGGCGACCTGCCGGTGAAGGCCTGGCAGGACACCCTGAACGTCAACCTGGTCGCCCCCGCCGAGCTGACCCGGCTGCTGCTGCCCTCGCTGCGCCTGGCCAAGGGCCACGTGGTGTTCGTCAACTCGGGCGCCGGCCTGACCGCCCACGCCGAGTGGTCGGCGTACGCGGCCAGCAAGCACGGTCTGAAGGCGCTCGCCGACGCGCTGCGCCAGGAGGAGCACGCGAACGGCGTCCGGGTCACCTCGGTCTACCCGGGCCGCACCGCCACGGCGATGCAGGCCAAGGTGCACCAGCAGGAGGGCAAGGAGTACGACGCCGGGCGCTGGATCGACCCGGAGTCCGTCGCCAAGGCCGTCCTCGCCGCCCTGGACGCCTCCCGGGACGCCGAGATCACCGACCTCACCGTCCGCCCCGGCCGCTGACCGCCGGCGCCGACCAGGACACCGGCGAACGCACGCGGCGCCGCGCACTAGGCTCGGACGGGTGAGCACCGGACACCCTTTCCCCGACCTGCGCGGCGCCGCCACCGGCGTCGGCTCGCTGCCCGGCACCGACGCCCGGGAGGCCGCCAAGACCTCCACCGGGGCGCTGGAGCAGCTGCCGTTCCTGCCCGAGCTGCCCGCCCGCGGCCCGGGCGCCGACATGATCGGCCGCGGCGCCGGCCTGCTGGTCGAACTCTTCGCGCAGACCGAGCCCAGCGGCTGGCGGTTCGCCGACCGCCCCGGCCGGGACACCCGCCGCGCCCACTCCTGGCTCGGCGAGGACCTGGACGCCCTGGAGGAGTTCACCCAGGGGTACTGGGGCGCGCTCAAGCTCCAGGCCGTCGGCCCGTGGACGCTGGCGGCCAACATCGAGCTCAAGCACGGCGAGAAGGCGCTCGCCGATCCCGGCGCCTGCCGGGACATCGCCGGCTCGCTCACCGAGGGTCTGCGCCGGCACCTGGCCGAGGTCCGCAAGCGGGTGCCGGGCGCCGAGGTGGTGCTCCAGCTGGACGAGCCCTCGCTGCCCGCCGTGCTGGCCGGGTCGGTGAAGACGGCCAGCGGCTTCCAGCGGCTGCGCTCGGTGGACCGGCAGGTCGCCGAGGAGGTGCTGCGGGAGGTGATCAAGAGCCTGGACGCTCCCGTGGTCGTGCACTCCTGCGCGCCGGACGTCCCGGTCCCGCTGCTGCGCCGGGCCGGTGTCGCCGGGATCTCGCTGGACTTCTCCCTCCTCACCGAGCGCCAGGACGACGACCTGGGCGAGGCGGTGGAGGGCGGCACGGCGATCCTCGCCGGTGTCGTCCCCGCCACTGACCAGGCGGTGTCCGACCCGGCCGGTAGTGTCCAGGGGGTCAGGACGTTGTGGCGCAGGCTCGGGTTCGCCCCGGAGCTGCTGGGCCGTCGCGTGCTGGTGACGCCGACCTGCGGGCTCGCCGGGGCCTCCCCGGCGTACGCGCGCAAGGCGCTGTCGCTCGCGGCGCGGGCGGCGCAGAGCCTGGTGGACAACCCCGAATGAGAACGTAGGAGGGCTTGCGGTGACGGCTGTCGAGGGCTGGGAGGACATCCCGGCGGAGGTGCGCAGGCGGCACGCCGAGCTGGCGGCGGAGATCACCGACCACCGCGCCCGGTACTACGAGCAGGACGCGCCGGTCGTCAGCGACGCCGAGTTCGACGCGCTGATGCGCGAGCTGGAGGCGATCGAGGCCGAGCACCCGGCCCTGGTCACCCCGGACTCGCCCAGCCAGCGGGTCGGCGGCGCCGCCACCGGGCTGTTCGCCGCGGTCGAGCACCGGGAGCGCCTGCTCAGCCTGGACAACGCGATGGACGACGAGGAGCTGGCCGCCTGGGCGGAGCGCGTCGCCTCGGAGCTGCACGGCATCGAGTACCACTACCTGTGCGAGCTCAAGGTGGACGGCCTGGCCGTCAACCTCACCTACGAGAACGGCCAGTTGGTGCAGGCGGCGACCCGCGGCGACGGCCGGGTCGGCGAGGACATCACCGCCAACGTCCGCACCATCAAGGAGATCCCGCACCAGCTCAAGGGAGAGAACATCCCCGAGCTGGTGGAGATCCGCGGCGAGGTCTACTTCCCGACCGAGGAGTTCGACGCGCTCAACGCCTCCTTCGCGGAGGAGAACGAGCGCCGCCGGCAGGAGAACGAGGAGCGCGCCAAGGAGGGCAAGCGGCCCCGGGCGATGATCCGGCTGTTCATGAACCCCCGCAACGCCGCGGCCGGTTCACTGCGCCAGAAGGACCCGCACGTCACCGCCTCCCGCCCGCTGCACATGGTGGTGCACGGCATCGGCGCCCGGGTCGGCTTCGACATCGACAACCAGTCGCACGCCTACCGGCTGCTGCACGACTGGGGCCTGCCCACCGCCCGGCACAACCAGGTGGTCGGCACGCTCGCCGAGGTCCGGGCCTTCATCAAGCACTTCGGCGAGCAGCGGCACTCGGTCGAGCACGAGATCGACGGCGTCGTGGTCAAGGTGGACGAGATCGCCCTCCAGGGCCGGCTCGGCGCCACCTCCAAGTCCCCGCGCTGGGCGATCGCCTGGAAGTACCCGCCGGAGGAGGTCACCGGCAAGCTGGCGGAGATCCGGGTCGGGGTCGGGCGCACCGGCCGGGCCACCCCGTTCGCGGTGCTGGCCGAGCCGGTGAAGGTGGCCGGCTCGATGGTGCAGTACGCGACGCTGCACAACCAGGACGTGGTCAAGGCCAAGGACGTCCTGCTCGGCGACACCGTCGTGCTGCGCAAGGCCGGTGACGTCATCCCGGAGATCCTCGGCCCGGTCTACGACCTGCGGGACGGCACCGAGCAGGCTTTCGTGATGCCCTCGCACTGCCCGGAGTG
Source organism: Kitasatospora sp. NPDC096128 (assembly GCF_040303105.1). Classification (NCBI taxonomy): domain Bacteria; kingdom Bacillati; phylum Actinomycetota; class Actinomycetes; order Kitasatosporales; family Streptomycetaceae; genus Kitasatospora; species Kitasatospora sp. NPDC096128. The sequence goes on along the minus strand of NZ_JBEOSP010000006.1, from coordinate 31,794 downwards.
CGACACCGAGCTGCGCCCGATGTCCGAGGGGGACATCGACCTGCGCTGCCCCAACGCCCAGTACTGCCCGGCCCAGATCCGGGAGCGGATCGCCTTCCTCGGCGGGCGGCAGTGCCTGGACGTCGAGGGCTTGGGCTACGTCGCGGCCACCGCGCTGACCCAGCCGCTGGAGCCGGCCGAGGCCCCGGTGCGCAACGAGGGCGACGTCTTCGGGCTGACGGCGGAGCAGCTGCTGCCGATCAAGGTGCTGGTGCGCGACCAGAAGACCGGCATGCCCAAGCTGGACGACCGGACGGGCAAGGAGAAGGAGGTCTTCTTCTTCGCGACCACCAAGGGCGAGCCGAAGAAGTCGCTGCAGACCCTGCTGGACAACCTGGAGGGGGCCAAGGACCGTCCGCTCTGGCGCTTCCTCAACGGCCTGTCGATCCGGCACGTGGGGCCGGTCGCGGCGCAGGAGCTGGCGCGGGAGTTCCGGGACCTGGACCGGGTCTTCTCGGCCACCGAGGAGGAGTTGGCGGCGGTCGAGGGGGTGGGCCCCACCATCGCCCGCTCGATCCGGGAGTGGTTCGAGGAGGAGTGGCACCGGGAGATCCTGGAGAAGTGGCGCGCCGCCGGCGTCCGCTTCGTCGAGGAGTTCGCGGACGAGGAGGAGGCGGAGCGTCCGCTGGAGGGACTGACCGTCGTGGTCACCGGGACGCTGGCCGGCCACACCCGGGACGGCGCCAAGGAGGCGCTGACCTCGCGCGGAGCGAAGGTGACCGGTTCGGTTTCGAAGAAGACCGATTTTGTGGTCGCCGGTGACAACCCCGGGTCCAAGTACGACAAGGCGGTGCAGCTCGGCCTGCCCGTCCTGGACGACGCGGGCTTCGCCGTGCTGCTCTCCGACGGACCGTCTGCCGCCCGTGCCCACCTGGGACTTCCGGAGCCGGAGGCGCCCGAGGAGCCCGCCGCGGTACCCGCCGAGGGCTGATCGGGAGCGGACCCGAGCGGTCGGCACCCGGATCCGTGTTGTTATCGTCCTGATGCAACGTCACCGGGTGCCGTCCCGTGAAAGCGGGCATTGTGTCACTGTGCGGCACCCGGGCGCGGTGGCGCGTTTCCGGTTGTCCGAAAGTCTGCCCACCGGGTGGACCCCGGCATACCCTGGAGCGCAACAGAGTGTCAGCAGGGGTGGGGGCATCGGCCGAGCCGGTGCTCCTCGGGGTCGCTCCATGCCCGGCAGCTGTCGGTACCGGATCGGTGCCTCACCGTAAGGCGGCCTGACGGGGCGGGCCCGACGGAGGACAGGGCTTATGGATCGTACGACCGGCGGCGCGCCCACACGCCCGCCGCAGGGGGTGGCAGGTGCGGTCCTGCTGCTCGGCGTGCTGCTGGCCGGAGCCGCGCCGCTCATCCCGCTGGCCGTCCTGGTCTACCGGTACGAACCCGAACTGCTGCCGCTGTTCGCGGTGCCGCTGGCCGTCCTGGTGGCGGCCTGGCGGATCGCCCGGGACCGGGCCCGCGACCAGCTGACCGACCCCCTGACGGATCTGCCCAACCGTCAGGCCCTGCTGCTGGCCGCCCAGGAGGCGATCGTCGAGCGCGAGGAAGGCTACAGCGTCGGTCTCATCCTGCTCGACCTCGACCGCTTCCGGTCACTCAACGACACACTTGGTCATACGGCCGGTGACCGGTTGCTGGTTCACATCGCCCGCCGGCTCCACCGGGCGCTGCGCTCCGGCGGCCCGGCCGGCAGCGAGACCCGGGAGTCCATCGACGACGTCTTCGCCGGCCTGCCCCGGAACTACCGGCGCGGCCGCCCCATGGTGGCCCGGATGGGCGGCGACGAGTTCGCCGTCCTGCTCCCCGGCATCAACTGCCCCGACAGCCTGGAACGGGTCGCCAAGGCGCTGATCGCCGAACTCGCCGCGCCGATCCGGCTGGACGGGCTGCTGCTGGTGCTGGAGGCCAGCGCCGGCGTCTGCGTCTACCCGCAGGGCGCCCAGGACGCCGAGTCGCTGCTGCGCCGCGCCGACGTGGCGATGGGCCACGCCCAGCGCGAGTGCAGCGGGGTCGCCCAGTACGACGAGACCCAGGACGCCGACACCCCGTACCGGATCGGCCTGCTCGGGGACCTGCGCCGGGCCCTGGAGACCGGCGAGGTGCAGCTGCACTACCAGCCGAAGGTGGCCTTCGACGGCCGGGTGGTCGGCCTGGAGGCGCTGCTGCGCTGGGAGCGGCCCGGCCAGGGCAAGGTCTCCCCGGACGAGTTCGTCGGGCTCGCCGAGTCCAGCGGCCTGATGCCCCGGCTCACCGACTACGTGCTGGAGGCGGCGGTCGGCCAGCTCGCCTACTGGCGCGACCAGGGCCTCCAGGTGCAGGTCGCGGTCAACGTCTCGCCGCGCGACGTGCTCAACCCCGGCTTCGCCCAGCGCGTCGCCGGGCACCTGGTCCGCCACCAGGTGCCGGCCCACGCGCTCCAGCTGGAGATCACCGAGCGGCTGCTGCTGGACGACTCCCGGCGCGCCGCCGACACCCTGGCCGAGCTGCGCGGCTACGGCGTCGGGATGTCCCTGGACGACTTCGGCACCGGCCACTCCTCGCTGGTGCGGCTGCGCAGCCTGCCGGTCGGCGAGCTCAAGATCGACCGCTCCTTCGTCTCCCGGATGGTCGCCGACGACCACGACGCGGCGGTGGTCCGCTGCTCGGTCGAGCTGGCCCACTCGCTCGGCCTGACCGTGGTCGCCGAGGGCGTCGAGGACGACGAGACCTGGGAGCGGCTGCACTGCATGGGCGTGGACGCCGTCCAGGGCTGGCTGGTGTCCGCCGCGCTGCCCGCCGAACAGGCCACCGCCTGGCTGCGGGTGCACCGCACCACCGGGGCCCCGACGGTGGAGCGCCTCGGCGCGCCGCCGCAGCTCCCGTCGATCATCAAGCCGGTCGAGCGGCCCGCCGCGGTCAAGCCGGTCGACCGGTCGGGCGCGCTGCCCCCCGTGCTGCCGCCGACCCTCCCGCCGGTGCTGCCGCCCGCCCTCCAGGCCGGGCAGCGCGGCCAGGCGCTGCCCGCCGCGCAGATCGGCTTCCAGGCACCGGGCGCGCAGGGTTGGGCCCGCACCCGGCCCCAGTAGCCGCAGGGGTGACGGGGCGGTAACGGGGCCGTGGGTCCACTCGTTGGCCGGTGGCCGGGCCGGGCCCCATAGGATGGGGTCCAAAGACCACGAGGACGGAGCGCCGAACCGGCTGCTCCTGCCCGGGCCCGGCACCGCCGCTGGCGTCGCCGGGTCTCACCAGAACTCACCCTGAGGATCGCTGCATGCCTGGCATCACGCGCGAGGAGGTCGCCCACCTCGCCCGGCTGTCGCGTCTTGAGCTGAAGCCCGAAGAGCTGGACCACTTCGCCGAGCAGCTCGACGTGATCATCGGCGCGGTCGCCCGCGTTTCCGAGGTCGCCGGACAGGACGTACCGCCGACCTCCCACCCGCTGCCGCTGACCAACGTCATGCGCGCGGACGAGGTGCGGCCGTCGCTCACCCCGGAGCAGGCGCTGTCCGGCGCCCCCGCCGCCGAGGAGCAGCGTTTCCGTGTGCCGCAGATCCTCGGGGAGGACTGACCGAGATGACCGAGCTGATCAAGTACACCGCGGCCGAGACCGCGGGCGCCATCGCCAAGGGTGAGGTCTCCGCCGTCGAGGTCGCCCAGGCGCACCTGGACCGCATCGAGGCCGTCGACAAGAAGGTCAACGCCTTCCTGCACGTCGACACCGAGGGCGCGCTGGCCGCCGCCAAGGCCGTCGACGACAAGCGCGCCAAGGGCGAGGAGCTGGGCCCGCTGGCCGGCGTCCCGCTCGCGCTGAAGGACGTCTTCACCACCAAGGGCATCCCGACCACCTGTGGGTCCAAGATGCTCGAGGGCTGGATCCCGCCCTACGACGCCACCCTGACCACCCGTCTCAAGGACGCCGGCGTGGTCATCCTCGGCAAGACCAACATGGACGAGTTCGCGATGGGCTCCTCCACCGAGAACTCGGCCTACGGCCCGACCGGCAACCCGTGGGACCTCACCCGCATCCCCGGCGGCTCCGGCGGCGGTTCGGCCGCCGCGCTGGCCGCCTTCGAGGCCCCGCTGGCGATCGGCACCGACACCGGCGGTTCGATCCGCCAGCCCGGCGCCGTCACCGGCACCGTCGGCGTCAAGCCGACCTACGGCTCGGTGTCCCGCTACGGCCTGGTCGCGTTCTCCAGCAGCCTGGACCAGGGCGGTCCCTGCGCCCGTACGGTGCTGGACGCGGCCCTGCTGCACGAGGCCATCGCCGGCCACGACCCGCTGGACTCCACCTCGATCGACGCGCCCGTCCCGGCCGTGGTCGCGGCCGCGAAGATGCGCGATGTCCGCGGCATGCGGATCGGCGTCGTCAAGGAGTTCGCCGGCGAGGGCTACCAGGCCGGCGTGATGCAGCGCTTCGACGAGTCGGTGGAGCTGCTGCGCGAGCTGGGCGCCGAGGTCGTCGAGGTGTCCTGCCCGTCCTTCACCCTGGCGCTGCCGGCGTACTACCTGATCGCGCCGTCGGAGTGCTCCTCCAACCTGGCCCGGTTCGACGCCATGCGCTACGGCCTGCGGGTCGGCGACGACGGCTCGCGCTCGGCGGAGGAGGTCACCGCGCTGACCCGCGAGGCCGGCTTCGGCGACGAGGTCAAGCGCCGCATCATCCTGGGCACCTACGCCCTCTCCTCCGGCTACTACGACGCCTACTACGGCTCGGCCCAGAAGGTGCGCACGCTCATCTCGCGCGACTTCGACGCCGCCTTCGCCGGTGTGGACGTGCTGGTCTCGCCGACCACGCCGACCACCGCCTTCCCGATCGGCGAGCGCGCCGACGACCCGATGGCGATGTACCTGGCCGACCTGTGCACGATCCCGTCCAACCTGGCGGGCAACGCGGCCATGTCGCTGCCGGTCGGCCTGGCGCCGGAGGACAATCTCCCGGTCGGCCTGCAGATCATCGCTCCCGCGATGGCGGACGACCGCCTGTACCGCGTGGGCGGTGCCGTCGAGGCCGCACTCAACGACAAGTGGGGGCACACCCTGCTGGAGGAGGTACCGGCACTGTGAGCAAGATCGAGAAGGCCAAGGCCCAGAGCTCCCTCAAGGCCCAGAGCTCCCTCAAGGCCCCGAGTTCAGTCAAGGGGTGGAAGCACAGCAAGCCCGGCCTGTGGCTGTCCATCGGCACCAGCGCGTTCGGTGCGATCTCCGTGGTCAAGGACGTCCGCAAGGCCCGCGAGGAGAGCGACACCCTCAAGCTGGTCAACGCCCTGGTCGGCGCCGCCGCGCTGATCACCGGCACGGCGCTGCTGGTGCGCGAGCTGCGTCAGCTCGCCTCCGACGACGTGCTGCTGGGCTGACGCCCCGGCCCGGCCCCGCGCGCCGCGGGGCCGGGCCCGTACCTCCCAAGCTTCAAGTGAGAAGGGACGCTGTGAGCGTCATGAACCTGGTCTCCTACGAGGACGCTCTCGCGTCGTACGACCCGGTGATGGGCCTTGAGGTCCACGTCGAGCTGGGTACCAAGACCAAGATGTTCTGCGGTTGCTCGACCGAGCTGGGCGCCGAGCCGAACAGCCAGACCTGCCCGACCTGCCTGGGCCTGCCGGGTTCGCTCCCGGTGGTCAACGCGGTCGGCGTGGAGTCGGCCGTCAAGATCGGCCTGGCGCTGAACTGCGAGATCGCCGAGTGGTGCCGGTTCGCGCGGAAGAACTACTTCTACCCGGACATGCCCAAGAACTTCCAGACCTCGCAGTACGACGAGCCGATCGCCTTCAACGGCTACCTCGACGTGCAGCTGGAGGACGGCTCGACCTTCCGTGTGGAGATCGAGCGCGCCCACATGGAGGAGGACACCGGCAAGTCCAGCCACGTCGGCGGCGCCACCGGTCGCATCCACGGGGCCACCCACTCGCTGCTCGACTACAACCGGGCCGGCATCCCGCTGATCGAGATCGTCACCAAGCCGATCGTCGGCGCGGGCGAGCGCGCCCCCGAGGTCGCCAAGGCGTACGTGGCCGAGCTGCGCGAGCTGATCAAGGCGCTGGGCGTCTCCGAGGCCCGGATGGACAAGGGCCAGATGCGCTGCGACGTCAACCTGTCGCTGCGCCCGAACGGCACCGAGACCTTCGGCACCCGCTCGGAGACCAAGAACGTCAACTCCCTGCGCAGCGTGGAGCGGGCCGCCCGGTTCGAGATCCAGCGGCACGCCACCGTGCTGACCGACGGCGGCACCATCGTCCAGGAGACCCGTCACTTCCACGAGGAGGACGGCAGCACCACCTCGGGCCGGATCAAGGACAACGCCGAGGACTACCGCTACTTCCCCGAGCCGGACCTGGTGCCGGTGGCCCCCGCCCGGGCGTGGGTCGAGGAGCTGCGGGCCGGGCTGCCGGAGCTGCCGCGGGTGCGTCGCGCCCGGCTGCAGGCCGAGTGGGGCCTGTCCGACAAGGACATGCAGTCGGTGCTCAACGCCGGTGCGGTCGAGCCGATCCTGGAGACCATCGCGGCCGGCGCCCCCGCCGACCAGGCCCGCAAGTGGTGGATGGGTGAGCTGGCCCGCCGCGCCAACGAGACCGGCACCGAGCTGAGCGAGCAGCCGATCACCCCGGCGCAGGTCGCCCGGGTGACCGCGCTGGTGGCCGAGGGCAAGCTGAACGACAAGCTGGCCCGTCAGGTCATCGAGGCCGTGCTGGCCGGCGAGGGCGAGCCGGACGAGGTCGTCGAGAAGCGCGGCCTGGCCGTGGTCTCCGACGACTCCGCGCTGGGCGCCGCCGTCGACCAGGCGATCGCCGAGAACGAGGCGGTCGCCGCCAAGATCCGCGACGGCAAGGTCGCGGCCGTGGGCGCGCTGGTCGGCGCGGTCATGAAGGCCACCCGTGGCCAGGCGGACGCGGCCCGGGTCAAGGACCTGATCCTGGAGCGGCTTGCCGTGGAAGGACAGTAGGCGCAGTCTGGAGAAGCCGGGCGTCTGCGCCTGAGTGACCTGAGAAGCCGCGGCTGCCCAGGCTGTCCAGCCCGCCTTCCTAAGGCGTCTAAGGCATCTAAGGCCCTCTAAGTAAGGCCTAAGGCCCCGTCTCACCTATGTATCTAGGTGAGGCGGGGCCTTAAACCTTTTTCTGCGCCGGATCTAAGGCACTCTGCCTTCGGAAGATGGGGCACGCGCCCGATGCAGCACCCCCCACTGGGGGAGGAAGCTCTTACATGTCAGGGAAACGCAGTGAAACCCACAAGGGGAACCCGAAGTGATCGAGTACCAGCTCATCCAGCAGCAGGCCCACGAGCTCGAAGCCCGCGCCGAGCACGAGCGACTGGTCCGCGAGGCCAAGCAGGTCGCCCGTCTGCGCCGCCGTCCGGTGGCCGCCCGCTTCCAGCGGCGCCCCGTGCGTCAGCCGGAATGCTGATGACCCGGCACCAGGACGGTGCCGATGCAGTTCCGGAGGGGGAGGCGCCGCGGGTGAGCGCCTCCCCCTCCGGGCGTTCGCCCCGCGAGATAACCCCTCTCACCAGTGGCTCCGGCTATGGCATGCTCGCCTCCATGCAGCAGATATCGGTCAGTCCCGTCTTCGTCGGCCGCGGCAGCGAGATCACCGAACTGACCGACGCGCTGCGCCGGGCGGGCACCGGCAGCCCGCAGGCCGTGCTGATCGGCGGCGAGGCCGGCATCGGCAAGACCCGGCTGCTGGAGGAGTTCCTGCAGCGGGCCGCCGACGGGGGAGCGGTCACCACGCTCGGCAGCTGTCTGGAGGTCGGCGCCGAGGGCCTGCCCTACGCACCGCTGGCCGCCGCGCTGCGCCGGCTGCACCGCTCGCTGGGGGCCGAGTTCGAGGCGGCGGCGGCCGGCAGCGAGGGCCATCTCGCCCGGCTGCTCTCCGAGTTCGGAGAGGGAGACGGCGAACCCAACGACGAGTACGGCCGGGCCCGACTGTTCGAGCACACTGCGCGACTGTTCGAACGGTTCGGCGCGGAGCGTACCCTCGTGCTCGCCGTCGAGGACCTGCACTGGTCCGACCGCTCCACCCGCGAACTGCTCGCCTTCCTGGTGCGCACCCTGCACCGCTCCCGGGTGCTGCTGGTCGCCACCTACCGCACCGACGACCTGCACCGCCGCCACCCGCTGCGCCCCTTCCTGGCCGAGCTGGAACGGCTGCGCACGGTGCAGCGCCTGGAGCTGGCCCGGTTCAGCCACCGCGAGGTCGCGGCCCAGTTGGCCGGCATCCTCGGCACCGGCGCCCCCGACCGCCAGCTGGTGGACCGGATCCTGCGCCGCTCGGAGGGCAACCCGTTCTTCGTCGAGGAGCTGGCCACCGCCTTCGAGGACGGCTGCGGCGCCGGGCTGACCGACTCGCTGCGGGACATCCTGCTGGTCCGGGTCGAGGGGCTGGACGAGGAGGCCCAGCGGGTGGTGCGGATCGCCGCCGAGGGCGGCTCGCACGTCGAACACGCCCTGCTGGCCGCCGTCCTGGCCGATGACGAGGAGGCGCTGATCGAGGCGCTGCGGGCGGCCGTCGGTGCCAACATCCTGCGCCCGGACAGCGAGGGCGAGGGCTACCGGTTCCGGCACGCGCTGGTCCGCGAGGCCGTCTCGGACGACCTGCTGCCCGGCGAACGGCACCGGATCAACCGCAAGTTCGCACTCGCCGTGGAGGCCGCCCCGCAGCTCGTGCCCGCGGACGCGCTGCCCGCCCGGCTGGCGAACTACTGGTACCACGCCCACGACCCGGCGCGGGCCCTGCCGACCGCCCTGGACGCCGCCCGGGCGGCCCGCCGCCGTAACGCCTTCGCCGAGCAACTCGGCATGCTGGAAAGGGCGTTGGAGCTGTGGGATCTGGTCTCCGAGGAGGTGCTGGCGCACACCCTGCGCCCGTACGACTGGGCCGAGACCTACCCGCCCGGCTCCTGCGACCACAGCCCGGCGGACGCGGACTGCGACCGGATCCAGCTGGTCGACGTGCTGGCCGAGGCGGTGGTCGCGGCCCGGCGCTGCGGTGACCGCGAGCGCGGCCTGAGCCTGGCCAAGCGCGGGATCCGGCTGGTCGACGAGGCGGAGCACCCGGTGCGCGCGGCCTGGTTCCGGATCAACCGGGCCCGGATGCTGGGCAACCTGCGCCGCTCCGGGGACGACGAGGAGATCACCCGCGCGCACCGGCTGGTGGAGCACCTGCCGCCGTCCGCGACCCAGGCCGAGGTGTTCGCGCTGGCCGCCGGCGTGGCGGTGGTCAGGGCGCCCCGCTTCGAGCACCTGGAGCTGGCCGAGCGGGCGATCCGGATCGCCCAGCAGGTCGGCGCCCACTCGGTCGAGGTGCACGCCCGGATGACCCTCGGCAGCCTGCGCTACGACCTGCTGGGCGATGCCGAGGGCGGCCTGGCCGAGTTGGCGGCCGCGGTCGAGCGGGCCCGGTCGCTCGGCATCCCCGACCTCCTGCTGCGCGGCATCAACAACCTGGCCAGCATGCAGCGCGGACTGGGCCGGGCCGAGGAGGCCGTCCGACTGGCCCGGGAGGGCCTGGAGTTCGCGGACGGCAACGGGCTGCAGCGCAACATCGGCAACATCCTGACCGGCAACCTGGTCGAGGCGCTCGCCGACCTCGGGCGGGTGCGGGAGGCCGAGGAGCTGCTCACCGCCAGCGAGCTGATCGGCCTGCCCGGCTCCCACGCCGAGTTCCTGGACCGGATGAGCGGCGACCTCGCCGTGCTGCGCGGGGACCTCGCGACCGCGGCGACCATGCTGGCCCGGGCCCGGGCGGCCAACCGGGTCGGCCAGGCGCAGCACAGCGTGCCGATCAGCCGGCTGGCCGTGCGGATCGCCGGGTACAACGGGCGGCCGCTGGACGCCCGGGCCGAACTGCTGGCGGCGCTCGCGGAGGGCGGGCGGCTGGGGTACGAGTCCGACGTCTACCCGCTGCTGGTGGAGGCCGCCGGGGTGGAGGCGGACAGCCTGGGCGTGCCGGAGACCGCCGCGGGGCGGCCCGCCGCACTGGCCGCGATCGCCGCGGCCGCCGCCGAGCTGCGGCCCCACTCGCCGCTGCACCACGGCTGGGCGCGGCTGCTGGAGGCCGAGCTGGCCCGGGCCGCGGCCGCGGACACCCCCGCGCAGTGGGCGGATGCGGTCGCCGAGCTGCGGCCGACCGGCCTGCCGTACCCGCTGGCGCTCGCCCTGCTGCGGGGCGCCGAGGCGGAGGTGCGGGCGGGGCGGCGCGAGGCCGCGACCGAACTGCTGCGCGAGGCGGGCGAACTGGCGACCGCCCGGGCGGACCGGCCGCTCGGGGCGCAGGTCACCGCCCTGGCGGAGCGGGCCGGGCTGACCCTGGCCCCGGTCGAGCGCCCGGCCGCCGCCGGCGTACCGGCCCAGGCCGTCGGGGACTCCTTCGGGCTCACCCCCCGTGAGCGGGACGTGCTCCGGTTGCTCGCGCGGGGCTGGACCAACCGGCAGATCGCCGAGGAGCTGTACATCTCTCCGAAGACCGCAAGCGTGCACGTGTCCAACATCCTGGGCAAGTTGGAGGTCGGCGGCCGCGGCGAGGCCGCGGCGCTGGCCCACCGGCTGCGCCTCTTCCCCGACGACCTGGCTCCCTCGGGGCGGTGAACCCGCAGGTCGCCGACCGTGTCCGAACGGTCGGTGGCCGGTGCCGTCCGCGTGCGCGGGCGCCGTCGCGTGCTCCCGTGCGCGCCGCGTGAGCCCCTGCCCGCGCGCCGCCGCCAACCGGGCCGATCGGTCGGAATCGGGTGCCTTTGCCTGCCCTGTCGCCATTACTCTAAGTTGAGTGTGCGTGTCATTGAGTGACGGAATTGGTGTAGGGTCCCGAACGGGAGCATCGGTGCGGTGCGGCGGCCGGAAGGCCGCCCACCCCCTGGGCCACCGTCCTGACGGGGCGCCAGGCCACCGCGTACGGCCGAGAGGTGCGCGGCCGGTGGTCCGTGGCCGGGGCGCCGGGCCCCGGGCCGGAGGGGGAGAGGCCGAGTGAGCTCCACCGATACGGTGCTGCCCGGGGTCGGACGACCGGGCGTACCGCCCGCCGACGCGTCCGCGCCCGAGCCGTCGGGGCCGGTCGGACGCGGCCCCCGGCGCCGGCTCCGGGACAGCCGCACCCTGCCCGGCCTGGTCCTCGGCGGACTCTGCCTGGCCTACGCACTGGGCGCCGCCGCCGGCTGGGGGTCACACCAACTCGCCGTGTTCATGGGTGACTTCGGACTCGCCGCGGCGGCCCTCGCGGCCTCGCTGTCCTGCCTGGTGTACGGCTGCACGGTCGGTGGCCACGCCCGCCCGGCCTGGCTGCTGTTCGGCCTCTCCTCGTTCATGGTCGCCTTCGGCAACGGCACCTGGGGCTGGTACGAGCTGGTCGTGCGCACCAAGCTGCCGCAGGACTCGCTCGCCCAGTACGCCTTCCTGCTGTTCGCCCCGCTCGCCATCACCGGCGTGCTGGTGCTCGCCCAGCACCCGCGGTCGGCGGCCGGCTGGCTGTGCCTGCTGCTCGACGGCTGGCTGATCGCCGGCTCGCTGTTCACCCTCAGCTGGAGCCTGGCACTCGGCCGGATCGCGGCCGGCGAGAGCGGCTCCCCGCTGCGGCTGGCGCTCAACCTGGCCTACCCGGTGCTGGACATCCTGCTGGTCAGCCTGGTGGTGGGGCTGCGCTTCGGCGGCCGGGACGGCAACCGGGCGGCGGTGCACACCGCGATGCTCGCGCTCGCCGTCACGGTCACCTGCGACGCCCTGTTCACCTCCCCGGAGCTGCGCAGCAGCTACCACTCCGGCGAACTGCTGGACGCCGGCTGGTTCGCCGGCAGCCTGCTGCTCGCGTGGGCGCCGTGGTCGCCGCGCTGGCGCCGTCCGCTGCGCGAGCACCCCTCGGCCGGCGGCCTGCCGCGCCGCCGGGTGGCCACCACCTTCAGTGCGCTCACCCCGTACGCGGCGGCCGCGGTGTGCACCGCCGGAATCCTCTACAATGCCGTCGGTGGACGCGAGTTGGACCGCGTGGTGGCCGCGGCCGCGTGCACCGTCGGGCTGGCACTGATCCTCAGGCAAGGCGTCATGCTGCTCGACAACCTCTCGCTGGCCCAGGAACTCGCCCACAAGGAGTCGCACTTCCGCTCCCTGGTGCAGGGGTCCAGCGACGTCATCATGATCGCCGGGGCCAACGGCGTGCTCTCGTACGTCTCCCCGGCGGCGCTCGGCGTCTACGGGCGGGACCCGGAGGAGCTGGTCGGCGGCAACCTGCTGGACCTGGTCCACCCCGAGGACGTGGACCGGGTGCTCGCCGAGGTCCGCCGCTACCTCGCGCGGGTGCGGCTCGCCGCCCACCGCACCCCGGGCACCGTCGAGCCCTCGGCCCGGGTGGAGTGCCGGATCAGCTCCGGCGTCGGCGAATGGCTGCACGTCGAGTCGACCGTCAGCCGGCACCGCGACGGGCTGCTGCTGAACAGCCGGGACGTCACCGAACGCGTCATGCTCCAGGCCCAGTTGCAGCACAACGCCTTCCACGACCCGCTCACCGACCTGCCCAACCGGGCGCTGTTCGCCCAGCGGCTGCGCGGCGCCCTCGGCACCCGCGGCCAGCAGGGCGGGACGGGCGCCGGCATCGCGGTGCTCTTCCTCGACCTGGACGGCTTCAAGGCGGTCAACGACACCGCCGGCCACCAGGTCGGCGACGAGCTGCTGGTGCAGGCCGCCCGCCGACTGCAGGGCGCCGTCCGCTGCGGGGACACCGTCGCCCGGCTCGGCGGCGACGAGTTCGCCGCGCTGGTCTGTGGACCGCTCGGCAAGCTGCAGGTCCAGGAGCTGGCCGAGCGGCTGCGGGTCGCGCTCTCCGAGCCGTACTGGATCGGCGGCGTCGAACTCGGCGTCGCCGCCAGCATCGGCATCGCCTTCGGCACCCCCGAACGCGGCCCGGCCGCCGACCCCAGAGCCGCCGCCGACGAGCTGATGCGCAACGCCGACCTGGCGATGTACCGGGCCAAGTCCGAGGGCAAGGGCCGGGTGGTGCTCTACGCCCCCGCGATGCGGGCCGACCTGGAGCGCCGCACCGAGCTGGAGGAACGGCTGCGGCTGGCCGTCCGGGAGGGCGGGTTCACCCTGCTCCACCAGCCCGTGGTGGACCTCTCCAGCGGCGCGGTGACCGCCGTCGAGGCCCAGGCCCGCTGGCGCTCGGCGGGCGGGCTGCTGCTCACCCCGGCCGAGTTCCTGCGCTCGGCCGAGCACGGCGACGCGGCGACCCGGTTCTCCCGCTGGCTGGTCCACGAGGCGGTCGCGGCCGCCGCCGACCGGCGCGACCTCTGCGGCCGGCGCCCCGGCGCCCCGGCGCCCGTCCCGGTGGCGGTCCGGCTCTCCGTCGAGCGGCTCTGCTCGCCCGGTCTGTACGAGACGGTGGCGGCGGCGCTGCGCGACAGCGGGCTGCCGGCCGGCGAGCTGGTGATCGAGGTGGCCCGGATGGGCCCGGACCGGCTCGCGGACGAACTCGGCCGCCGGCTGGCCGCGCTGCGCAGACTCGGCGTCTCCACCTGGCTGGCCGGCTACGGCGCGGGCAGCGGCTCGCTGGGGGCGCTCGCCCGACTGCCGCTGGACGGGCTCAAGCTGGACCGCACGTTGGTCCAGGACCTGGGCGAGTCGGGGCTCAGCCGCACCCTGGCCGGGCACGCGCTGCGGCTCGGCCGGGACCTCGGGATGGCCACCGCCGCGGAGGGGGTGGACCTGCCCCGGCAGGTCGCCGCCCTCCAGGAGCTGGGCTGCCGGCTGGCCCAGGGCTCGGCCTTCGCCCCGCCGCTGGACGAGACCAGGCTGCGCCGGGCGCTGGCCCGCCGCGGCTACCCGGTGCCCAAGCCGCTCGGCCCGCTCTCCGGCCGCCGTGCCCACCTGGCCGCGGACACCCGGACGAGTGGCCGCACGGACGCCCCGGCGGGGCGGGTGCCACCGCACCACGGGGCCTCCGAGCTGCCCGAACACCGGGCCGTGGCCGGTCCGGGAGCCGGTCCGCATGGCGAGACGGTCATCCCACCTGCTTGACACGCCACCCCGGACGGGAGGAAGGTCGTTGCCATGCGCACCCGAATTCTCGTACTTGGCGGGCGCGTCGGCTGAGTGGGCTCGCACGCCCTGCTCGTGACAGACCGACGCGCCACCCCTCGCATGCCCTTGGGCACGAGGGGTTTTTTGTTGCACTGACGCTGTTCCACCCGCAAGACCCCTGGCCCCGATCGGCCCGAAGAGTCCGACTTGTCGGAATCGGCGGGAGGATTGAGGCAGAGCCGGCGATCGGCCCGGACCGGGACCCCACCCTCGCAGCACGGGGCCCGCAGCACCGGGCCGGCAAAACCCGAGAAGAGACAGGCAGATGACCGAGCACGCCGCATCCCCCCGCCGCGGGGACAACCCGGCCGCCCACGCTCCCCAGCACGTCGCCGAGACCATGACCGGCGCCCAGTCGCTCATCCGCTCGCTCGAGGCCGTGGGCGCGGACACCGTCTTCGGCATCCCGGGCGGGGCCATCCTTCCCGCGTACGACCCGCTGATGGACTCGGTCAAGGTGCGCCACATCCTGGTCCGGCACGAGCAGGGCGCGGGCCACGCCGCCACCGGGTACGCCCAGGCGACCGGCAAGGTCGGGGTCTGCATGGCCACCTCCGGCCCCGGTGCCACCAACCTGGTCACCCCGATCGCCGACGCGTACATGGACTCCGTGCCGATCGTGGCGATCACCGGCCAGGTCGCCTCCAAGGCGATCGGCACCGACGCCTTCCAGGAGGCGGACATCTGCGGCATCACGATGCCGATCACCAAGCACAACTACCTGGTCACCGACCCGGCCGAGATCCCCCGGGTGATCGCCGAGGCCTTCCACATCGCCGCCACCGGCCGCCCCGGCCCGGTCCTGGTCGACATCGCCAAGGACGCCCTCCAGGCCACCACCACCTTCCGCTGGCCGGTCGAGACCGCGCTGCCCGGCTACCGCCCGGTCACCAAGCCGCACGCCAAGCAGATCCGCGAGGCCGCGAAGCTGCTGGTCGGCAGCAAGCGCCCGGTGCTCTACGTCGGCGGCGGCGTGATCAAGGCGAACGCCACCGCCGAGCTGCGGATCCTCGCCGAGCTGACCGGTGCCCCGGTCGTCACCACCCTGATGGCGCTCGGCGCCTTCCCGGACAGCCACCCGCAGCACCTGGGCATGCCCGGCATGCACGGCTCCGTCCCGGCCGTCACCGCGCTGCAGAAGTCGGACCTGCTGTTCACCCTCGGCGCCCGCTTCGACGACCGGGTCACCGGCAAGCTGGACAGCTTCGCCCCGTACGCCAAGATCGTGCACGCGGACATCGACCCGGCCGAGATCGGCAAGAACCGCCCGGCGGACGTGCCGATCGTCGGCGACGCCCGCGAGGTGCTGGCCGACCTGATCGTGGCCGTGCAGGCCGAGTTCGACGCCGGCCACAAGGGCGACTACGCCGAGTGGTGGGAGAAGCTCGACGAGTGGAAGAAGACCTACCCGCTGGGCTTCGAGCCGGCCCCGGACGGCCGGCTCTCCCCGCAGCAGGTGATCGAGCGGATCGGACAACTGGTCGGCCCGGAGGCGATCTACGCGGCGGGCGTCGGGCAGCACCAGATGTGGAGCTCGCAGTACATCCGCTTCGAGAAGCCCGGCACCTGGCTCAACTCCGGCGGCGCCGGCACCATGGGCTACGCCGTCCCGGCGGCAATGGGCGCCAAGGCGGGCCGCCCGGAGTCGGTGGTCTGGGCCATCGACGGCGACGGCTGCTTCCAGATGACCAACCAGGAGCTGGTCACCTGCGCCCTGAACGACATCCCGATCAAGGTCGCGGTCATCAACAACGGCTCGCTGGGCATGGTCCGGCAGTGGCAGACGCTGTTCTACAACCAGCGCTACTCCAACACCGTGCTGCACGCCGGCCCCGAGCACGACGGCATCGCGCCGCCGGCCCAGGGCACCCGGATCCCCGACTTCGTCCTGCTGTCCGAGGCGATGGGCTGCGTCGGCCTGCGCTGTGAGCGCCCCGAGGACCTCGACGCGGTCATCAAGCAGGCGATGGAGATCAACGACCGCCCGGTGGTCATCGACTTCATCGTCCACCAGGACGCGATGGTGTGGCCGATGGTCGCGGCCGGCACCAGCAACGACGAGATCCAGTTCGCCAAGGGCGTCCGGCCCGACTTCGGCGACGATCTCGACTGACCGCCCTGCCACTCCAGAACGACTGAGGAACCACATGTCCAAGCACACCCTCTCCGTCCTGGTCGAGAACAAGCCCGGCGTGCTCGCCCGCATCGCCGCGCTGTTCTCCCGTCGGGGCTTCAACATCGACTCCCTCGCCGTCGGCCCGACCGAGCACCCGGATGTGTCCCGGATGACGATCGTGGTCAACGTCGAGGACCTCCCGCTGGAACAGGTCACCAAGCAGCTCAACAAGCTCGTGAACGTGATAAAGATCGTCGAACTCGACCAGGCCGCTGCGATCCAGCGGGAACTGGTCCTGGTGAAGGTCCGCGCCGACAACGAGACCCGGTCGCAGATCGTCGAGATCGTCCAGCTGTTCCGTGCCAAGACCGTCGACGTGTCGCCGGAAGCGGTGACCATCGAGGCCACCGGCAGCTCGGACAAGCTGGAGGCCATGCTCCGGATGCTGGAGCCTTACGGCATCAAGGAGTTGGTCCAGTCCGGCCTGGTCGCCATCGGCCGCGGCGCGCGTTCCATCACGGACCGCTCGCTGCGCGCCCTCGACCGCAGCGCGTAACCCGCGCCGTCTCACCCGCCCGTCGCCCGCCGCCACCCTTCCAAGGGCGCGCCGGCGCGCGGCACCCCTCAAGCAACGATCCGTACCCCGCCGGGCCGACCTAGGCTAGGAACCCCCGGCACCCATCACGCAAGGAGATGTGCCCCCGTGGCCGAGCTGTTCTACGAAGACGACGCCGACCTGTCCATCATCCAGGGCCGCAAGGTCGCGGTCATCGGCTACGGCAGCCAGGGCCACGCCCACGCGCTGTCCCTGCGCGACTCCGGCGCCGACGTCCGGGTCGGCCTCAAGCCGGAGTCCAAGTCCCGTGCCAAGGCCGAGGAGGCCGGCCTGCGCGTGGTCACCCCGGCCGAGGCCGCGGCCGAGGCCGACGTCATCATGATCCTGGTTCCGGACCCGATCCAGGCCGACGTCTACGAGGCCGACATCGCCCCGCACCTGAAGGCCGGCGACGCCCTGTTCTTCGGCCACGGCCTGAACATCCGCTTCGGCTTCATCAAGCCCCCGGCGGACGTCGACGTCTGCATGGTCGCCCCGAAGGGCCCGGGCCACCTGGTCCGCCGCCAGTACGAGGAGGGCCGCGGCGTCCCCGCGATCGTCGCGGTCGAGCAGGACGCCACGGGCAAGGCCTTCGACCTGGCGCTGTCCTACGCCAAGGGCCTGGGCGCCACCAAGGCCGGCGTCATCAAGACCACCTTCACCGAGGAGACCGAGACCGACCTGTTCGGTGAGCAGGCCGTCCTCTGCGGTGGCACCGCCGCCCTGGTGAAGGCCGGTTTCGAGACCCTGGTCGAGGCCGGCTACCAGCCGGAGATCGCCTACTTCGAGTGCCTGCACGAGCTCAAGCTGATCGTCGACCTGATGTACGAGGGCGGCCTGGAGAAGATGCGCTGGTCGGTCTCCGAGACCGCCGAGTGGGGCGACTACGTCACCGGCCCGCGCATCATCACCGCGGACACCAAGGCCGAGATGAAGAAGGTCCTGGCCGAGATCCAGGACGGCACCTTCGCCAACACCTGGATCGCCGAGTACAAGGCCGGTCTGCCCAAGTACAACGAGTACAAGAAGGCCGACGAGGACCACCTGCTGGAGACCACCGGCAAGAAGCTGCGCTCGCTGATGAGCTGGGTCAACGAGAAGGCCTGAGCCTTTTCGTCCCGTGATTCCGTAATTCCCTTGTACAAGTAGGCTGCTCTCGTCCGGGTGATTTCGCCGGACGGGAGCAGCCTGGTACCCAGCCCGTCGATACACTCCCGAGTGCGCGTCAGGCCCACAGCGTCGTGCGTCTACCTACGCGGCCATGCCACCTTCCCCGCCCTCACACGCCACCTTCGTGTGCGGGGAACCGGACAGTTAAGGACCACTGTCGTGAGCACTGTGACCTCCAAGAGCGCCGTCGTACTGATCGCCGAAGAGCTGTCGCCCGCCACCGTCGACGCCCTCGGCCCCGACTTCGAGATCCGCCACTGCAACGGCGCCGACCGCACCGAGCTGCTCACCGCGATCGCCGACGTGGACGCGATCCTGATCCGCTCGGCCACCAAGGTCGACGCGGAGGCGCTGGCCGTCGCCCGCAAGCTCAAGGTGGTCGCCCGGGCCGGCGTCGGCCTGGACAACGTGGACGTGGCCGCCGCCACCAAGGCCGGCGTGATGGTCGTGAACGCGCCGACCTCCAACATCGTCACCGCCGCCGAGCTCGCCTGCGGCCTGCTGATCTCCGTCGCCCGCAACATCGCCCCGGCCAACGCGGCGCTCAAGCAGGGCGAGTGGAAGCGCAACAAGTACACCGGCGTCGAGCTGAGCGAGAAGACCCTCGGCGTGGTCGGCCTCGGCCGGATCGGCGTCCTGGTCGCCCAGCGGATGTCCGCGTTCGGGATGAAGATCGTCGCGTACGACCCCTACATCCAGGCCGCCCGCGCCGCGCAGATGGGCGTCAAGCTGGTCACCCTGGAGGAGCTGCTGGAGGTCTCGGACTTCATCACCGTCCACCTCCCCAAGACCCCCGAGACGATCGGCCTGATCGGCGACGAGGCGCTGCACAAGGTCAAGCCGAGCGTGCGCATCGTCAACGCCGCCCGCGGCGGCATCGTGGACGAGGAGGCGCTCGCCGCCGCCCTGCGCGAGGGCCGGGTGGCCGGTGCGGGCCTGGACGTCTACGCCAAGGAGCCGTGCACCGACTCCCCGCTGTTCGCCTTCGACAACGTGGTCGCCACCCCGCACCTGGGCGCCTCCACCGACGAGGCGCAGGAGAAGGCCGGCATCGCGGTCGCCAGGTCGGTGCGCCTGGCGCTGGCCGGCGAGCTGGTACCGGACGCCGTCAACGTCCAGGGCGGCGTGATCGCCGAGGACGTGCGCCCGGGCCTGCCGTTGGCCGAGAAGCTCGGCCGGATCTTCACCGCGCTGGCCGGCGAGGTGGCCGTCCGACTGGACGTCGAGGTCCGCGGCGAGATCACCCAGCACGACGTGAAGGTGCTCGAACTGTCCGCGCTGAAGGGCGTGTTCGAGGATGTCGTGGCGGAGACGGTGTCCTACGTCAACGCCCCGCTGTTCGCCCAGGAGCGCGGCGTCGAGGTCCGCCTGACCACCTCCAGCGAGAGCGCCGAGCACCGCAACGTGATCACCGTGCGCGGCACCCTCGCCAACGGCGAGGAGATCGCCATCTCCGGCACGCTGGCCGGCCCCAAGCAGACCCAGAAGATCGTCGGCGTGGACACCTTCGACGTCGACGTGGCGCTCACCGACCACATGGCCTTCTTCAAGTACGAGGACCGCCCCGGCGTGGTCGGCGTGCTCGGCCGTCACCTCGGTGACGCGGGCATCAACATCGCGGGCATGCAGGTCGCCCGGGACGGCGGCAGCGCCCTCGCGTCCATCACCGTGGACAGCGAGATCCCGCAGGACGTGCTGACGGTGATCGCCGCCGAGATCGGCGCCCACTTCGCGCGCTCGGTCGACCTGGGCTGAGCCCCCACCGCCCTGACCAGGGCCCGGACCGCCGTGCGAACGGCGGTCCGGGCCCTGGTGCGTTCCCCCGGGTGACAGCCGTCTCAGATACTAGGAAATCCAAGTATTCGTGCAGACACGGCCGGGGCGGGGCCTTACCGTGGAAGGGCCATACGGTGTGCCGCCCCCTTCAGCCAGGGCGCGCGGCCCGTGTGCGCGTGCGCCCCCACGGGCAGGCGATCCCTGCCCCCGCGCGTACCTCTCCCCGTTCTTCTGCCGCGCTGCCACGCGCGCCGCTTCCAAGGAGCCCGGTATGCCCACCACCGCCGACCGCCACGCCACTCCCGCCCCCGCCGCCACCCCGGTCCGCGCCCCGCGCCGTCGCCGGGCGACCGAGCGGAACCCCTTCGCCGCCGCCGCGCTCCAGCGTTCGCTGGACCGCCGGGACAACGGCGGCGCCACCGGTCACAGCTGAGCGCCGGCACAACCGACCGGCGACCGGCGGCGGCTGACCGGCCGGGACTGATCGGCCGCGACTGACCGGCGCCGCCGACGGCGTTCATCGGCCTACTGGGCCGACCGGGCTGACACCGCGTCACTCCATCGGGTGCGACTGGGGTCCATCCGGGGGAAGTCGCTCGCCCCCGCCATCGCGATCATCCTAATTTGGGGCCCCCGGAAGGGTGATCGACGTCCGCGCGGGCGGGCGTCTGCGACACGTGTGCGGATCAGTCCCCCTCCCGGGGGAGAGGGCCCAGTGCGTCTGCCACCCGTCCGCCGACCGGTCGCCCGGATCGGCCTCACCCTGGTCCTGCTGGCCACCGGCGCGGCGTTCGCCGCCACCCCGGCCGCGGGCGGACCGCCCAGCGCCGGACCGCCCAGCGCGGGACCGCCGGGCCGGACGGCCTCCGTCCTGCTCGAACTCGACACCGAGGCGGCCGGCCCCGCCTGGCGGCACGCCGCCGACAGCGCGCGGCAGGCCCGGCGCTCGCCCGACGCCGTCCGTCGGGAGGCCGCCCGGGCGGGAGCCGTCCAGCGCTCCCGGGCCGGGGACGCGCTCGACCGGCTCGCCGGGGCCGTGCACCGCTCGGCGCCCGCCGCCCGCGAGCTCTACCGCACCCACACCCTGTTCACCGGCCTGGCGGTCAGCGCCCCCGCCGACCGGCTGCCCGCACTGCGGGCGCTGCCCGGCGTCCGGGCCGTCCACCCGATCGTGAACAAGCAGCGCGACAACGCCTACTCCGTTCCGCTGACCGGCGCCCCGCAGGTCTGGTCCGGTGACGCGGCGGCGGCCGGGAACACCGGCCAGGGCGTGCGGATCGGCATCATCGACAGCGGAATCGACTACACCCACGCCGACTTCGGCGGCCCCGGCACCGAGGCGGCCTTCCGCTCCGTCGAGCGCGGCAAGCCCGCCCCGGCCGCGCTGTTCCCCACCGCCAAGGTGGTCGGCGGCAAGGACCTGGTCGGCGACGACTACAACCCGGACCCGGCCGCCCCCAACCACCAGCCCGTGCCGCACCCCAGCGACAACCCGCTGGACTGCGTGCGCAACGGGCACGGCACCCACGTCGCCGGGACGGCCGCCGGGTACGGCGTCACCGCCGACGGCCACCCGTACACCGGCCCGTACCGGCCCGGGCTCGACCCGGCCTCGTTCCGGATCGGCCCCGGTGCCGCCCCCGGCGCGCAGCTGTACGCGATCCGGGTGTTCGGCTGCGACGGCTCCACCGACCGGCTCGCCCAGGCCCTCGACCTGGCCGCCGACCCGAACGGCGACGGCGACCTCGGCGACCGGCTAGACGTGGTCAACCTGTCGCTCGGCAGCCGCTTCGGCAGCCCCGACGACACCGACGCGCTGGCCGTCGACCGGCTCGCCGAACTCGGCACCGTGGTGGTCGCGGCGGCCGGCAACGAGGGCGACGTGTACGGCGTCGGCGGCAGCCCCGGCACCGCCGTGCGGGCGGTCACCGTCGCCGCCTCCGTGCACGGGCACGCCGACGTGGACGGCATCACCGTGCTCGCCCCCGCCGCCCAGGCCGGGGTCGTCCCCGGCCACTGGAGCGAGCGCTACCAGGGCTGGACCACCGCGGACGTGACCGGCGGGCTCGCCGTGCCCGCCGACCAGGCGGACGGCTGCACCGAGTTCAGCGAGGCCGACAAGCAGCGCCTCAAGGGGCGGATCGCGGTGCTCACCTGGAACACCCGCGACCCCGACCGGGCCTGCAACTCCGGCCCGCGCGCCGACCACGCCGCCGACGCCGGGGCGATCGGCGCGCTCTACGCCGCCGACACCGACCACCTCGCCGAGATCTCCGGCAACGACCGGATCCCGGCCGTCCTGCTCGGCCGCGCGGACGGCGAACGGCTGTTGAAGGCCGCCGCCGACGGCGACACCCGGGTCCGGCTCGCCGCGCCCGGCAACCCGCTGCACGGCTCGGTCGCGCAGAACCAGCCGGCCCGGGTCGACACCCTCACCGACTTCACCTCCCGGGGCGTCGGCGTGCCCGGCGTGGTCAAGCCCGACCTCGCCGCCCCCGGGGAGACCATCTGGTCCGCCCTGGTCGGCAGCGGCAGCGGCGGCCAGCGCGAGAACGGCACCTCGATGGCCAGCCCGCACGTCGCCGGACTGGCCGCGCTGGTCCGCGCCGCCCACCCGGACTGGCCGGTCGAGCAGGTCAAAGCCGCCCTGATGAACACCAGCACCGACACCTACCTCGGCGACGACCACAGCGGGCCGGTCTACGGGCCCGAGCGCACCGGCGCCGGGCGGGCCCGGGTCGACGGCGCGCTGCGCACCCCGGTGGTCGCCTACGCGGCGGGGGAGGGCGCCGCGGCGGGCGGCGTCGGGGTCTCCTACGGACCGGTCGAGGTCGGCGGGCCGACGGCGCTCGTCCGGGAGATCGAGCTGGCCAACCACGCGTCGGCGCCGCTGAGTTACCGCACCGGCTACGCGGCCGCCACCGAACTGCCGGGCGCCGCCTTCGAGGTGAGCCCGGGCCGGGTGGACGTGCCGGCCGGCGGCACCGCGCGGGTGCGGGTCACGCTGTCCGTACCGGGGCGGCTGGGGCGCGCGCCCGATCCGACCGTCGACACCGTGCAGGGCGGCCGGGCCCGCAGCTACCGGGGCGAGCTGTCCGGGCGGGTGCTGTTCAGCCCGGTCACCGACCAGGGCCTGCCGCAGCTGCGGGTCCCGGTGTTCGCCGCCCCGCGCCCCACCGGCGACCTCGGCGTCACCGCCTCCGCCCGGACCGCCCGGGACGGCACCTTCGTCACCCTCGGCGGCAGCGCCGCCCCCGGCGCCGTGCCCGGACTGGTCAGCGCCTTCGCGCTCGGCGGCGAGGGCGCCCGCTGGCCGGACTGCCGGTCCGGCGCCGGCAAGGCCGTCGGCCCGGGCGCGGGCATCCGGCCCGAGGGCGCCGGGGAGTCGGCCGAGCCGCCCCAGGAGCTCTGCGTCGAGCACCCCGGCGACCGGGTCGCCAACCTGCGGGCCGTCGGTGCGGCCGCCGACTCCGACCTGCTGTACGTGGGCGCCCGGCTCTGGGCCCCGGCGGCCACCCCGGTCGGGCTGTACGGCGTACGGGTGTCGCTGGACACCGACGGGGACGGCGTCACCGACGTGATCCTCAAGGCCGACCGGCTGCGCGGCAGTGACGTCCTGGTCTCCCGGGCCCTCGACGCCCGCACCGGCGCCGAACTCGACGTCCAACCGCTCAACGCCCGCTGGGGCGACACCGACACCGGGCTGCTGGACAGCGACGTGGTGGTCCTCCCGGTCCGGCTGAGCGCCCTGCCCGGCGTCACGCCCGGTCACAGCACCGTCCACTACGGCGTCTGGACCGGCGTGGCCGGCCCGGGCCGGCCCGACCCGGCCGACTCCTTCTCCTCGATCGGCCTGGGCGGCACCCGCCCGACCGTCCCGCTGGACGTCCTGCACCCGGCCCTCACCGTGCGGGCCGGCCTCACCGGCCCGCCCGCGATGCTCACCCCGGCCGGCCCCGGCGCCGTCCTCGACGTGCACCGCACGCCGGGGGACGGCTCCCGGCTCCTGCTGCTGTACCACGTCAACCCGGCCGACCGCCGGGCCCAGGTGCTCGACCTGCCGTGAGGAACCGGGGCGGCCCGCCGGAACCCCCGGCGGGCCGCCGCTTTCCGCTCACCCCTGGGCGGCCGCCCGGCGTTCGCGGCGCGGGGGCCGGGTCGGGCGGCGGGACAGGCGGGCGAAGACCGCCACCAGGGCGAGCACGGCGGCGGTGCCCGAGGCGACGGTGAGGCCCTCGGTGAGGCCGGGCGGGCGGAAGCCGCAGGAGACCCGGTCGGCGCCGCCGCCCAGCGGGACGCCGATCATGCCGAGGACCGGGGTGGGTGCGGCGCGGACGCCGCCGTCGGTGGCGCAGGTCCAGCCCTCGGTGGCGGGGACGGAGAGCAGCGCGGTGCCGGTGGAGCCCGGCGGCAGGGCGGCGGTGAGGGTGTGGCCGCCGGCCTCGACCCGGGTGGCGCCGGTGGCGGTGAGCCGGGTGACGGCGGCCGCCAGGGCGTCGGCCCGCAGGCAGCCGATCGGGCGGGCGGGGATCTGGCTGACCACGTCCGACCGCAGGGTCACCGAGACCGTCCCGTCGGCCGGGACGGTGCCCAGCCGGTGGACGGCCACCGCCGTGGTGGGCTGCTCGCCCTCGCTGCGGTAGCTGGTGTCCAGGCCGCTGACCGTGCCGCGGTACCAGAGCCCGTGGAAGTACGCCGTCGAGCCCGGGGTGCAGGTGGCGGTGAACACCGTGCCCTCCGCGCCGCCCGGCACCGACCAGCCGCTGGTCCCGTGCAGGGTGGGTGCCGGGCCGCCGGCCGGGACGGGCAGCGGGACGTCGTACACCTGGCTGCCGAGCAGCGACTCCTGGCGGGACCAGACCGAGGAGGTGGCCGTCCGGAAGCCCGGCGGCAGCACGGTGACCAGGGGCGGCGCGGGCGCCCGGACGGGGGTGAAACCGGGCGGCGACGGCCCGTCGTCCAGGTGGGCGCCGACCCCGAACAGCGCCTGGCCGACCGGGTCGGTGACGCCCCCGGTCTGCCGCCCGCCGGCCGTCCAGCCGGCGCCGAGGTCGTGCAGCAGCAGGGCGGCGACGGTCGGCAGGTAGCCGCTGGAGTAGCCGCCGCCCTGGCCGTTCAGCAGCAGCGGGTCGTTGGGGGTGAAGGCGTGCGGGCCCGGGTCGCTGCGCCGGTCCGGCCAGTCGGCGCCGGTCCGGACGGCGGCGTGCCCGGCCCGCACGGCGGCGGGGGAGACACTGTCGTCGGGGGGCGCGCCGAGCGCCGCGTACCCGGACCAGACGGCGTTGCCGAGCACCGCGCCGCCGAGCACCCAGGTGGCCAGGGTGTTCGCCCGGCGGTCGGTGTGCCACCGGTCCAGCACCGCGAGCGCGGCGAGCAGGACGGCGCCGCCGGCGCCCAGCAGCACCCAGGTGGAGGCGTGCACCGAGCCCCGGGCGGCCGCCAGGGCGGCGATCACCGCGGTCAGCGCGGCGCCGCCCAGCAGGGCCGGCCAGTCCGGCCGGTGGGCGAGCGACACCCAACCGGCCAGCACCAGCAGCCCGCTGAGCACGAAGGAGACCCGGTACGGCCCGCCGGCCGGGATCGCCAGGCCGTGCCAGACCAGGACGGTCGGGGTCCAGACGAAGCTGAGCACCACCAGCAGCAGCGCCGTGCACCAGGCCGCCCGCTCACGGACCCGCACCCGGCGGTTGAACGGCAGCCCGCACACCAGCAGCAGCCCGAGCACCCCGATCGCCACGTCCGGCAGCGGCCGCCCGCCGGTGGTGGCGGGCAGCAGCTGGGCGAGGTGCCCGTCGAGCCCGGAGGGGCCGAGCGGCTGGAGCGGGGACTCCGGCTGGGCGCCGCGCGCGGCCCGGACGGCGACGAACAGCACGGGGGAGGCGAGCAGCACCCCGGCGGCGGTCAGGGTGACCGCCCGGCCGGTCGCCCGGACCCGGTGCCGGAAGGGGCGCGGGGTGGCGAACAGCCGTACGGCGAACAGGAGTCCGGCGATCAGGGTGGCCAGCGCGGCGGTGTAGAGGTTGCCCGCCCAGGCGAGTGCGACGCACAGCGCGCCGAGCACCCAGCGGCGCTCGTGCAGGCACCAGTCCCCGACCAGGCCGAGCAGCGGCAGCGAGACCAGGCCCCACAGCCACATCGGCGCCCCGCCGCCGACGTCCAGCACCCAGGCGCAGAGCCCGTACCCGACGGCGGCGGACACCCGCAGCCACCGGGGGCCGGGGTGCAGTCGGCCTAGCAGGTGGGCCATCAGGGCGGTGCCGAGGCCGATGGTGGCCAGGGTGACCAGGAAGACGGCGAGTTGCCCCTGGTCGCGGGGGAGGAGCGCGGTCGGCCAGGAGAACGGGTTCATCAGGTAGGCGAAGAAGTCCGCCAGGAACGGGACGCCGTAGCCGCTGTTCCAGTTGAACAGCAGGTCCCCGGTGGCCTGTCCGTGCAGCAGGTCCCACAGGTGCGCGTGGTACGGCACGGCGACCGGGCCCGCCCCGGCCGGCCACCGCCCGCGCAGCCCCGCGGCCAGTGCGAACCCGCCCATCGCCAGCCCGGCCGCCGCCCCGCAGACCAGCACCTCCCGCCGCCGTTCGGCCCTCATCCACGTGCCCCGTTCTGCCAGGAATCCCGAACCCCGCCACCCTAAGCGCGCCCCCGGCGCACCAGCTGCCCCACGCGCTCGCTCGATGGGGTGGCGCCCGGGGACGCTTTGCCGAGTAGCCTGAGAGGGCCGCCAGGATGCCCGTATGGGAGGAACCATGAGCATCGCGCCGTACCCCGACTGGATTCGGCCTCCTGCTGGTGGCTACACCGCAGAGGACCTTGACCGGCTGCCTGATCTCCCGCCGCACACCGAGCTGATCGACGGGAGCCTGATCTTCGTGAGTCCGCAGACCGCGTTCCACATGCGCACACTCCGTAGGCTGGAGCGGGCTCTGGAGGCTGCCGTACCGACGGGATGGGACGTCTGGCGGGAGATGACGGTCAGGTTGGACCAGCGCAACCGACCCGAACCGGATCTGCTCGTCATCGACGACCGAGGGGTGACCGGCCCGAAGCAGACCTTCTGCGAGGCGGCGGACGTCCTGCTGGCCGTCGAGGTCGTGTCGGAGGAGTCCGAAGAGCGTGACCGGGAGACCAAGCCCCGCAAGTACGCGGCTGGGGGCATCAAGCACTTCTGGCGCGTGGAGAGCGACGACGAGGGGAAGCCGATCGTCTACACCTACGAGCTGGAGCCGGCGTCGCGGAAGTACGTCCTGACCGGCATCCACCACAAGCAGTTGAAGGTCGATCAGCCGTTCCCGGTGGAGATCGACCTGACCTGACGCGTCCGGATGCTGGACGCGAGGTGTCAGCACCTGGGACGCGGGAGTAGGGTCCGAGCATGTCTCGCACCATTCGTCTCGCAGTTGTCCCGGGTGACGGCATCGGCCAGGAGGTGGTGGCCGAAGGTCTGAAGGTCCTCGGCGCCGTGCTCCCCGCCGACGTGAAGCTGGAGACCACCGAGTACGACCTCGGGGCCCGGCGCTACCACCGGACCGGGGAGACGCTGCCGGACGACGTGCTGGCCGAGCTCAAGGGCTTCGACGCGATCCTGCTGGGCGCCATCGGGGACCCGAGCGTGCCGTCCGGGGTGCTGGAGCGGGGGCTGCTGCTCAAGCTGCGGTTCGCCTTCGACCACCACATCAACCTGCGGCCGGGCCGGCTGTTCGCCGGGGTGTCGTCGCCCCTGGCCGGCCAGCCGGAGATCGACTTCGTGGTCGTCCGCGAGGGCACCGAGGGCCCGTACGTCGGCAACGGCGGCTCGCTGCGCACCGGGACGCCGCACGAGGTGGCGACCGAGGTCAGTCTGAACACCGCCTTCGGCATCGAGCGCGTGGTGCGCGACGCCTACCGCCGGGCCCAGGCGCGGCCGCGCAAGAAGCTCACCCTGGTGCACAAGAACAACGTGCTGGTGCACGCCGGGCACCTGTGGACGCGGATCTTCGCCGAGGTCGGCGCGGAGTTCCCGGAGGTCACCACCGACTACCTGCACGTCGACGCGGCCACCATCTTCTTCGTCACCCAGCCGGAGCGCTTCGACGTCATCGTCACCGACAACCTGTTCGGCGACATCCTGACCGACCTGGCCGCAGCCGTGACCGGCGGCATCGGCCTGGCGGCGAGCGGCAACATCAACCCGGGCGGCGAGTTCCCGTCCATGTTCGAGCCGGTGCACGGCTCCGCGCCGGACATCGCGGGCCAGGGCAAGGCCGACCCGACCGCCACCGTGCTGTCGGTCGCCATGCTGCTGGAGCACCTCGGCTACCCCGCCGAGGCCGCCAGGGTCGAGGCCGCCGTCGCGGCGGACCTCGCCGAGCGGGCCGGCACCCGTTCCACCTCCGAGGTCGGCGACGCGCTCGCCGAGCGAGTAGCCGGCTGACGGGCCGGGATCCCAGCGGATCCGGCCTGCCGGGCCGGTCCGCATAACCGCAGCTTGCAGCTCCCCAAGGAGCGGGCAGCTGTTCGGCACGGCCCTCTGGATGCGAGTATCGACAGTGGGCCGTGCCGTTGTGCGTTCGTTCCGGCGTTGGATCGCCGTAACGTTCCTTCGGCGGTGGCGGCCCGAACGAACCCCACGGTGAAGGAAACAGCCATGAGCACGCCCACCCAGGCGCCCATCACGTTCGATCTCAAGCCCTCCGCCCACCCGCTGCCCGCGGCGGAGCGCCAGGCCCGGCTGACCAACCCCGGCTTCGGCCGGGTCTTCACCGACCACATGGTCACCATCCGCTGGACGGAGGGCCGCGGCTGGCACGACGCGCAGCTGGTCCCGTACGCGCCGGTGGAGATGGACCCGGCGAACATGACCCTGCACTACGGCCAGGCGATCTTCGAGGGCCTGAAGGCCTACCGCCAGACCGACGGCTCCATCGCGACCTTCCGCCCCGAGGCCAACGCCCTGCGCTTCCAGGCCTCGGCCCGCCGCCTGGCGATGCCGGAGCTGCCGGTGGAGGCCTTCGTCGAGGCGGTCGAGCTGCTGGTCCAGCAGGAGCAGGCGTGGGTTCCGAACGAGCCGGAGCAGAGCCTCTACCTGCGGCCGTTCATGTTCGCCACCGAGGTCGGTCTGGGTGTCCGTCCGGCGAACTCCTACCTCTTCATGATCATCGCCTCGCCGGCCGGCGCCTACTTCCCGGGCGGCGTCAAGCCGGTCTCGGTCTGGCTCTCCAAGGAGTACGTCCGCGCCGCGCCCGGCGGCACCGGTGCCGCGAAGTGCGCGGGCAACTACGCCGCCTCGCTGGTCGCCCAGGCCCAGGCCGCCGAGAAGGGCTGCGACCAGGTGGTCTGGCTCGACGCCGCCGAGCACCGGTGGGTCGAGGAGATGGGCGGCATGAACCTGTACTTCGTCTTCGGCGAGGGCAAGGACGCGAAGATCGTCACCCCGGAGCTGTCCGGCGCGCTGCTGCCCGGCATCACCCGCGACTCGCTGCTCCAGCTCGCCTCCGACCTGGGCTACGCGGTCGAGGAGCGGAAGATCTCCACCGAGGAGTGGCAGCAGGGCAACGCCGACGGCACCCTCACCGAGGTCTTCGCCTGCGGCACCGCCGCCGTGATCACCCCGGTCGGCTCGGTGAAGTCCGCGGCCGCCGACTGGACCGTCGGCACCGGCGAGCCCGGCCCGATCACCATGGAGCTGCGCCGCGCCCTGCTGGCTGTCCAGGGCGGCGAGCAGCCGGACACCCACGGCTGGCTGCACAAGATCGTCTGACCTGACGGACTCCGACACCCCCTCCGGCCTGCCCTGTTCCGCATCGCGAGACGGGCAGGCCGGAGCGCGGATGCTGTGCCAGACTGCCAGCGTGTCCTCGCTTTCGCTGATTATTAGCAGCAGGCGCGCCGGTCCGCAGTGACCGCTCCCGCAGGACCCGATGCGGAGCGACCACCAGCGTCCAGACCCGCGCGCAGACCTCTCGCACCCGCGAGGGGTCTTTTCGCTTTTCGGGCGCAGCCCCACGAACACCGTGGGCTCCGCCCATCGAGCACAGCCCGGACCGGCCGACGGCCCCCACAAGGGGCCCGGGGACACCGGGGTCGCGCGCGGGATGCTGGACAGTGGAGCCGGGACGAGAATCCGGCCGAGCAGTACGAACCTCCCCGAACGGAGAACCAGGGGTCATGACCGAGGTCAGCCGTACCGACGACAGCTTCCACGTGTTCGACACCACCCTGCGCGACGGCGCGCAGCGGGAGGGCATCAACCTGACGGTGGCGGACAAGCTGGCCATCGCCCGGCACCTGGACGAGTTCGGCGTCGGCTTCATCGAGGGCGGCTGGCCCGGGGCCAACCCCCGGGACACCGAGTTCTTCGCCCGCGCCGCCGCCGAACTGGAGCTGCGCAGCGCGCAGCTGGTGGCCTTCGGCGCCACCCGCCGGGCCGGCGGCAAGGCCGCCGAGGACCCGCAGCTGGCCGCGCTGGTCTCCTCCGGCGCGCCGGTGGTCACCCTGGTCGCCAAGGCCCACGACCGGCACGTCGAACTGGCGCTGCGCACCACGCTGGACGAGAACCTGGAGATGATCCGGGACAGCGTCGAGTTCCTCCGCGCGCAGGGCCGACGGGTGTTCCTCGACTGCGAGCACTTCTTCGACGGCTACCGGGCCAACCGCGAGTACGCCCTCGCCGTGGTGCGCACCGCGCACCGGGCCGGGGCGGACGTGGTGGTGCTGTGCGACACCAACGGCGGGATGCTGCCGGCCGGCGTCCGGGACACCGTCGCGGACGTGATCGCGGCGACCGGCGCCCGGGTCGGGATGCACGCCCAGGACGACACCGGCTGCGCGGTGGCCAACACCCTGGCCGCGGTGGACGCCGGCGCCACCCACGTGCAGTGCACCGCGAACGGCTACGGCGAGCGGGTCGGCAACGCCAACCTGTTCCCGGTGGTCGGCGCGCTGGAGCTGAAGTACGACCGCCGGGTGCTGCCCGCGGGCCGGCTGGCCGAGATGACCCGGATCTCGCACGCGATCGCCGAGCTGGTCAACCTGGCCCCGTCCACCCACCAGCCGTACGTCGGCTTCTCGGCCTTCGCCCACAAGGCGGGCCTGCACGCCTCCGCGATCAAGGTCGACCCGGACCTCTACCAGCACACCGACCCCGAGCTGGTCGGCAACACCATGCGGATGCTGGTCTCCGACATGGCCGGCCGGGCCTCGGTGGAACTCAAGGGCAAGGAGCTCGGCTACGACCTCTCCGCCGACCGCGACCTGGCCGGCCGGGTGGTGGCCAAGGTGAAGGAGCAGGAGAACCTCGGCTACACCTACGAGTCCGCCGACGCCTCCTTCGAGCTGCTGCTGCGCGACGAGGTGCGCGGCAGCCGGGACCGCTTCTACCGCCTGGAGTCCTGGCGGACCATCAGCGAGCAGGGCCCGGGCGGGGTTTCGGGCAACGAGGCCACCGTGAAGCTGTGGGCCAAGGGCGAGCGCCGGATCGCCGTCGGGGAGGGCAACGGTCCGGTCAACGCGCTGGACCAGGCGCTGCGGACGGCCCTGGAGGGCATCTACCCGCCGCTGGCCACCTTCGAGCTGGTGGACTACAAGGTCCGCATCCTGGAGGGGCAGCACGGCACCGGCTCCAAGACCCGGGTGCTCATCGAGTCCACCGACGGCACCGCGACCTGGTCGACGGTCGGGGTGGCCGACAACGTGATCGCCGCCTCCTGGCTGGCCCTGGAGGACGCGTACACCTACGGCCTGGTCCGGGCCGGGCTGGAGCCCACCGAGCAGGTCGAGCGGCCCGCCTAGCCGGTCCCGGCCCTGTCCGGCCGTTCCCGGCCGTTCGCCAGCCGTCGCCGTCGGCCCACCGGACTCGACCGAGTCCGGTGGGCCGAAGCCCGTACCGGGTCGCCGTACCGCCGGATCAGCGGAGTCGGGCGAGGAGGGCGTGTTCGACGAGGGTGATGAGGGCGCTCTTGGCGCTGTCGCGGCGGCGGGCGTCGAGGGTGATGACGGGGGTGTCGGCGCCGAGTTGGAGGGCTTCGCGGACTTCGTCGGCGGTGTGGGGCTGGTGGCCGTCGAAGCCGTTGAGGGCGACGACGAAGG
>NZ_JBEOSP010000005.1:0-319053 GCF_040303105.1 Kitasatospora sp. NPDC096128 | reverse complement strand
CCCCGAGTCGGGGGCGCCCTGGGAGGGTGTGTGACCGGGACTCGGTCCGCCCGCGAGGGGGGAGGTTCGGCGGCCCCGAACCCACGGCGAGGGTTCGGGGCCGCGGCGTGTGGTGGGGCGGGGAACGGCGCACAGCGAACAGATAACAGCTGACGAAAGTTGTCAGCTGTTATCTGTTCGCTGTTATCTGTTTTCTGTTTTCTGTTAGTTGTCTTCTGTCAGCTGTTACGCGTTCGCCCCATCGGCCTACGCCTCAGTCCGCGCGCCTCAGGCCGTACGTCCCAGCGTCGCCAGGTAGGCGCGCCACCCGCCGTGGTGGGTGATCTCGCGGTGCACCCCGCGCTCGACCTCGCCGCGGGCGAGCAGCATCGAGAAGCACGCGGAGCCGTCCTCCAGCTCGATCACGCCGAGCTCCAACTCCCTGGGCTCGCCGGGCAGGATGACGTCCCGCAGGCGCTCCAGGCTGATCTCGTACAGCTCGCCCTCGATCGCGCTGTCGACGGTCGGATCGGCCAGCAGCCCCGGGCAGACGTCCGTGCCGCCGCTGTGGTCGATGGAGAAGAAACGGTAGCCGGGGGCGGTGCGGGCGGGGCCGATCAGGGCGTCGGCGACCTTGTCGTGGAACGGTCCGCCGACCATCGCCTGGCCGTTGAAGAAGATGCGTGCCATCAGTGAACTCCTCACGAGGAAAAGGCCGTACACGGCCGTACAAGGCCGCACAAAGAAAAGGACCGTTCCGCACGGCGACGAGAGGACAGGTGGATTCGTCGCCGTACGGAACGGAGCAAAGGGCGGCGCGACTGCTACGGCCCGGCAGGCGGCAGCGGTGGCGCCGGCGGATAGATTGGTGCTCAGCCCAGCAGGGGAAGCGCGGGGAGGGTCAGGAAGTCCGCGAACTCCTCGGCCAGGGCGACCTGTTCGAAGAGCCCGGCGGCCTCGCGCCAGCGCCCGGCCTGGTAGGCCTCGTCGCCGAACTCGGCGCGGAGCTCGGCCAGTTCGGTGGCGACCAGGGTGCGGACCAGCTCGGCGGTGGCCTTCTCGCCGGTGTCGGACAGCACGACCCCGTTGTGGATCCACTGCCAGATCTGCGAGCGCGAGATCTCGGCGGTGGCGGCGTCCTCCATCATGTTGAAGATGCCGACCGCGCCCAGCCCGCGCAGCCACGCCTCGATGTAGCGGACGCCGACCTGGACGGCGTTGTGCAGCCCGGCGCGGGTGCAGGTGCCCCCGGCGCCGGCGATGTCGAGCAGCTCGGCGGCGGTGACCGGCTCGGCCGGGCCCGGGTTGTCCTTCTGATGGAGGCGCTCGCCGAGCACCGCGTCGAAGGAGGCCCGGGCGACCGGGACGAGGTCCGGGTGGGCGACCCAGGAGCCGTCGAAGCCGTTGCCGGCCTCGCGGTCCTTGTCCGCCTTGACCTTCTCCAGCGCGGCCGCGTTGACCTCCGGGTCCCTGCGGCTGGGGATGAACGCGGCCATGCCGCCGATCGCGTGGGCGCCGCGCTTGTGGCAGGTCTGCACCAGCAGCCGGGTGTAGGCGGCCATGAACGGCGAGGCCATGGTGACGCTGTTGCGGTCCGGGAGGATGTAGTGCTCGCCGGCGTCGCGGAAGTTCTTGACGATCGAGAACAGGTAGTCCCAGCGGCCGGCGTTGAGCCCGGCGGCGTGGTCGCGCAGCTCGTAGAGGATCTCGTCCATCTCGAAGGCCGCGGTGATGGTCTCGATCAGCACGGTGGCCCGGACGGTGCCGTGCGGGATGCCCAACGCGGCCTGGGCGTGGGTGAACACGTCGTTCCAGAGCCGGGCTTCGAGGTGGCTCTCGGTCTTCGGCAGGTAGAAGTACGGGCCGGAGTTGGGGTCCTCGGCGCCCTTGGCGATCAGCCGGGCGGCGTTGTGGAAGAAGTACAGGCCGAAGTCGACGAAGGCGCCGGCCACCGGGACGCCGTCGACCAGCAGGTGGTTCTCGTCCAGGTGCCAGCCGCGGGGCCGGACCACGACGGTGGCGAGTTCGGCGGCGGGCCTGAGGGTGTAGGCCTTGCCGGCCGAGCTGGTGAAGTCGATCCGGCCCTCGAAGGCGTCGATCAGGTTGACCTGGCCGCTGACCACGTTCTCCCAGGTCGGGGAGGTGGCGTCCTCGAAGTCGGCGAGCCAGATCCTCGCGCCGGAGTTGAGCGCGTTGATGACCATCTTGCGGTCGGTGGGGCCGGTGATCTCGACCCGGCGGTCCTGGAGGGCGCGCGGCGCCTCGGCGACCTTCCAGTCGCCGGTCCGGACGTCGGCGGTCTCGGGGAGGAAGTCCAGCGTGCCGGTGCGGGCGATCTCCGCCCGTCGACCCTTCCGCCTGGCCAGGAGCTCCTGTCGGCGGCCCTCGAAGGCGCGATGCAGGCCCACCACGAAGGCGACCGCCTCCGGGGTGAGCACCTCCTCGGCCCGATGGACTCGCGGTCCGGCGACAGTGACGACCGGAGCGGCGGGGGAGGCGCCGACGGGCCCCTGAGCTGCAGCCATGAGCAGGACACTCCTAAGACGGTTGAGCCTGGCGAAGGGAGCTCCGGTGGGAACTTCCTCGGGAACTTCCTCGATCGTTACCCACCTGTCGGCGGGTTCGATTCTGTAAGGTGGAGACTAGTTTCCGCGATACAGAATTTCAACGGTTTGTTGACGAGGTCGCCGGGACTCTACTCCTCCCCGACAGCGAAGGGAACGCCGGTGGTTGCGACCCCCGACACAGCATCGACGACAGGCGCCGACCGCGCGAGCGGCGGCGTGCAGTCCGTCGAGCGCGCCTTCCAACTCCTGGAGGCGCTGGCCGACTCGGGCGGCGTGGCCACTCTCAGCGAGCTCTCCACCAGTTCCGGCCTCCCGATGCCGACCATCCACCGACTGGTTCGTACCCTCGTCCAGCAGGGCTATGTCCGTCAGGACACCGCGCGCCGCTACACCCTCGGCCCCCGGCTGATCCGGCTCGGCGAGACGTCCGGCCGCCTGCTCGGCAGCTGGGCCCGCCCGTACCTGGCCGAGCTCATGGAGGCCACCGG
Organism: Kitasatospora sp. NPDC096128; assembly: GCF_040303105.1. Taxonomy (NCBI): domain Bacteria; kingdom Bacillati; phylum Actinomycetota; class Actinomycetes; order Kitasatosporales; family Streptomycetaceae; genus Kitasatospora; species Kitasatospora sp. NPDC096128. The sequence goes on along the minus strand of NZ_JBEOSP010000005.1, from coordinate 316,019 downwards.
CGAGACCGCCAACCTGGCGGTGCTGGAGGGCGGCGAGGTGGTGTACGTCGGACAGGTGCAGTCCCGGCGCTCGATGCGGATGTTCACCGAGGTCGGACGGCGGGTCCAGCCGCACTGCACCGGCGTCGGCAAGGCGCTGCTCGCCCAGCTCCCCGAGGACGAGGCACGGGCGGTCCTGGGCCCCAACCCGCTGCCCGCGCACACCGAGTACACCCTCACCGACCCGCAGGAGCTGATGGACCAGCTCGCCGAGGCGCGCGAGCGCGGGTACGTGGTCGACGACCAGGAGCAGGAGATCGGCGTCCGCTGCATCGCCCTCGCCGTCCCGGGCGCACCCACGCCCACCGCGCTCTCGGTATCCGGCCCGGAGGCCCGGATCCGGGCCCTGGAGGGGCAGGCGGGGGCGTCCGCGCTGGTGCCGGTGATGCACCAGATCGCAGCCAGGCTCGGGCAGGTCCTGGCACCCTGACGGCCGGTCAACCCCCGTCGGGTGAAGGGTAGATACGGCGAGGAACGGCGCCCGCCGTTCGAGTGGCGGCGGGCGATTCGTGCCGCTGTCACGGCTCCGGTTCGGACACCCTGGTGCAGGCGCGGCCCGTGACGGTGCGGGCCGCCGGAGCACGGGAGCAGGGTGAACGGCGTGGAGCAGTACGGACTACGGGGCGGCGCGGGGCGCAGGGGGCTCGGCCGGATCGGATGGGCCGCGGCGGTGACGGCCGGCTGCGCGGCGGCCGCGCTGGCCGTCGGCCCGTCCTGGGCGGTGCGGCACCCGGTGCCACACCCGGAGCTGGGGGCCGTCGCGCCGGGGGCGCCCCAGGCATCCACCCTGCCCGCCGTGGTCGCCGCGCCCTCCCGGTCCCATCTGGAGGTGGTCCGGATCGACCCGGATCCGGCGCCGCCCGGCGGCACCACCACCGTGCACGCCTTCGTCGCCAACGAGGGCCCGGACACCACCGCCTCCCCGTTCACGGTGACGGTCACCCTTCCGAACGGCGTGACCGCGGACCCCCCGTTCTACCCCGCGGACTGCAAGGTCGTGGCAGGCGGCAGGCAGGTGCGCTGCGTCTTCGGACCCGGGCTGAAGGAGGGGCGCAGCGCGACCGCCCTCGTCCCGGTCCTGCTCTCCGAGGACGTGCCGCTCGGGATCCTGGAGGGCGGCTCGGTCGAGGTGCACAGCGCGGACGACCCGGGCGGCAAGGGCCACCGACAGCCGTTCGACATCAAGGTCGTCGAGACGGGCGGCGGCGACTGACGGGCCGAATCGCCCCACCGGTCACCGGCCGCCGGCGAGCGGCTGCCGGACTTCCGATGACCGGTGGGGCGGGCTCGTGGTTACCGGTACGCGTGGTTGCCGGTACGCGTGGTTGCCGGTAGACGCGGTTACCGGTAGACGCGGACGTAGTCGGCGGCCATGGTGATCGGGGTGTTCCCCGTCGGCGCCGGGTGGTACTTGCCGGCGCTCACCGAGAGGTTGAGGATCAGGTACGCCGAGAAGTCGGCGCCCACGCCCTTGCCGTCCGAGAACACCTTGACGCCGTTGACGTACCAGTCCACCGAGTTGGCGCCGTAGTAGGTGCCGATGGTCACCCACTGGTCGGCGGCGACGGCGCTCGGGTCGGTGTAGTAGTCCGGGTTGCCGGGGTTGACGTGGTTGGTCAGCTCCAGCAGGTTCGGGTTGTCGGGGTGGTACTCGAAGGAGTCGACCTCCCCGTTGCCGTTCTTCCAGGTCCACAGGGCGGGCCAGGCACCGGTGCCGGCGGGCAGCTTGACCCGGGTCTCGGCGTAGTCGCCGGTCTTGACCTGGAAGCCCTCGGCGGAGCCCTCGGTGGTCAGGAAGCCGGTGTTCCAGGACTGCCGGCCGTTCTCCAGGGTCGGCCCGCCCGGGGTGGCGGTGAAGGTGGCGACGCCGTTCGCGACGGTGACGTTGTTCTTGTTCAGCCAGTCGAGCTTGTTGTCGTCCGGGTTGTGGTTCCCGTACTTGTAGGCGGTGCTCTTGTCGCCGACCCAGCGCTGGCCCCAGTTGATCGGGCCGTTGAACTCGTCGGACCAGGTCAGCGACTTGCCGGCGATCGGGGAGGACGGCGCCGGGGTGCTCGGGTTCGCGGTGGCGGTCGGGCTGGAGCTGGGGGCAGCGGTCGGGCTCGGGGCCGTGGTCGGCGCCGTCGTCGGGGTCGGCTGGGCGGTGGGCGTCGCGGTGGCGGTGGGAGTGGGGGTGGCGGTGGCCGTCGGGGACGGCTTGGCGCTCGGGGACGGCTTGGCGCTCGGGGTCGCGGTGGCCGTGGGCGTCGCGGTGGCGCTCGGCGTCGGGGCCGCGGTCGGCGTCGGGGTCGGCGTCGGGGTCGGCGTTCCGGTGCGGGAGACCACCAGCTGCTGCGAGGGCAGGTTGTGCCAGCTGCCGCCGAGGTCCTGCCAGAAGCCGAACTGGGTGTACGTCCCGGTGGGCAGGGTGCGCGCGCCGCTGGTGAAGTCGAAGCCGCTCGGGCAGAGCTGCACGTTGCTCGCGTTGCCCGGGAAGTCCAGGTTGGTGCCGCGCGCGTCGCGCACGCCGACGCCGACGGTCCTGGCGGTGAAGCAGGACGAGGAGTGCAGGCTCAGCGAAGCGGTGGTGGCCCTGCCCGCGACCATGGCGGCGGGCCCGAGCCGGTCCTGGGTGACGGTCGGCCCGGTGGCGGCCTGGGCGCCGGAGACGGACGGCAGTCCGAACAGCCCGGCACCGGCGATGGCGAGTGCCCCGGTGGCCGCGAGGGTGGCGTTGCGGCTGCGGTGCGACGGAAGGGCGTGGCGGGGCGCGCGACGGCGCCGGGCAGGCTGGTGCATGGGGGTCCTCTGCCACGCCTGCGAGGTGAGCTGTCGGATTCGGGCTGCAGTTGCCCGGCCGCCTGTGGAGCGGCTTCACCCCTAGCCTCGACCCGCACGCTGGTGCGTACGGTCGGGCGCTGACCTTGGTTCCCCCGCTCCCGTCCGCTGTGGTGCTCGGGTGCCCGCCGGCGGGTGGACGGGACTCGGCGTCCCGGCGGCGGGGTCCGCGACCGCGGACGACGGTTGCAGGCTAGGCAGGCCGTCCGTGAACGGACAACCCGATCAAGCCGGTTGTCGCGCAGCTCACAGTGGTGTCGATCAACGACGCTGCGTGGCAGCCGAGTTGATCATTCCCGTCGCTTCCTCGTCCGCCGCCTCGGCCGTGGGGGTCAGTCGAGCCGGGCCGCCATGCCGTGGCCGCCGTGGCGCGGGGCCGCCTGAAGTCCGCCCGGTCGGATAAATTGGAACCCTGGGATTTTCCGCGGTGCACAAGAGCACCGGGCCCGCACTGTACGACCTGTCCCACCCGCAGTACCCGCACGGTCCGCACCACCCGTCCCCCGTTCCTGAGAAGAGGTCCCGCCCCACCATGACCGCGTCCCTGCCCGCCTTCGCCGGCCGCACCTACGTCTTCCGGGCCGACAACGGCGCGGCCTTCCGCAACTCCTACTCGGCCGACGGCACCCGGCTGCGCTGGGAGGGTCTCGGCGAGTCGGCGGGCCAATGGGAGGACGTGCGGCTGCACGTGGCCGAGGTCGCGCCCGAGATCTACTTCATCAGCTGGACGGAGCAGAGCGGGATCACCGTGAGCCACGTGATGGACCTCAACGCGCTGACCGTACGGGCCTTCTGGACCTTCGAGGGCGAGGGCGGCCGGGTCGGCCAGCTGCACACCGGGACGCTGGAGCGGGTCGCCTGACCGGCGCCGGAACGGACTGAACCCCCGGAAGCCGTGGCTCCCGGGGGTCGGTGTCGTGCGCGCTGTCATGTACCCGGCGTGATGTGCCCCGCCGGCGGGTGCCGCCGTGGACGGGCTCAGACGGCCTGGCCGGGCTGGTTCGCCTGACCCGGGTGGCCCGGCTGGTTCGGGACCTTGAGGTGCTGGGACAGCCACTCCAGCGAGGACGGCAGCAGGGCGCTCCAGGTCTCGAAGTTGTGGCCGCCGTTCTCGAGCATGCTGTAGGAGACCTTCATCGGACTCTGCGCCGCGTCGATGAACGCCTCGGTGTCCTGCTTGTAGTTGCCGTCGCCCTTCTTGGTGCCGGCCAGCAGCACCGAGATGTTCGGCGGCGGCGCGTTCTTCAGCCGCCACATCAGGTTGGCCTCGTTGCGGCGCTGCTTGCTGCCGCCGAAGAGGTCACCGGTGGTCGGATCGTCGGCCGCCTCGTAGTACGCGGACAGGGCCACCGCCGTCGGGAAGACGTCCGGATGGCGCATGGCCAGCTTGAGCGCGCAGTAGCCGCCGGTCGAGTTGCCCATGAAGGCCCAGGCCTGCGGGTCGGTCGAGACCCGGTAGCTGGCCTGGATCGCCGAGGGGACGTCCTTGGTGAAGTACGTGTCGGACTGGGCGCCGCCCGGGATGTCCTCGCACTCGGTGTCCTGCGGCAGGGCAGGCGAGGGGCGCATCAGGACCATGACGGTCGGCTGCATCCGGCCCTCCTGCAGCAACTTGAGCGCGGCGCCGGGGTAGTTGAAGCGGGTGATCAGGTTCTCGGCGATTCCTGGGAACCCGGTGCTGACGATCACGGCCGGGAACTGCTTCTGCGCGTACTCGGGCTGGAAGTACTGCGGCGGCAGGTAGACGTAGCCCTCGGTCGACAGGCGGCTCTCCTTGCCGTCGATCCGGACCTTGCGGATCTCGCCGGACTGGCTGGGCTCACGGCCCATCGCGCCGCCACCCTTGACCGAGGCCTGGCCTATGGTCTCGACCAGCAGTCGGCCGGAAGCGTCGGCCTTGTTGTGGATGACCACCGGGCCGGTGCTGCCCGTGCCCATCAGGTCGTCCCAACTGCTGTAGAAGGCGAAGTAGTTGTTCGCCACCAGCCCGAGCGCGGCGAGCACTGCCAGCTGGGTGGCGAACAGCGCGCCGATCCGGCCGAGCACCGCCTGCCAACTCTTCCGGGCGAGTCTGGGCCACAGCCAGACCGTGCCGACCATCATCACGACCGCTATCAGTACGGCCAGTGCCAGCACCTTGTGGCTCGTCAGACCCATGTCCCAGTTGCTCCCACGCTTCGAACTCCACGCCCCCTCCGCTCAGGGACATCCGAGGAGGTCACCCCGGTTCCCCCACCGGGGCGCGAGCACCAACCCTAGCGGGAGCTGGGAGGAAGCTGATGGGGGGCTGTGGGGGCAGGGGCGGGGGGACGGGGTGGGGGACGGGCGAGAGGCGGCGACGAACAGCTGACGGAGTTCAGCAAACAGATAACAGATAACAGATTTCGAACGTTGTCATCTGTTAGCTGTCATCTGAAATCCGTCAGCCGCCACCCGCCTGTCGGCGCCCCTCCCAGAACCGCAGCCCCGCCGTGAGCTCACGCATGCAGCGGGCGCCGAGGTCCCGCGGGGAGCCCGGGCCGGTGATCGCGGCGTCGGACCCGGCCCACTGCTCCAGAGCGACCCTGATCGCCGCCGTGGCCGCGGCGGCGGCCAGCCGGATCTCCAGCGGGTCGGCACCCTCCGGACAGCGGGCGGCCAGCACCTCCCGCAACCGCGCCTCCGACCCCGCATGGACCCTCTGCCAGGTGCCCTCCAGCCGTGGGTCCCGCAGCAGACTGCGGGTCCAGTGCATCGCCTCGACGGCCCCGTCGTCGGCCGGGGTCAGCGATTCGACGGCCGAGCGCTCCAGCGCGTCGCGCAGCGGGAGGTCGGTCGGGCTCTCGGCCAGCAGGTCCACCCAGCGCTCTCCGCCGGCGGCCAGGAGCGGGGCGACGGCGTCCTCCTTGACGGAGAAGTACCGGTAGAAGGTGCGCAGCGAGATGCCCGCGGCGGCGGCGATCTCCTCGGCGGTGGTCGCCTCGGCGCCCTGCTCGGCGAAGAGCGCGGCGGCGGTGCGGGCGATCTCCAGCCGGGTGGCGTCACGGCGGCGCTGGGTCAGGGTCGGGCGTCCGGTCACAGGGTCAGCGTACGCAGCCGATCACCCGCATGGCACACCGCGCCGTACTGTCCCATTAAGACTTATTAGCACATCGTGCCACCTAGGCGTACCGTGTCTCTTGAGGTCGAGAGACCACGGACGAAGGAGTACCACCATGGAGCGCTTCAGCGGACGGAACGTCCTGATCACCGGCGGCGGCTCTGGCATCGGCCAGGCGACCGTGCACCGGATCCTCGCCGAGGGCGGCAGGGTCGTCGCCGTCGACGTCAACGAGGACGGCCTGAAGAAGACCCTGGACCGCGCGACCACCGAGGGCACCGCCGACCGCCTGGCGGTCCAGGTCCTGGACATCTCGGACGAGGCCGCCGTGGTATCGGGCACCGCCGAGGCCGTCGCGGGCCTGGGCGGTCTGGACGTCCTGGTCAACGCGGCCGGCATCCTCCGCTCCTCGCACACCCACGAGACCTCCCTGGCGTTCTGGAACAAGCTCCTCGCGGTGAACCTGACCGGCACCTTCCTGATGACCCGCGAGGCGCTCCCCGCGCTGCTCGCGACCGGCAAGGGCGTGGTGGTCAACTTCAGCTCCACCTCCGCGAGCTTCGCCCACCCGTACATGGCCGCCTACGCCGCGACCAAGGGCGGCATCCAGTCCTTCACCCACGCGATCGCCTCGGAGTACTCGAAGCAGGGCCTGCGCGCGGTCTGCGTGGCGCCGGGCAGCATCGACAGCGGCATGACCAACAACCCCGGTCTGCCGGCCGACGCCGACTTCAGCCTGCTCGCCAAGCTCGCCCCCGCCCTCGGCCACGGCTTCGCGGGCCCGGAGACGGTGGCCGGCGTGATCGCCATGCTGGCCTCCGACGACGGCGCCTTCGTCACCGGCACCGAGCTCCGGATCGACGGCGGCACCCACATGTGAGCCGCCGGTCCGGTTGACGACGGGGCCTGTGCCATCCCCCATCTGGCGCAGGCCCCGCCGGCATCCGCGGGGCCTGTGCTCGATCTCAAGGCCTGTCCGCGACCTGACGGCCCCAGCGCCCGGCGGCGGCCTCAGGAGCCGTCGGCGGCCTCGACGCCTCAGCCGGTGGTCCGGGCCCGGGCGTGGCGGCCGTTCGGCGCCGCGCCCCGCCGGGTGGCACGGTGTGCGGCGAGGGCGTTGCCGACCGCGGCGACCGCGGCCCCGACCAGCAGGAACGCCACCGCCAGCAAGAAGCTCGCCCCGGCGATCCGCCGGTAGCCGCCGTGCCGGGCGGGGTCGAGGAACGGATACGGGTACCAGTCGGCGGCGCGGCCGCGGATCAGCGCGTACGCCAGGTAGACCAGCGGGAACGCCAACCAGCCGAGCACGACCCGGGGCCGGACGGGCCGCGCGGGCGGGTCGATCAGCCAGTCGGCGAGCACGAGCAGCGGCATCACCCGGTGGACCACGTCGTCCACCCACGGGATCACCTGCGGCGCCGGGTACGTCGCCAGCAGCGTCCCGTAGGCCAGACCGGTGACCGCCAGGTAGAGCACCACCGCCCCGCGAACCGCGTCCGGCACGGGTCGGCGGCCGGTCAGCCCGGCCCAGCCGCCGTAGCCCAGGACGGCCAGCCCCGCGAGGTTGGCGAGGTTGGTGAAGTAGCTGAGGAAGTTCACCACCCCGGAGCCGTCGGTCGCCGCGTGGTAGCCGGCGAAGCAGAGGGCGACGGCGAGGAAGGCCGCAACGGCGAGCCGGGCGGGAGCGAGCCACGAGTGCATCGTCGGAACCGCCTCTCTGGGGCGTGGTCCGGGCAGGGGCTCTTCGGATTCAAACCCCGACGGGCGGACTCGGCCACAGGAGATGCCGGGGTGCGCGCCGCTCGGCGCTCCTCGGGGGCGCTCCCCAGTCGGCGCTCCTCGGGGACGTTCCTCAGCCGGCGCTCCTCACGGGGTGCGCCAGTCGACGGCCAGGGCGGCCGCCGGGTTGGCGACCAGCAGCCGGTCGCACAGCTCCGGTCCGAAGGCGCGGGCCAGTCGCGGGGCGAGGTCGGTGAGCAGCCGGGCGGGGCCGCCGACCTCTCGGGCCGTCCGGGTGGTGGTGTCGGCGCCGAGCAGCAGTCGGTCGGCGTGGCCCGCCTCGACCAGGTCGGCGATCACGTCGAAGGCCTGGAGGTCCGCGGGATGGCCGATCCGGGAGGGGCTGTCCAGGGCGAGGAAGACGCCCTCGGCGGCGAGGCTGCGGTGCAGCGACCGGTCGGTGAAGCGGGTGAGGTGGCCGAGGACGATCCGGTCGGGGCTGACGCCGTGCCGCCCGTGCAGCCGGTCCAGGACGCCGTGCGCGTCACCGTCGGGTTCGAGGTGGACGGCGATCGGGGCACCGGTGACGTGGTGGGCCTCGGCCGCGGCGGCCATCGTGCGGCGGGTGTGCCCGGTCAGCGGGCCCGCGTCGTCGGCGATCTTGATCAGGCCGGGCCGGACGCCCTCGGGGGCGCCGGGGAGCCCGGTGTCGAGCTCGGCGACGAAGCGCGCGGCGAGGTCGGCGTGCGGGGCGCGGGCTGTGGCGGCTTCACCGGAGGACCCGTCGGGGGCCCCGGCGACGGCAGGGGCGACGGCGGAGAAGTGGCCCGGCGCGTAGTGGGCCGTCTGGTGCGCGCCGGTGGCGGCCACGATGTGGACGCCGGTCGCCCGGGACAGCGCGGCGAGGGCGTCCGCGCCGCGGCCCATGCCCCACGGGGTCCACTGGACGAGGGTGCGGCCACCGGCGGCGGCGTAGGCGCGCAGCACCTCCTCGGCGGCGGCCGGGTCGTCCAGCTCCTGACCGGGGAACCGGGGGCTGCGGATGAAGAGGTGGTCGTGGGAGTCGGTGACGCCCAGCTCGGCGGGGGCGAGGTCGCCGAGGACGGTCCGTACGGTGCGGGTACCGGCGGCGGTCATGCCCGGGCCTCCTTCGGGGCGTCGTCCGCGGCGCTGGTTGCGGTCGACGGGGATTCGGTCGACGGGGTTCCGGCCGACGGGGTTCCGGCCGACGGGGCGTCCGCGGCGGCGAAGGTGGCGGTGGCGGCCCGGAGCCCGGCCAGGGTCTTGGGGACGCCGACGTACGGGGCCAGGTGGACGATCACCTCGATGATCTCCTCACGGCTCATCCCGATCCGCAGGCTGTTGCGCACGTGGTCGCCGAGCTGGGGCTCGACGCCGCCGAGGGCGGTGAGCGCGGCCAGGTTGGCGATCTGGCGGTCGCGCAGGGCGAGCCCGGGGCGCTGGTAGGTGCCGCCGAACAGGCTGGTGACGATCCAGTCGGCGAAGCCGGGGGCGAGCGAGTCGAGACCGCCGAGGGTCGCGGCGGCGGCCGGGCCGGCGAGTTCGGCGAGCAGGGCGTAGCCGGCCTCGCGGTCGAGCGGGGCGCGGGTGAGGTCGGCGGGGGCCAAGGACGGGGCCCCGGGCGGAGTCGCGGATGGGGCTGTCGGGGGGATCACGGCGGGGGTTGCGGAGGGGGTCACGGCGGGCATCGCGGCGGGGAGACCTTTCACCAGTGGCGGCCGACGGGCAGCCGGTCGAGTTCGGGGCGGGACAGGTGCAGCACTTGGTAGCGGGTGCCGGGCGCGTCCTCCGGCGCCGGGCCGTGCCAGAGGGCGAGGCTGAGCAGTTCCCAGCGGCTCGGGTCGACGGCGACGGCGGCGGTGTGCAGGGCGGGGTGCCCGGGGCGGCCGGGGCGCGTGGGGAGGCCGGGGAATCCGGGGAGTACGGCGAGGGCCCGTTCGACGGCCTCGGCGGGGTCGGCGGTCTCCGGGAGCGGGACGGTGGTGCGGGTCGCGGTCGTCGGGGCATCGGTCCGGGCGCCCTCGACCAGGCCCGCGCCGAGCCAGTGGCGGACGGCCGGGCGGCCGAAGTCGGCGCTCAGGCCGCGGAAACCAGGGCCCCAGAGGAAGCCGTTCATGCCTTCGGCGGTGCGCCAGAGGTAGAACGGCGCGTACTGGTTGACCGGAGAGCCGTCCCGGCCGCGCTCGCGGACCAGGTACGCCTTGAGGCCGAGGCCGGGGTGGTCGTCCATCAGGTGGCCCTTGTCGGCCACGCGTCGGCGGATGACGGCCATGTCGTAGTCGGCGGGGAGGGTGATCTCGTACTGCATCGCGTGCACGGTGGGACTCCCGGAGGGTGGGGGCGTCGGCGGTCTTCCTCGGTCGGGCTTCCTCGCCCGTGCTTCCCCGCTCGGGGCCGACGGTGGTGAACGGGCACGGTGGACAGACCCGGCGGGCTGCCGCCCGTCAGGCCCGGCGGTGGACGGCGAGCAGGCCGAGGGCACCGCGGACGGCCTGCTCGAAGGGGGCGGCACTGTCCGCGGCGCGGGCCAGGACGTAGCCGCCCTGGACGACGGCCACCACGGCGGCGGCCGTGTCCGCCGGGTCGAGGCCGGCGGCGAACTCGCCGTCCACCTGGCCCTCGGCGACCAGTTCGGCGATCCGGCCGCGCAGCCAGTCGAAGGTCTCCTCGACCGGGGCGCGCAGCTTCGGGTCGGCGACCACGTCCGGGTCCTGGGCCATCCGGCCGATCCGGCAGCCGCGCAGTACCTCGCGGTCGCGACGCAGGTAGGCGGCGATCCGGTCGTACGCGGTGCCGGGCGCCGCCAGGTCGGCCTCGGCCATGCCCCGCAGCTGCTCGGCGCTGCGGCGCAGGGCGGCGGCGGCGAGGTCGGGCTTGCCGTCGAAGTGGTGGTACATGCTGCCCTGGCCGACACCGGAGCGCTGCTGGATGGCCTTCGGGCTGGTGCCGACGTAGCCGCGCTCCCAGAGGAGGGCCTGGGTGCTCTCGATGAGGCGGTCCTGGGTGGTCATGACACCACTGTACATACCAGTAGGTACAGAGGGAAGGGGTTTCGCCGGACCGGGGGCGGGATCGGCGGATCAGGTCGGTGGATCAGGTCGGTGGATCAGGAGCGACGGGCCGGGACGGGGGCGCGGCGCGGACCCGGCGGCGCGGACCCGGCGGGAGGTCGCCGGAAAGACCGAGGGCCGTGCGCCGCCCCCCGGCGGCCACGGCCCCTCGACCGTTCGTCATCCCCCGTACCGGCAGCGGCCATTCGGCCTCAGCCGGTGGCGCACGTCACGTTACGCAGGGTGGCGGGCGTCACACCGCGTACAGGGTGCGCGGCGCGTTGCGCGGGCGGGCGTTCAGGGCAGTTCGCGCCGCACCACCGGTGCCACCTCGGCCGCGAACAGCTCCAGTTGCTCCCGCTGCGCATCCTCGGTCAGCGCGTCCACGCCGATGCCGACCACCTCGTTGCCGAAGGCCTCGTGGTAGCGGTGGATCTTCTCGATCACCTGCTGCGGGCTGCCGACCAGGGCCGAACCCTGCTCCAGGGCGTCCTCCAGCGAGCGGAACGGCGAGTTGTTGTGCTTGCCCGCCGCCGAGTTGACCATCGCGTCCCAGTACGGGCGGAAGCCGTTCACGGCGTCCTGCGAACGCCTGGCGACGTACAGTCCGCCGAAGCCCGCGCCCACCCGGGCCTCCTTCGGGTCGCGGCCGTAGTGCTCCCAGCGCTCGCGGTAGTGGTCCACCAGGGCACGGTACTTGGCCAGCGGGTGGAAGGAGTTGGCGGAGAACAGCGGGTCGCCGTAGCGGGCGGCGAGGTCGGTCGAACTGGTGCTGGTCGCACTGCCGTGCCAGACCGGGATCGGGTCCTGGAGCGGGCGCGGCGAGACGGTGGCCTCCGCGAGCGGCGGGCGGGTCGTACCCTGCCAGGTCACCTTCTCCTCCCGCCAAAGTCGGTGCAGCAGACCGTAGTTCTCGGCGAGCGCCGCCCACTGGCGCTCCTCCGGGAGGCCGAACAGGCCGAAGTGGCGCGGGTCGTTGCCCTTGCCGATGATCAACTCGACCCGCCCGCCGGAGAGTTGGTCGAGCATCGCGTAGTCCTCCGCGACCCGGACCGGGTCCAGGATGCTGAGCACCGTCACGGTGGTGAACAGCCGGATGGTGGTGGTGCGGGCGGCGATCGCGCTCAGCAGCACGGGCGGCGCCGGGGAGAGGAACGGCTCACCGTGCCGCTCCCCCACTCCGTAGCCGTCGTAGCCGAGCTGTTCGGCGAGGACGGCCTGGTCGATCACGTTCCCCAGCTTCTGCTGCGGGGTGCGGTGGATGCCGGTGACGGGGTCGGGGGCATTGGCGACGAGGGACGAGACGGTGAACCGCATGACGGTCTCCTTGGGCGCTCGATGATCGGACGGCGGGAGGGCGCTGGGCCGCCCGGAGCGCTGCGGTTGCGGGACACCCGGTACGGGGCTGACGCGCCGAACTCGCGGTGTGGGCCTCGCGGCGCGGGGGTCGCGGCGCGGAGTTCGTGGCGCTGGGGTCGTGGTACCGGAGCCTCGGGTACGGCGGCGCTGCGCTCGGGCGGGCAGCACCGGGGGGACGGACCGGGGCGGGCGTGGCGGCTCGGAGGCGGCGTCAGCGCACGGTGCTGCGGCGATGACGGCGACAACAGCGGGGCGCGGCGGTCACGACGGCCTCGGCGGGCACCGCGGCTACCGCGGCTACCGCGGTCACGGTCCGGACTGCCATCGCGCTCCCCCTCCGCCTCGTCCGCGCGGGCCGCACCCGGCCCCTCGCCGTCCCACCTGGTCCTCCGCGAGGATAAGCAGCCACCGGAGACAGGGCAAGGGCTTGATCGGGCGGAGCCGGCTGGCAAGATGTCCGCCATGAGCTATCTCGCCGCGGATGACCGCTATGCCTCGATGACCTACCGGAAGGCCGGCCGCAGTGGCGTGCAGCTGCCCGCCGTCTCGCTGGGGCTCTGGCACAACTTCGGTGACGCCCAGCCGCTGGAGGTGCAGCGGGCGGTGCTGCGCCGGGCCTTCGACCGGGGCGTCACCCACTTCGACCTGGCGAACAACTACGGCCCGCCGTACGGCAGCGCGGAGCGCAACTTCGGCTACCTGTTCGCGCAGGACTTCCGGCCCTACCGCGACGAGATGTTCATCGCGTCCAAGGCCGGCTGGGACATGTGGCCCGGCCCGTACGGCAACGGCGGCAGCCGCAAGTACCTGCTGGCCAGCCTGGACCAGTCGCTGGGTCGGATGGGGCTGGACTACGTCGACGTCTTCTACTCCCACCGCTACGACCCGGACACCCCGATCGAGGAGACGATGGGGGCACTGGACAGCGCGGTGCGCTCGGGCAAGGCGCTGTACGCGGCTATCTCCAACTACCCGGCTGAGCAGCACCGGGAGGCGGTGGCGATCCTGCGCGAGCTGGGGACGCCGGTGCTGCTGAACCAGTCGGCGTACTCGATCCTCAACCGGAATGTGGAGGAGGGCGGCGTGCTGGAGGCGGTGGGCGACACCCAGACCAGCCTGATCGCCTACTCGCCGCTCGCCCAGGGCCTACTGACGGACCGCTACCTCTCCGGACAGGTTCCGGCCGGTTCGCGGATGTCGGTCGGGAAGTTCCTCACCGAGGAGGTGCTGACCGGGCCGAAGCTGGAGCAGCTGCGGGCACTGAACAAGGTCGCCGAGGAGCGCGGGCAGACCCTGGCGCAGTTGGCACTGTGCTGGGTACTGCGGGACCCGCGGGTGGTCTCGGTGATCATCGGGGCGAGCAGCGTGGCCCAGCTGGACCAGAACCTCGAGGCTCTGGCCGGTGGGCCGCTGACGGAGGAGCAGCTCGCGGAGATCGACCGACTGAGTGCGTGAGGGGAACGGGTGACGAATGACGGATAACAGCTGACAGATTTCGAAATCTGTCAGCTGTTATCTGTTATCTGTTACTTGTCATCTGTTCGGCGACATCTGTCAGCCGTCAGCGCTCAGCGGCGGATGCCCGACGCGGGCAGAACCGTCTCCGCGACCCGGTGGGCCTCCTCCAACAGCGGGTTCCCGGAGCGGATGAAGGTGTCGACGCCCAGCGCCTCGAACTCCCGCAGCCGCTCGACCAATGGGCCTGACCGGCAGACCCGCACGGTCGATGCGACGCCAAAGCACCGCAGCGGGACGCCCGTTCACGAGAGGAACGGACAACCCGCCGCAGTGGAGGCCGACTTGGCATCGGCTTCTCGGGCCGACGACCAGCCGGTCAACCGTCAACCGACCAGCCGGCCGGTTGCTCAGCTGACCGGCGTGTACTTGTACCCGACCCGGCGCACCGTCACGATCGAGTCCCGGTAAGCGGGGCCGAGCTTGCGGCGCAGCCGGGCGACGTGGACGTCGACCGTGCGGCCGTCCCCGACATGGCCGTAGCCCCAGACCGCCGAGACCAGGTGGTCCCGGGTGTGCACCCGCTGCGGGTGCTCGGTGAGGTGGGCCAGCAGCTCGAACTCCAGGTAGGTCAGGTCGAGCAGCCGCCCGTCGACGTAGGCGTTGCGCCGCTCGGCGTCGACCGCGATGCCGCGCCCGGCGGGCCGGACCGGCCGGACGGCGGCCGGTGCGGCGCCCGGCAGTGCTCCCGGCACCGCACCGGGCGCGGCGTGCCCGGGCAGGCCGACCGGCGCGGCCGCCGGGTTCTCGGCCGGCACCAGCACCAGGTACCCGACCATCGGGTGGCCCGCGGCCCCGCCGGTCTGCGCGCCGTACTGGGCGAGCAGCCCCTGCGGCAGCACGCCCTGCGGCAGGGCGGCGACGACGGCCGCCCCCTCCGGCAGCGCGGCGAGCAGCGATGCGGGCGCCGGCGGTACGACCGCACCGGACTGCGGGCCGACGACCGGGCCCAGGCCCGGCCGGACCGAACCGACCGGCCCGACCGGGCCGTTCGCGCCGACCGTCGGGGAGGTCGGCTGGACGAAGGGCACTCCGGAGACGGGCGGGATGCCGGCCGGAAGGGTCGAGGGGACGGCGGAGACGGGAGGAACGGAGCGGACCGCGCGCAGGTGCGGGGTCGCGGTGGGCAGGGGCAGGGTGGCCGTGGAGGAGGAAGACATGGTGTGCCGCTCATTTCGCGCGTGACGGACGGGGTGGAGTCGTCTGCGCGTCGACCGGGCGTACTGCCGGGGCTGGACCGGGTGGACCGGTTTCAGCGGGCGGAGGGCCGGGACGCGCTGGGCGAGCCCGGACACGTCTGATCGAACAGGTGCGGCTGCCGCGACGGCCAGAACGGCTCGAGGTCGAAACGACCCCGTCGCCCGTCCGTGGTGCGGTCGGCGCGGTCGGCACGGCCGTTCCACCGTCCGGTCCGCGGACCCGCGCACATCGCGGGAGCCGGCCCGGGCGGACGGGAACGGCCGGCGATGCCGGGGGAATTGCTGGGGCAGACGATGTTCACTGGTGGTCTCTCCGCGAGGCGGGGCCGGATCGGTCGGCCGCGGGCGCTCCTGACGGGCGGTCCGCTACGGCCTGGTCGACGGGGTGGGTGGTGCGTCGGACGGCGGCCGGGTGCGGGCCTGGGTGCCGGGGACGTACCGGGGTGGGACGAGGCGGTCAGCGACAACAGGCGCTGCAGATCAGCGCGTGGTCGATGTAGCGGCGGACGGTGAGCACCGGCATGACGGGGCCGGGCACGGCGGTGATGCGTCGCTGACCGACGGTCATCCCTGCTGCCCTCCCCCTTCGTCCTGCCTCGTCGCGCTTCGTTGCCCGCGCGGCCACGCACCCGTGGTTCGGTGCGCGCCGGGACGGCTTTCGTCCACAGAGCCTTCCACGCCGGAGCCCGTCCAGGCAACCTTCCGCACACCGTCTGTCCGGCATGTGGACCACCGAATGAGACGTCGGGCGTACGAAGCGCCCCTGACCAGGGGCGATCCCATGGAGCCTCAGCTCCGGGCGGCAGCCCGGTGTCGGAGCGCGGCCGCGTGCTCGACCAGGGCCACGAGCAGCTCCTTGCCGTCCTCCCGCAGCCGGGCGTCGCACAGCACCACCGGGATCCCCGGGTCGAGGTCGAGCGCGTCCCGGACCTCCTCCGGGGCGAAGCGCTCAGTGCCGTCGAAGCAGTTGACCGCGACCAGGAACGGGATGCCGCGCTGCTCGAAGAAGTCCACCGAGGGGAAGCAGTCGGCCAGCCGCCGGGTGTCCGCGATTACCACGGCGCCGAGCGCGCCGCGCGCCAACTCGTCCCAGACGAACCAGAAGCGGTCCTGCCCGGGCGTCCCGAACAGGTAGAGCGCGAGGCCGGGCCGCAGGTCGATCCGGCCGAAGTCCATCGCGACCGTGGTGGTCCGCTTGGCCTCCACGCCCGAGGTGTCGTCCACCGGGCGGCCCAGTTCGCTGAGCTCCTCCTCGGTGCGCAACGGCCGGATCTCGCTGACCGCACCGACCAGGGTGGTCTTGCCCGCGCCGAAGCCGCCCGCCACCAGGATCTTCACCGCGACGGCCGGACCGCCGCGCCAGTGCGGGTCGTTGGCGCCCCCGCCCTGCCCCGCCGGATCGCTCTGCCCCACCGGAGCGCTCGGCGCCGGAGGACCGCTCGGAGCAGCGCTCGGCGGGGGGCTGTGCGGAGTGCTCGGCGAGGTGCTCGGCGGGGTGGGGTCAGAGCGCACGGAGTCCATTGATCACGTCTCGCAGCAGGCGCTCGTCCGGCAGCTCGGCGAGCGGAACGGGTCGGGTGACGCTGATCAGGTCGGCGTCGTAGAGGTCGCCGAGCAGGACGCGCACCACGCTGACCGGCAGGTCGGTGTAGGAGCCGAGCTCGGCGACGGACAGCGGCTCGTGGCGGCACCAGGCCAGCAGGGTCTGGTGCTCCGGGTCGAGGACGTGCGCGGGCACGGCCCCCGCGTCCGGCCCGGGCTCCTTGGCGGTGACCAGCGAGATCAGGTCGAACAGCCCCTCCTCGACCGGCCGGGTGCGGCCCCGGGTCATCGAGTAGAGCCGCACCACCGGACCGGCCTCGTCGTCGAACCACCGGTCGTCGACCGGGGTGCGCGGTCGGAACAGGTCGACCTCGGGTCCGTCCGGGGTGTCCTGCTCCGGTGCCGCGCCTTCCAAGCCCGCGCCCGTCGACACGGCGCCGGTCGGCACGGGGCCGGTCGGCACGGCGCCGTCCGGCTCCGCACCATTCGACTCCGCACCGTCCGGTCCCGTCTGGCCTTGCGATGCCGTCGAGCCGTCCGCCTTCGGATCCGCCATCGACCCGCTCAGCCCCTCGGCGCGGCGGTTTCGGTGCGCGGCTCGGCAGCCATGTGCTCGCCGACCCGCTTGACCAGCAGGGCCATCTCGTAGGCGATCTGGCCGATGTCCGCCTCTGCCTCGCTCAGCACGGCCAGACAACTTCCGTCGCCCGCGGCCGTGATGAACAGGAACGCCTCGTCCAGCTCCACCATGGTCTGCCGGACCCCGCCGACCTTGAAGTGTCCGCCGGCGCCCTTGGCCAGGCTGTGGAACCCGGCCGCGACGGCGGCGAGGTGCTCGGCGTCCTCGCGCTCGAGGTCGCGCGAGGCGCCGGTGGCCAGCCCGTCGCTGGAGAGGATCACCGCGTGCCGTAGGGCCGCGACCCGGCCCACCAGGTCGTCCAGGAGCCAGTTGAGGTCCCCGGACGGCTGCGTCGAAGTGGTCATGAATCAGTTCCTTCCGCTGGAGCGGGTGGTGCGGGCACTGCGGATGCTGCGGGTCCTGCCTGTGTAGCGGGTGCTACTGGTACTACGGGCCCTGCGGGTGTTGCGGGTCCTGCCGGTGCTACGGGTGCTGAGGGTTCCACTGGTGGTACGGCCGGGACGGCCGCAGGGTTCCGCCGCACCGGCTGGCCCGGCGGGATCCGGCGGGCGAGCGGCGCCCTGGCGGCGTCCCCGGGCGCGGGTGCGGGCAGCGCCGCGGGGGCGGGCGCCGGGGCGATCGCCCGCCGGGACGGGTCCGGCGGCTGCCAGAGCCGTACGGCGGCGGGCCGGTCGCCCGGCTCGGCCGTACGGTCCGTACGGGCTGTACGGTCCGTGGGGGCGGTCGCCCCGCGGCCGCGGGTGAAGCCGCGCTGGAACGAGGCGAAGGTGGCCCTGGCCTCCTCGGGCGAACGCTCCCGGAGCTCCGCGGCCTCCCCGGCCGCCTGCGTCCCGGTGCCCTCCGCCGCCGACCGCCCGGTCCACACCCCGGCCCCGGCCCCGGACTCCCCGCGGAGCCGGTCCTTCGCCTGCTCCTTGAGCTGCGGCGCGAGGTTCGCCTGCCGGACCCGCCGGGGCAGCCCACCCGGTGTCCGGGGCGCGGTGTCCGCCGGAGCGGCGTCCGCGGGAACGGCGTCCGCGGGAACGGCGTCCGCACGAATGGCGGCTGCCGGAACGGCGTCCACGAGGGTGCGGTCCATCGGCACGGGGTCCACCGCGGCGGCGGCCGCCTCGGCCGCTGCCGCCTCCGCCGCGTCCCGCCGGTGCCGTCCCACCCCCGGCCCGCCCTCGACATCCGGCCCCGGCGCGGGCACCAGCACCGGACCGCTCCTGGTCCGCGCCGCCCGGCGCGGCAGCCCGTTGGAGGTACGCCCCGCCTCGGGCACGGACGGCCGCGGGCCGCCGGTCCCCCGATGCCGCCCGCCCGTACCCGCGGCGGGCGTCGAGCCGGCGGACGTACCCGAGGACGCACCGGAGGGCGTGCCCGAGGACATGCCCGAAGCCGTTGTCGAAACCGTGTCCGTGGACCGGCCCGCGGCGCCGTCGGACGCGTTGTCGGGCACCGCGACCAGGTCGCGCCGCCCGGCCGAACGCCCGGCCGCCCGGCCCACCGGCCGTCGCCCGCCGCCGGCCCCGGTGGCCCCGGCGGCGGGCGGTTCGGGCAGCCCGTCCGGCGCCTCCGCCAGCAGCTCGCGCGGGATCAGCACCACCGCCGTCGTCCCCCCGTACGGGGAGGGCCGCAGGTGGACCCGGATGCCGTGCCGCCGGGCGAGCCGGCTGACCACGAACAGCCCCAGCCGGTCGGTGTCGGCGAGGTCGAACTCCTGCTCCACGGTGATGCGTTCGTTGATCTCGGCGAGCAGCTGTTCGCTCAGCCCGAGCCCGCGGTCGTCGATCTCCAGCGCGAAGCCGTGCGCCACCACCTCGCCCTGGACGGTGACTTGGGTGGTCGGCGGGGAGAACACCGCGGCGTTCTCGACCAGTTCGGCGAGGAGGTGGGTCACGTCGGCGACGGCACTGCCCAGCAGGCCGGTGCCGGGGAAGGGCCGGACGACGACCCGCGCGTAGTCCTCGACCTCGCCGACCGCCGCGCGGACCACGTCCACCATCCGGACCGGCTTGCGCCAGGCACGTCCGGGCGAACCCCCGGCCAGGATGATCAGGCCCTCGGCGTGCCGGCGCATGCGGGTGGTGAGGTGGTCGACCTTGAAGAGGTCCGCCAGCTCCGCCGGGTCCTCGGTGCGGCGCTCCATGGTGTCGAGCAGGGTGAGCTGGCGGTGCAGCAGCACCTGGCTGCGACGGGCGAGGTTGACGAAGACCGCCGCGACGCCGCGACGCAGCTCGGCCTGTTCGACGGCGGCCTCGACGGCGGCCCGCTGGACCGCGTTGATGGCCTGGCCGACCTGCCCGATCTCGGCCTGGCCGAAGCGCAGTTCGGGCGCCTCGGCCGCGACGTCCACCGGCTCGCCGCGGCGCAGCCGCAGCATGACGGACGGCAGCCGGGTGCTGGCGAGTTCGTTGGCCGCGTTGCGCAGGTTGATCAGCTCGCGGGCCAGCCCGCGCCCGATCCGGAACGAGATCAGCACCGACAGCACGACGGCGACCAGGCCGATGGCGCCGGCGATGCCACCGCGCCACAGCGCCGCGATCGCGGCGGAGCGGCCGCGGTCGTCCAGCCCGGCGGCGATCCGGGCGTTGATCGAGGAGAGGTCGCCGAGCGAGCGGTCGGCGGTCTCGCGCCAGTTGTCGCCGTTGAGCGCCTGGACCACCCGGTCGGGTCCGCCGGCGCCGACGAAGTCCGCCTCGGCGCGGGCCAGCGCACCCCAGGCCTCGCCGCCGCGCAGCGCGATGTAGTCGGCCTGGTCGGCGGGTTCGAGCTCGGCGATGTAGACGGTGAACAGGGCCTGCTGGTTGTGCAGGGCGTCCAGCGCGCTCTGGTACTGCTCGGCGGTGGGCCGGGCCGCGCCGGTGCGCAGGCCCTCCATCGCCGCGTCCTCCTGCGCCAGGTACTCGCGGGCGCGCACCAGCTCGATCAGGATGGTTCCCTGGCGCGGGAGTTGGCCGCTCTGCCGGGCGACGTAGGCGGACCGGAAGCCGAACACCGGCCGGACCAGGTCGCTGTACTGACCGAGTGCGAACTCCCAGTTGAGCGCCAGTCGGCCGACCTGGGAGCGGAGCGGGCCGAGCTGGTCGGCGGCGGCGATGATCTGCACCAGGCGGGCGCGCTGGGCGGCGGAGAGCCGGTCGCCGGCGCTGTCCTTCTTCTGCCGGAGGACGGCGAGGCTGCGGTCGGTGGCCGCCTTCGCGTGCTCGAAGCCGTCCCGGGCGACCGGCGAGTTCGGGTCGGCCAGGTGCTGGACCGCGGCGCGGCGCTCGTTCTGCAGGTCGCTCGCGTACTGGTCCACCGCCGTCCCGTAGTCCTTGTACGTACGGCTGATCGCCAGTTGACTCCAGGCGTCCCCGGTGGCGGCGAGCGTCGCGTATGCCCACAGGGCGATGAGCGCGACGATGGGCACCAGGAGCAGCGCGATGATCTTCGCGCGGATCGAGCTGCTGCGCAGACGCATGGAGTCCTCGGTCGGGAAGTGCCAGGCGCGGACGGGGAGCGGTTCGGAGGGAGTTCCGGGGTACTGGGGGCAGGGGCGGGACGGCGGGTCGGGCTGTATGCGGGGAGGCCCGGGAAGGGAGCAGCGGAAGGCTCCCGGTCACAGGTCTGCGAGACTCTACTACGCCCTGACCACACGTTCGAGGGTCGAACCATTCCGCTTCTCCACCTTGCCCCGGACACGTCAGAGGGCGGCCCCGGTCCGCCCCGCCCCGAGCCGTCCGCAGGCACTCCCCCGGGCGTCTCCCCAAGTCCTCCTCAACTGCGACACCATCCGTGCGGAACGGTGCCGATATCGTCGCGTCACCGTCACAGCCCTGGGCAGTGACAGACCGATCCGATAGTTTCGCTCCACCCCGCGCGACCGGGCGCCGCCGCCTCGGCATCCGTGCGCCGGGGCCGGCGGACAGCGCCGCGAGACGCGAACTGGGGAGGACTGTGCGCGAGTTCACCACCCCCGCCCCGGCCGGGCCCGAGGCGACCGGAGGACTCGCCGACTCCTTGTACGACACCGCCGACCGCCTCCCCGACCTGGTGCAGCTCGCCCGGCGGACCCGCGACGGAGGCTGGCAGGACGTCACCGCACGGGAGTTCCGGGACGAGGTCCTCGCCCTCGCCAAGGGCTTACTGACCCACGGCGTGCGCTACGGCGACCGGGTGGCGCTGATGTCCCGCACCCGTTACGAGTGGACGCTGTTCGACTACGCACTCTGGTCGATCGGCGCGATCACCGTCCCGATCTACCCCACCTCCGCGCCCGAGCAGGTCCGCTGGATCCTCGCCGAGACCCAGGCGGTGGCCTGCCTGGTGGAGGACGAGGACGCCGCGATGACCGTCGGCGCGGTCTGCGACGCCCTGCCCGACCTGGCCGGGATCTGGCAACTCGACCGCGACTGCGCCGCCGCGATCGCCGAGGACGGCCGGGACGTCCCCGACGCCCTGGTGCACCGCCAACGGCTCGGCGTCACCGCCGGCAACATCGCCACCGTCGTCTACACCTCGGGCACCACCGGACGCCCCAAGGGCTGCCTGATCAGCCACGCCAACCTGGCCGCCGAGGCCGACTCGCTGCTGGCCGGCTGGGGCGAGGTGCTCCGCGACACCGGCGGCGGCCAGCCCGCCACCCTGCTGTTCCTACCGCTGGCGCACGTGTACGGACGGGCGGTGCAGATCGCGGCGATCCGCGGCGGCTTCCGGATCGGCCACATCCCCGAAGTCTCCACCGACGCCCTGCTGCCCGCCCTGGAGAGCTTCCGTCCGAGCTTCCTGCACGCCGTCCCGTACGTCTTCGAGAAGATCTTCCAGCGGGCCAGGCGCTCCGCCGAGGAGGCCGGACGCGGCGAACTCTTCGAGCAGGCCCGGCAGGTGGCCGTCGACTGGGCGGCCGCCCGGGAGCAGAAGGCCTTCGGCCGCGGCCCGGGCCCCGGCGCGGCCCTGCGGCTGCGTCACCTCGCCTACGAGCGGACGGTCTACCCGAGGCTCCGCGCCGTGCTCGGTGGCCGGGTGCGCACCGTGATGTGCGGAGGCTCCACGCTGCGACGGGAGTTGGGACTCTTCTTCACCGGCGCCGGGCTCCAGCTCTACGAGGGCTACGGCCTCACCGAGACCAGCGCCGCGATCACCGCCAACCCGGCCGGTCGACAGAAGCTCGGCACCGTCGGGCAGCCGGTGCCGGGCGCCTCGGTGGCCATCGCCGACGACGGCGAGGTCTGGGTGCGCGGCGGCTCGGTCTTCGGCGGCTACCTCAACCACCCGCAGTGCACGGCGGAATCACTGGTCGAGGGCTGGTTCGGGACGGGCGACCTGGGCCGGTTGGACGAGGACGGCTACCTCAGCATCACCGGCCGCAAGAAGGACCTGATCGTCACCAGCAGCGGCAAGAACCTCGCCCCGGCGGCACTGGAGGAGCGGGTCGAGGCGCACCCGCTGGTCTCCCAGTGCCTGGTGGTGGGCGACGACCGACCGTACGTGGCCGCGCTGATCACGCTCGACCCGGCCGCGCTGGCACACTGGTTGAAGACCCACGGACGGGAGCAGCTGGATGCCTGGGCGGCGCTCGCGGACGAACAGCTGCACACCGAGATCCAGCGCGCGGTGGCAGCCGCGAACACGGCGGTCTCGCGGGCCGAGTCGATCCGCGCGTTCCGTCTGCTGCCACGGGAGTTCAGCCTGGAACAGGGGCTGCTGACACCGTCGCTCAAACTGCGTCGGACGGCGATCGCGGAGTACTACTCGACGGACATCGAGGAGTTGTACCTCTCCTGAACTGCCGCGATGAGTGAGTGAACCATCGCTCTCGACACGCTTCCTGACTATCCGTCTTGTCCGTTTCAGAGATGGATTGTTCGGGGAGCGGTTCACCTGCCGTTCCCTTGACGGGCTGATTGGTCCAGTCCATTGTTGCTCTTCGGTCCGAGTGCGGCGCACCGGCACCACCCGCTCCCGCCCCTCCGGGAGCGCCCTGGTTCCACGGTCCAGATTCGCGTTCACGCCCTCCCCACGGGCGTGCCCCCACCTGCTGGAGTCCTCACGTGTCGATGTCCACGCGCCTGTCCGCGCTGGCCGCTTCCGTCGCCCTGCTCACCGCCTTCACCGTCCCGGCGGCCTCCGCCTCGGCGGGCGCCGGCGGCGGCGCAACCGTCAACCTGGTCACCAATCCCGGGTTCGAACTGCCCTCCCCCAACCTCGCCGACTGGGGCAGCATCCCCGGCTGGAGCTGCACCGGCGGCCCGGCCGAGGCGGCCGTCACCACCACCGCCGCGCACTCCGGCACCTCGGCGCTCACCGTCACCCCGGCGAACGACGACTCCACCGGGGAGTGCGCGCAGACCGTCGCCGTCCAGCCCGACACCACCTACACCGCCTCGGCCTGGGTGCGCGGCAACTTCGTCCACCTGGGCGCCACCGGCACCGGCCGGGACGTCGCCCCCGCCTGGACCGAGACCACCTCCGGCGGCTGGCAGCAGCTGACCACCCGCTTCACCACCGGCCCGAACACCCGCAGCATCCGGCTGTACGTGCACGGCTGGTACCAGCAGGGCCCGTTCTCGGTGGACGACGTGCGGGTCGACGGCCCGGCGCCCGCCCCGGCGGTGGCGGCCGGCTCGATCCCGACCACCGACAAGGTCGTCTTCTTCACCGTGGACGACGGCTGGCAACGCACCCCCGAGGCGGAGCGCTTCATCGCCGACCACCACCTGCCGATCACGGCCTTCCCGCTGCCGATGCCGGCCGGCATCGACCCGGAGTTCTTCAAGCGGGTCACCTCCGTACCCGGCTCCTCCGTGCAGGACCACAGCGTCTCGCACTCCGACCTGAGCAAGCTGCCGCTGGAGCAGCAGCAGGTCGAGATCTGCGACGCGCGCGACGCCCTGACCCGACTGTTCGGCACCGCGCCCGTGGTGTTCCGCCCGCCGTCCTTCTCCTGGAACGCCGACACCCTGCAGGCCGCCGCGAACTGCGGCATCCGCACCGTGCTGACCGCCGACGCCGACTTCAGCTGGGGCGCCTCCAACATCTGGCACCCGGGCCCGCTCCAGCCGGGCGACGTGGTCCTGATGCACTGGACCGACACCCTCGCGACCGATTTGCCGCGCGCCCTCGCCGCCGCCGACGCCGCCGGCCTCAAGCCGGCCGGGCTGGTCGAGTACCTGCACTGACCCTGCGGCAGGCCCGGCGGTCCCGGCTGCCGCGGCAGTCTCGGTGCCGGGACTGCCGGGGGACGGCGAACAGATGACAGATGACAGCTAACAGATTTCAGATGATGAAATCTGTTAGCTGTCATCTGTTCGCACCGCCCTCGGCCCCGAACACCTCGCCCGTCCAGCCGACCAGGCGAGCCTCGAAGTCGTCGGCCGACGTGATGCCCTGCGCCGGGAACGTTCCCACGGCCCCGTCGCCCTCCCTGTCCGCCCAGCCCGCGACCAGGTAGTCCACGTCCGCCCACCCGCCACAGAAGAGCACCACGCGCAGTTCGGCGCCGGTGCGCGGATCCGAGAGCTGGAGCCCGAGCGACGCCGGGACCTCGACCCGCGCCCGATCCGTCTGCAACGGCTGGGGCCAGGGGGCGAGTCGGTCCCACCAGGTGAGCGGGGCGACCATCAGGCCGGCCTCACGCCAGCGCGGGATCCGGGCGGTGATCCGAGCTGCCGCCCGGTCGAGATCGACGACCTGCTCCACCGCTGGGTCCGCTCCCGTCCCTGCGCTTCGTGGTGATCATGCTCGTTGACAGGACACCCGCGCCCTGGCTCTCATGGGGCCGTGCAGCGCGGCGTCGGCCACAGAGTAGTGGGCCGGCCGACAGCCGAGCCAGCACCTTGTGCGCAAAGGGACGATGCGCGATGAGTACCTTCTCCGCTGCCCTGGTCTGACACAGGCGGCCACCACGGTGTCCGCCCGTTGTCGCGCGATGCCGTGTGTGGCCGCGATTCCCCTCACTCGCAGGAGACTTCACCACACACCCATGCCCATGTCCCTCAATCTGCATGTCATCGATGACACACAGAGCACTGACGCGAAGCACTGACTCCGGGAGCCGACGCGGCGGTGCCGCCGCCCCCTCCTGAACCGCGGGAGGGGGCGGCGGCACCGGTGTCACGCCAGGAACCCGACGGGACGGTGGAGCGGTGAACCTCAGGACTGGCTGAAGACCGGGAGGTAGCCGCTCGCCTGGCCGGCCGAGTTCGGGTGGTAGCTCTCGTCGATCGGCAGGGTGGTGCTGTGCAGCCAGGTGTCCTGCGAGCCGCAGATCTCGTGCCCTGCGAAGATGTCGCGCACGTCGCCGAAGGTGAAGCCGGCGTTGGCGACCTCCTTGGCGATGACGCCGTCGAGCGTGTCGGCGGCCTCGTTGATGGCGGCGCGCTTGGTGTCGCCGATGCCGAAGAGGCAGAAGCCGCCGATCTGGTACAGGTGCGGGTAGCCCATCACCACGACGTGGGCGTTCGGGGCCTTGGCGCGGATGGCGTTGTACACCTGGTCCAGCTGGCCGGGCAGGGTGTTGGTCGCGTAGTTCTCGGCCGTGTTGACGGCGTTGAGGCAGTCGCTGTCGGAGCCCAGCACACAGGTCTTCATGGTGCTGGAGAAGCCGGCGTCGTTGCCGCCGACCGAGAGGCTGACCAGGGTGGTGTCGGAGCTCAGCGCGGAGATCTGACTGTTGAGGATGTCACCGGTTCTCGCACCCGAACAGGCGACGAAGGTGAAGGAGGCGGGGGAGTTCGCGTTCGTCCAGAGCGAGGCGTACGCGTTGGCGCTGCGCTTGCAGCTGCCACTGTCGCCCAGGTAGTTGCCGGCGCCGACACCGGCCGAGTACGAGTCACCCAGGGCGACGTAGTTGACGCCGGCCGCGTTGGCGGCGGAGGCCGTGAAGAGCGTCGTCATGGTGAGGACGGCCGCTATCGCGGCGACGGAGAGGGCACGGGCAGGGCGGAGCATTGCACCTCCAGGTATGACGCGGGTCACAGAAAGGGATACCAAGCGGTAATCGAACACGGAAGCGTTCATGCCAAAGACATTGACGGACCGTCTGCCGGCAAAGAAGTGAACTGCCATGACAGGAAGATGAGTTCACGCCGACCGTCCTGGACGGGCGCCGGTGCGCACGCCGGTGCGCACCGCCGCACCCCCGGAGGCCAATGGCTCAGGAGCGGCTGAAGACCGGGAGGTAGCCGCCGGCCTGGCCGGCCGAGTTCGGGTGGTAGCTCTCGTCGATCGGCAGAGTCGTGCTGTGCAGCCAGGTGCTCAGCGAACCGCAGATCTCGTGCTCGGCGAAGACGCTGCGCACGTCGCCGAAGGTGAAGCCGGCGTTGGCGACCCGCTTGGCGATCACGCCGTCCAGTGCGTCCGCCGCGCCGTTGATGGCGGCACGCTTGGTGTCGCCGATGCCGAAGAGGCAGTCGCCGCCGACCTTGTACAGGTGCGGGTAGCCCATCACCACGACGTGGGCCTTCGGCGCCTTGGCCCGGATGGCGGAGTACACCCGGTCCAGCTGGCCGGGCAGGGTGTTGGTCGCGTAGCTCTTCGCCGTGTTGACAGCGTTGAGGCAGTCGCTGTCGGAACCGAGCACACAGGTCTTCATGGTGTCGGCGAAGCCCGCGTCATTGCCGCCGATCGACAGGCTGACCAGCGTGGTGCCGCTGTTCAGCGCGGAGATCTGACTGTTGAGCACATCGCCGGTTCTCGCCCCCGAACAGGCCACGAAGGAGAAGGACGAGGGCTTGTTCGCGTTCTTCCACAGGTACGCGTAGGCGCTGGTGCTGCGCTTGCAGCTACCGCTGTCGCTCAGATAGTTGCCGGCGCCGACACCGGCCGAGTAGGAGTCGCCGAGGGCGACGTAGTTGACGCCGGCCGCATTGGCGGCTGACGCCGTGAAGAGCGTCGTCATGGCGAGACCGGCCGCCATGGCGGCGACGGACAGAGCACGAGCAGGGCGGAGCATGGCACCTCCTGATATGACGTGGGTCACAGAAGGGATACCAGGCGGTAGCCCGGCGCGGAAGCGCTCATGCCAAGGACATTGACGGGCAGTCTGATAGCGCAGAAGTGAACTCGCCCCGACAGAGCGTGAGTTCACCCAGGTGGGTGCGGGTGTATGTCGACGCGCGTCGGTCATCGCGTGTAGACAAAAAACTTCCGAGAAGTC
Organism: Kitasatospora sp. NPDC096128; assembly: GCF_040303105.1. Classification (NCBI taxonomy): domain Bacteria; kingdom Bacillati; phylum Actinomycetota; class Actinomycetes; order Kitasatosporales; family Streptomycetaceae; genus Kitasatospora; species Kitasatospora sp. NPDC096128. The sequence continues at coordinate 288,919 of NZ_JBEOSP010000005.1, read as the reverse complement.
AGCTAGGCGTCAGCCTCAGGTCAGCGTGCGGCCGCCGGTGCGTCAATTCTGCGGCGGCCGCCGGCCGCCGCCACCCCGGCAGCATCCTCCCGGCGACGACGCCCGGGGGCGCACCCCCGCAGGCCCCCGCAGGCCCCCGCGCGGACCTCCGAGGGCGCGGCTCAGTACCCCGGGGCGCGTCCGCGACCCGGGTACCCGGCGCCGGGGAAGACCGTGCAGCCCTCGACCGGAAGCTCCTCGATCGCCTCGTTCGCGGCGGCCGGCACGCCGAGCCAGTGGGTGGCCGTGGCGACCGCCGCCCGGGCCTGGCGCAGCCCGGGCTCACCCCAGCCCAGCAGCTCGACCGCGAGCCCCGGCGCGACCAGCAGCCGCCGGTAGTGCCGCCCCGAGGCCGGATCGGCCGCGCTCGGACCGACCGACCGCAGCGCCGCCGCCATCCGGACCCGGGCGCACTCGTGCCCGCCGTTCGCGGAGCCGACCCGGTCGTACAGGTAGCCGAGGTAGTACGGCCGACCGATCACGGCCTGGGCCTCCTCCCCCGCCTCCCGGGCCAGGGCGGCCGCCGGGTCGCCGCCGTCCTCCGGCTCCAGCGAACCGCCGGGCAGCGAGCAGATGCCGTCCTTGGGGTTCACCAGGGTCAGCACCCGCCCGTCCGGGGCGAACAGCCACCCCCAGGACTGCTTCACCGGCAGTCCGCCCGGCACCTGCTCACCCGGCCGCCACGGCCAGCCCGCGGTGGGACGCCGGCGCACCTTCCCGAGCAGCTCGGCGATCTCCGCCGTGAACTCGATCCGGCCCATGCCGCGCGCCCCCCTCTCGCTGTCGGGCTCGCCGGACCTGCGGAGCACGGTTCGGAGCGGAGCGACCGGAGCGGCGGCGTGGGGTACCGCGCGCTCCTGCTGTTGATCTTCTCCGATCTTCCCCGAACAGGCGGTCGATGAACAGTCCCCAGCGCCGCATGGTGGACGCGTCGGCCGCGAACCCCCTGATCACCCCAGCGGCCCACCCCCGCCCCCGGCCTCCGGGAAGCCCGGCAGCGGGAACCCCGGCCGCGGCACCACCCCGGGCGGGAAGGCCAGCCCGCGCGCCGCGTCGTCGGCCAACTCGTCGAACACCTCGTGAGCGGTCATCGGCCGCAGCCGCCCACCGGCCAGCGCCCAGCCCCGCACCCGCGGCCCGGACCGCTCCCCGCCCGCGGACGCGCCCTGGAAGGCGTCCGCGGTCCACGCCGACCCGCCCGGCGACCCGCCCGGCTCCCGCCCCGGCACCCGGCCCTCCGGCCGGCCCGGCGGCGCGGAGGGATCGCCGTGCAGCAGCAGCGCCCCCTCCCCGCCGGAGGCCACCCCGGCCGCGAGCGTGACGCAGAACGCCTCCACGTCCCGCCCGGCGGGCTGCAGCCGCCCCTCCTCCACGCAGACGTCCACCGCCGAGGTGAGCTGCTCGCCGTCCTCCGGCCCGTGGCAACGCAGCGTCAGCAGGTGGCAGCCCTCGCCCGCGCCCTCGGCCAGGGCCAGGTAGACCGAGGTGACGTACCGCATCACCGCCGCCATCCGCAGCTGCCCCGCCAGGTCGTCGCCGACCGCGTGGAGCAGCGCCGCGCAGGCGAGGGACATCCGCACCCGCGCCCGGTGGTCGTCCAGCAGCACCAGGAGCAGGTCCCCGATCGGCTCCCCCGCGTAGACGAAGGGCTCCCCGGCCAGCTCGGGATCCCCCGCGTACGCGACCCGGGCGGCCGGCGCCCGGGGGTCGAGCCCGAGCGCGGCGCAGTAGTCCTCGAAGTCACCCGCCTCCAGCACCCTCAGGTGCACCTCCAGCCCCTGTTCGTACAGGCCCCTGAGCTGCTCCTCCGCCCGCACCAGGTACTCCTGGTGCCCGAGCGCCCCGAACAGCCCGTACTCCGCCAGCCCGGCGAAGTCCTCCGCCTCGACGGCCAGCGCCACCGCCACCGGCTGCGGCGGCGCACCGCGGGCCCGGTCGCCGCGCCGCCCGCGGGCACCGGAGCCGCCCGACCCGACGGCCCGCGCACCGGGCGGCCGACCACCTCCCGGGGGCGCCGCCCCGCCGGGACCGCCGACCGGCCCCCGCCCGAACCCGGACCAGGCCCCCGGGCCGGGCCCGGTTCCCGCCCCGGCACCGGACCCGGGCCTGCGCCCGCCGGACAGCAGCGCCCCCGGCTCCCGCAGCGGCCGCTTCCGCACCACCACGACGCCCAGCACCTCGTACACCGACTCCCGCACAGTCATGGGTTTCCTCCCGTCCGGTCGGCCTCCGACCTCCGGAGTCGCCGACGCCACGGAACATACACAGAGCCACTGACAATCCACCCCGAGTAATCGAACCCTGGCCTCCATGACACCCAGTCAGGAGCAATATTTGCCCCTAGTGAGCTACGTCGCGGCAGGCCAAGGGGCAAAAATGCGCCCTCCATCCACGCCCTGATCCACTCTCCGCCCACACCCCGATCCACCCTCCGCCTGCCCCTCCGCCCTCCCCCGCCCGCCCGGCAACCCCCGTGGCCACCGAGCACGCCGGGATTGTCGGTGCCGGGCGTTAGGGTCGGGGACCATGCGACTGCTGCATACCTCCGACTGGCATCTCGGGCGCTCGTTCCACCGGGAGAGCCTGCACGACGCCCAGCGCGCCTTCCTGGACCACCTCGTGGACGTGGTCCGGTCCGAGGGCGTGGACGCCGTGCTGGTCGCCGGGGACGTGTACGACCGGGCGCTGCCGAGCCTGGACGCGGTCGCGCTGTTCGACGACGTGCTGCACCGGCTCGCGGACCTCGAGGTCCCCACGGTCTTCATCAGCGGCAACCACGACTCGGCCCGCCGCCTCGGGGTCGGCGCCGGCCTGATCGGGCGGGCCGGGATCCATCTGCGGACGGATCCCGGCGGGTGCGCCGAGCCCGTGCTGCTGGCGGACGAGCACGGCCCGGTGGCCGTGTACGGGCTGCCGTACCTGGAGCCGACCCTGGTCCGCGAGCGGTTCGGGCTGGCCAGGGGCGGGCACGCGGCGGTGCTCGGTGCGGCGATGGAGCGGGTCCGGGCCGACCTGGCGGCCCGCCCGGAGGGGACCAGGGCGGTGGTGCTGGCGCACGCCTTCGTCACCGGGGGCAACGAGACGGACAGCGAACGGGACATCGCCGTCGGCGGGGTGGCCTCCGTCCCCGCCTCGGTGTTCGACGGAGTGCACTACGCCGCGCTCGGCCACCTGCACGGCTGCCAGACGCTCGCCCCGCACCTGCGCTACAGCGGCTCCCCGCTCGCCTACTCCTTCTCCGAGGCGCGCCAGCGCAAGACCATGTGGCTGGTCGACCTCGCCGCCGACGGCTCGGTGGCGGCCGAGCGGGTCGACTGCCCGCAACCGCGCCCCCTCGCCACCCTGCGCGACACGCTGCAGGCGCTGCTCACCGACGAGAAGTACGCCGGGGACGAGCAGTCCTGGGTGCAGGCCACGCTCACCGACGCTGCCCGCCCGAGCGAGCCGATGGAGAAGCTGCGCCGCCGCTTCCCGCACACCCTCCAGCTGCTGTTCGACCCCGAGGACGGCGGGGCCGAGCCGTCCCGGTCGTACGCCTCCCGGGTCAGCGGCCGGGAGGACCTGGAGATCGCCGAGGGCTTCCTGCGGCACGTCCGCCCCGGGGCCGAGCCGGAGCCGGACGAGCTCGGCTGGCTGCGCGAGGGCTTCGAGCGCGTCCGCGAGGACGCCGACCGGAAGGCGGACCTGCCCCGATGAGGCTGCACCGGCTCACCGTCACCGCCTTCGGCCCGTTCGCGGGCAGCGAGACGGTGGACTTCGACGCGCTCGCCGCCGGCGGGCTGTTCCTGCTGCGCGGGGCGACCGGCGCGGGCAAGAGCAGCGTCCTGGACGCGGTCTGCTTCGCGCTGTACGGCGAGACGCCGAACGCCCGCCGGGCCAACCGGCTGCGCAGCGACCACGCCGACCCCAGGCGGCTGACCCAGGTCGAGCTGGAGCTGACACTGGGCGGGCGGCGGCTGCAGATCACCCGGCTGCCCGAGCAGCGCCGGCCGAAGAAGGTCGGCACCGGCACCACCGTCGAACGGCCGCAGACCCTGCTGCGCGAGTGGGCCGCCGACGCGGGCGACGGCGCGCCCGGCTGGCGGCCGGTCAGCAAGTCGCACCAGGAGGCCGGGGAGGAGATCCACCGGCTGATCGGCATGAGCCGCGAGCAGTTCTGCCAGGTGGTGCTGCTGCCGCAGGGCGACTTCGCCCGGTTCCTCAAGGGAGACTCCGAGGAGCGCGGCAAGCTGCTGCGCCGGCTGTTCGACACCGAGCGCTACGGGCACGTCGAGGCCTGGCTCGCCGACCGGCGCCGGACCCAGGAGACGGCCGTCCAGGCCGGGCGGCGGCGCCTGCGCGACCTCGCCAGCAAGGCCGAGCAGGCCGCCGGCCCCGGGGCCGAGCCCGCCGGGGCGTGGGTGCCGGCCGAGGACGGCGATGCCGACCTGGCCGCCGGACTGCTCGGCTGGGCGGCGATCCTGCGCAGCGGCGCGGCCGAACAGCTCGCCGTCGCCGAGGCCGCCCTCGCGGGCGCCGAGGCGGCCCAGCGGACGGCCCAGCACGAACGCGAGGGCGCCGAGGAGCTGGCCGGTCGGCAGCGCCGACACCGCGAGGCACTGGCCGAGGCCGAACGGCTGGCCGGCTTCGAACCGGCCGCGGCGCGGGACCGGCAGCGCCTCGCCGCCGCCCAGGAGGCGGTCGGCGTGGAGTCCGCGCTGCGCCTGCGGGAGAACGCCGCCGAGGCGCTCGGGCGGGCACGGGAGACGGAGCGGCGCCGCCGGGAGGCGCTCGCCCGTGCGGACCTCGGGGAGCACCTCCCGGCCGGCGCCGGGGCCGGGGCCGCCGAACTGGCCGAGGCCGAACTGCGGCTGCGCGCCGAGGTGGTCCGCCTGGAGGCGGCCCGGGCGGAGGAGCGTCGCTGTGCCGAACTCGCCCGCGAACAGCTCTCCTTGACCGCGGAGCGGCGCGGTGCGGAGGAGCGGGCCGAGGAGGCCGAGGACTGGTTGGCCGAGTTCGACGGCGAGCTGGCCCGCCTGGAGGAGCGGCAGGAGCTGGCCCGGACGGCGAGCGCCCGGGTCGAGCAACTGGACGGCCGGCGGGCCGAATTGACCACGCGCCTGGGCGCGGCCCGGGAGCGGGACGGCCTGCGGGCCGAGATCGCGGCCGCCGAGCCGAGGGTCGCCGAGCTGCGCACGGCCGCGCTGGACGCCCGCGAGTTCAGCCTGGACCTGCGGGACCGCCGGCTCGCGGGCATGGCCGCCGAGCTGGCCCGGCAGCTGCGCTCGGGCGAGGCCTGCCGGGTCTGCGGCTCGGCCGAGCACCCGGCGCCCGCCGAGGCCGCCGACGGCGGCCGGGTGAGCGCCGAGGACGAGGAGCGGGCCGGCCGGGCCCAGGCCGCCGCCGAGCAGCTCTGGGCCGAGGCCGACCGGTCGCTGACCGCGCTGCGGGTGCGCGAGGCCACCGCCACCGGTGCGGCCGGCCCGGAGGGTACGGACGTGCTCGCGCGCTCCCTCGCCGAACTGGAGCAGGACCACCGCACCGCCCTGCAGCAGGCGGAGGCGCTCGGCCGGCTCGGCCGGGAGATCGCCCGGCTGTCGCAGGACCGCGCCCGCCGGCTGGACGAGCTGAACGAGGCCAGGGAGCGCGCCGCCGTCCTCACCGACCGGCTGCAGCTCCTGGACGACGAGCAGCGCACGCTGACCGCCAAGGTGGCGGCGGCGCGCGGGACGGCCGCCTCGGTCGCCGACCGCGCCGGGACGCTGGGCCGGCTCGCCGAGGCCGTCGCCGCCGTGGCCGCGTCCGCGCGGGCGACGGCGGAGGCGCGGGGCCGGCTCGGCGAGGCCGAGGAGGAACTCGGCAAGGCCGCCGCCACGGCCGGGTTCCCGGACGCCGGTGCGGCGCTCGCCGTCCTGCTGCCGCGCGAGGAGCGGGACCGGCTGGAGGCCCGGCTGGCGCAGCACCGCGCGGAGTCCGCCGCCGTCCGGCACGAGCTGGCGCTGCCCGAACTGGCCGAGGCCGCGGCCCGTCCGCCGGTCGACCTGCCCGCCGCCGCGGCCGCGCTCACCGCCGCCACCGACCGGCTCGGCCGGGCGCACGCGGCCCGGTCGGCGGCCCAGGAGCGCTGTGCGGCGCTGGCCGCGATCGGCCGCGGGCTGGGCGAGCTGGCCGCCGAACTGGCCCCGGCGCTGGAGCGGTACGGCCGGATCAACCGGCTCGCCGCCCTGGCCGCCGGCACCTCCACCGAGAACCGGCTGCGGATGCGGCTGGAGTCGTATGTGCTCGCGGCCCGGCTGGAGCAGGTCGCGGCGGCGGCCAGCGACCGCCTGGTCCGGATGTCCGGCGGCCGCTACACGCTGATCCACAGCGACGACCGCGGCACCGGCAACAAGCGGTCCGGCCTGGCCCTGCGCGTCGTCGACGCCTGGACGGGCACCGAGCGGGACACCGCCACCCTCTCCGGCGGCGAGAGCTTCTTCGCCTCGCTCTCCCTCGCCCTCGGCCTGGCCGACGTGGTCACCGACGAGGCGGGCGGGATGCCGCTGGACACCCTCTTCATCGACGAGGGCTTCGGCACCCTGGACGAGCAGTCCCTGGAGGAGGTGATGGACGTCCTCGACGGCCTGCGCGAACGGGACCGCGCCGTCGGCATCGTCAGCCACGTCGCCGACCTCCGCAGCCGCATCCCCGCGCAGCTCCTGGTCCGCAAGGGCCGCCACGGCTCCACCCTCGCCCTGGCCGGCCGGGAGGACGCCTAGGGGCCGACCCGACCCGGCACCGGACTCAGCCCGAACAGGCGATCCGCTGGGCCTGCTGCCAGGCGCAGGTCGGGCACAGGGTGCTGCCCGGCTGGTCCGCGGGCAGCACCGTCGGCTCACCGCACAGCACGCAGTCGGCCCGCGGCCCCTGCGCCGCCGGATCCTCCCGCAGCGCCGCCTCCGCCGCCCCCACCGACGCCGGCCCGCACACCGCCGCTTCCTCACCCACCACGGCACCGCCCGTCCCGGTCTCACTCATGCCGCCTTCCTACTCCCCACCCCCACCCCGCCGCAAGGCGGGCCCGTGGCCGGGGGCTAGCGTGGCCGGCATGGTTGGCACGGCTGGCACGGTTGGCGGGGTCCGGGATCTTCAACGGCGGTTGCGGGCTGCTCAGGCGGGCGCGCCCACCTACCGGGAGGTGGGGGCGACCCGGAGCGGGCCGTTGCCGGAGGGGTACGCGCACCTGCGGCGGCGGGTGCACCTCGGGCGGGGGCCGGAGGTACTGGAGCGGGCCGGGCGGTACGTGCTCGGGTGGGGCAGCCAGTTGGGGACCGGGTTCGCCGTGCACCCCGGCGGGCCGGTCCGGGACGGGGCCACCGTGCTGCTGCGGCTGAGCCTGCCGGGCAGCCGGTGGCCGAGGCTGGTGATCCCGTGCCGGGTGGTGTGGACGGTGACGGAGCCGGACCGGATCGGGTTCGCGTACGGGACGCTGCCGGGGCATCCGGAGTGCGGGGAGGAGTCGTTCCTGGTGTCGATGGACGCCGAGGGCGAGGTGTGGTTCGAGGTGGCCGCGTTCTCCCGGCTGTCCGCCTGGTACGCCCGGCTGGGCCGGCCGGTCGCGCTGCTCTGCCAGTACCTGGCGATCGAGCGCTACCTCGCGGCCGTGGCCGGCCACGCGGCCCAGGCGCACCAGGGCCGCTGAGCCCCCGGCCCACCGCCAGGACGGCCGACGCCGGCCCGACGCCGGCGGGCCGCGGCTCAGCCGAGGAAGGACAGCCGGACGGTGCGGCGCGGGTTGTCCCCGTTGGTGTCGATCAGCACTACCGACTGCCAGACGCCCAGGGCCAGTTGACCGCCGAGCACCGGCAGGGTGGCGTGCGGGGCGACCAGGCCGGGCACCACGTGGTCCCGTCCGTGGCCGGGGCTGCCGTGCCGGTGGCGCCAGCGGTCGTCGGCCGGGAGCAGTTCGCGCAGCGTGGCGAGGAAGTCGTCGTCGCTGCCCGATCCGGTCTCCAGGACGGCGATCCCCGCGGTGGCGTGCGGGACGAAGACGTTGAGCAGCCCGTCCCGCCCGGCGGCCCGTTCGTCGAGGAAGGCCGCGCAGCGGTCGGTGATGTCCAGTGCGACCTCGCGGCTGCCGGTGGTGATCTCCAGGGTGGTGGTCTGGAACGGCCCGGTCGACCCGGCTGACGTGGAGTGGTTGTGGTCCGCCATGGCGCCATCCTGACCCAGGCCGGCGGGTCGGGCGTACTGCCTCGCCGACTGCCCGCGCCGGGGCGGCGGCCTCGCGTAGGGTGAAAGGTTCAGACCAAAACAGCGGTTCCGGGTGCCGGATACGCCGACGACCCGACGGACCGGTGGTCCGTCGGGTCGTTCGGGAACCGAACCGGGGCCGAGGCCCGCGGTCCTGGTCCCAGGGTCTTAGCCGCGCCCGCCGAAGAGGCTCCGGCGCAGCCGGCGCAGCGGCGCCAGCAGCGAGACCCGGGTGTGGCGACGACGGGCCGCCGCCGGGGCGTCGGCGCCGCGCGGCGTCAGTTCCCTTATCAACCCGAGCGCCTCGGCGGTGTCCACCGCCGGGAGCGCGGGCGCGCCGAGCACGGCCAGGTGTCGCTCGATCCGGCGGCCGGTCGCGCCGACACCGCACTGGATCGCCGGCACACGGGGCCGAGTCCGCACTTGCATGTGTTCCATCAGTTTCCCACCCCTACGAGGCGCCAGGGCCGTGAGGCGAAGACTATCCGTGTGGGACGGCCTCCGCGCAACCGTCCTCGGTGTTGTGCCACCGTACCGTGCGCCGTCAACTGACGATGCACCAGGGGCAGCTCGGGCGGTCACGACTACGCATCGATGATGGTGCACGACCCGCCATCCGTCACCAGGGCCAGGAGGCGCGGACCCGGCGCCCGTTCGCGCCGAGTGCGCCGGGCGCAGGGGGCGTCCGGCGGGTGTTCCCGCGGTGTTCCCGCGGTGTCGACCGATCGCCCCCATATAGGGGACAGTCGCAAGGTCGACAAAACGATCACTGGCGGGCGGCCGAACCGCGGACAGCCGGGTTCATGAAGTGAACACATACGAGGGATTGACTCCCGCCAATCCTCCAAGCAATATCTGAGGCAACACGAAGGTGCCCGCACCGCACCCACTCGTGCGTTCGAGTCGTGAATGGCTCGGACTTGAAGGAACTCCGGCTCCTGCGGGCCACTGCCCGGCCACCTCGACGCTGCGGTGGCCAGGCCCGCTCGGTGCCCGGACCGGCGGTCGGCCGTAGAGGGTCGGCCCGGCCGCCACCCGACTGCCGGTGCCGCCCCGCTCGGGGCCCGGCACCGGCGGTTCCGGGCCCCACCCGGCCCCACCACACGGCCCGGCCCCACCACACCGCCCGGCCCGTTCCCGCCGCACCGCCCGGACCGCTGCGACCGCCCGTCGTTCCGGCCCGCTGCGACCGGCCGGACGTCCCCGCAGGTCGCACCGTGTGGATCGGTAGACTCGGCCAGCGTGTCCCTCCTCCTCAGCATCGTGCTCCCGGTCCACGGCGTGGAGCGGTACCTGCCGCGCTGCCTCGACTCGATCCTCGGCGAGACCCCCGCCGCCGAGACCCGCTTCGAGGTGATCGCGGTCGACGACCTCTCCCCCGACGGCTCCGGCGCGATCCTGGACGCCTACGCCGCCCGCGACCCCCGGCTGCACGTGATGCACCTCACCGAGAACCAGGGCCTCGGCGGCGCCCGGGCCGCCGCCCTGCCGCAGGTGCGCGGCGAGTACGTCTGGTTCGTGGACAGCGACGACTGGCTGCCCGAGCGCACCGTCGGCGTGATCCTGGACGAGCTCGCGCAGGAGCGCCGCCGCGAGCTGCCCGCCGACGTGCTGCTCACCGACTTCACCCACGTCTACCCCGACGGCGGGAGCGAGCCCAACCCCTGGCGGCACGTACTCGTCGGCTCCCCGCTGGCCGAGGGCTGCACGGTGGCCGAGCACCCGGCGCTGTTCCAGACCGTGATGTCGGTCTGGAACAAGGTGTTCCGCCGCGCCTACCTGGAGGGCCTCGGCGTCGCCTTCGGCCGCGGCTACTACGAGGACATCTCGGTCACCTACCCCGCGCTGCTCGCCGCCCGGCGGCTGCGCTACCTCGACCGCCCCTGCTACAACTACCGGCGCGGCCGGGACGGCGCGATCACCGCCACCGCCTCCCCCAAGCACGCCGACGTGTTCGCCCAGTACGACGCGATCTTCGCCTTCCTGGACCGGTGCGAGCGCCCGGACGGCCCCGGCCGGCCCGTCCCGCCGTCGCTGCGCACCCTGGTCTTCGACCGGACCGTCCGCCAAGCGCTGAACGTCTACGACACCCCCGGGCTGGTCCCCGTCGACCGGCGCAGGGACTACTTCCACCGGGTCGCCCTGCACTTCGAGCGCCACCGCCCGGCCGACTACCGCTTCCCCGGCGGGGTGCGCGGCGTGCAGTACCGGCTGGCCGCGCGCGGCGCCCGGATCGCCTACGCCGAGCTGCGCCGCACCGGCCGGCTGCCGCGCGAACTCAAGCGCGGGGCACGGGCGGTGGCCCCCGCGGTGAAGAAGGGCGTGCGCAGCGGCGCCCGGTTCACGGCGTACAACGCGTTCCGCCGCCTGCCGCTGGACGAGCAGTTGGCGGTCTACGCCGCGTACTGGCACCGGGGTTACGCGTGCAGCCCGGCGGCGATCTACGAGAAGGCGAGGGAACTCGCCCCGCAGATCCGGGGCGTGTGGGTGGTGGAGAACCGCCGGCAGGCCGACGCCATGCCGCCCGGTGTCCCGTACGTGATCGTCAACACCCCGGCCTACCTGAAGGCGATGGCGACCGCGAAGTACTTCGTGAACAACGTCAACTTCCCGCGCACGATGGCGAAGCGGCCGGGCACGGTGCACGTCCAGACCCAGCACGGCACTCCGCTCAAGGCGATGGGCATGGACCTGCGGGGCCGCCCCGAGGCCGCCGAGGGGATGGACTTCGACCGGCTCCAGGAGGCCGTCGACCGCTGGGACTTCCTGGTCTCCTCCAACCCGCACACCAGCGAGCACTTCGCCCGGGCCTTCCCCGGCCGCTACGAGATGCTGGACACCGGCTACCCGCGCAACGACCGGCTGGCCAACACCACCCCGGTGGAAGTCCGGGCCATGCGCGAGCGGTTGGGGCTGCGGCCCGGCACCACGTCGGTGCTGTACGCGCCGACCCACCGCGGCGGCAAGGGCGGCTACGTGCCGCTGCTGGACGTGGCGGAGCTGGCCCGGCGGCTGGGCCCGCGGTTCACGCTGCTGGTGCGCACCCACTACTTCCACACCGACGGCCCGGGCGACCTGACGGCCGGTGAGGACGCGGCACAGATCGTGGACGTGTCGGCGCACCCGGTGGTCGAGGACCTCTACCTGGCGGCGGACGCGCTGGTGACGGACTACTCGTCGATGATGTTCGACTACGCGGTGCTGGACCGGCCGGTGGTCGTCTTCGCCCCGGACTGGGAGGAGTACCAGCGCGAACGCGGCGTGTACTTCGACCTGTTCGCGGAGCCGCCGGGCGCGGTCACGGTCGACGCGGCCGGACTGGCGCGGGCGCTGCGCGCGGGCGATCCGGAGCCGGAGGCGCGGAAGCGGTTCCGGGAGAAGTTCTGCGTCTGGGACGACGGCGGGGCGGCGGAGCGGGTGGTGCGCCGGGTGTTCCCGGTGGCACCGGAGGACCGTACGGACACATAGCCCCGCCACGGGCCGCAGCAGGCCTGCCCGAGCGCCCCTGGAGGGCCTCCGGACGGGGCCGGTGCCGCCGGTACGGCGACCGGCCCCGTCCGCCCGGGCTCAGCGCTGGCGGGCGGCCAGGAACTCCTCGAAGTCCAGGTAGCCCTGGTGGCGGGTGTCCATCGCGTGGATCAGCGCCTCGGCCATCGAGATGGTGACGCTGTGGTCGCCCATCTCGTTGGCGGCCAGCGCGTACTCGGCCGGGGTGATCTTGCCGTCGCCGTTCTTGTCGAAACGGTCGAACATCTCCTTGATGGCCTCGACGCTCTCCATCGTTCCTCCTGGGTACTGCAATGCGGTGCTCGGTTCGGACGGCCGTACCCTACCCGGCCGTGGTGTTCGCCACGGTCGGCGGGAGTGGACGGGCGCCCGGGTGGGTGTCGTAGTCTGCGGGTCTGATTTGCTGACCCGGACGCCTCCGGGGCGGTCGTTCGTCCAGGGAGGGAACCCGTGCTCGACCTCGCCACCAGGCTGGTGCTGAAACCCGTTTCACGGGGGATCTGGCGTCCGGCCATCGAGGGCATCGAGAACGTGCCGCGCAAGGGCGGGGTGATCCTGGCCAGCAACCACCTGTCGTTCATCGACAGCGTGGTGATCCCGCTCACCGCCCCGCGCCGGGTCCACTTCCTGGCCAAGGCCGAGTACTTCACCGGCACCGGGCTCAAGGGCCGGCTCTCCAAGGGCTTCTTCGAGTCGATCGGCGCCGTTCCGGTCGAGCGCGGCACCTACCGTTCCGCTCAGGCCTCGCTGGAGTCGGCACTGGAGATCCTGGAGGACGGCAAGGCCTTCGGCATCTACCCCGAGGGCACCCGGTCGCTGGACGGCCGGCTCTACCGGGGCAAGACGGGCGTCGCCTGGCTCGCGCTGACCGCGGGCGTCCCGGTGGTCCCGGTGGCCCTGGAGGGCCCGGAGCAGATCCTGCCGGTGGGCAAGCGCCTCCCGCGGATCAAGAAGGTCACCGTCCGCTTCGGCGAGCCGCTGCACTTCGACGAGCTGCACGGGCAGGCCCGTTCGCTGAAGGCCCGTCGGCAGGTGACCGACGAGGTGATGGCGGCGATCCAGCGGCTCTCCGGCCAGGAGGTCGCGGAGACCTACAACGAGGTCCCGAAGGCGGCCTGAGCGGCCCGTCCGCTCGGCGGGTGCCGCGGGTGCCTCGGGTGCCGCGGGTGCCGCGGGTGCCGCGCTACGCGTGACCGAGGGCGGCGTCCGACAGCGCCGCCGCCTCCGGCGTCTCCCGGCGCAGCAGCGCGGCGTAGCGTCCGTCCAGTTCCACCAGCTCCTCGTGGGTGCCGAGTTCGACCACCCGGCCGCGGTCGAGCACCGCGATCTGGTCGGCGGCGCGGACGGTGGAGAGCCGGTGCGCGATGGTGATGGTGGTCCGGCCGGCGGCCAGGGTGTCCACGGCCTGCTGGACGGCGCGTTCGGTGCGGTTGTCGAGCGCGCTGGTGGCCTCGTCCAGGATCAGCACCGGCGGGTTGCGCAGGATGGTGCGGGCGAGTGCGAGGCGCTGCTTCTCGCCGCCGGAGAAGCGGTAGCCGCGTTCGCCGACCAGGGTGTCGTAGCCGTCCGGCAGCGCCGAGATGGTGTCGTGGATCTGCGCGGCCCGGGCGGCCTCGACCAGTTCGGCGTCGTCGGCGCCCGGCTTGGCGAAGCGCAGGTTGTCGGCGACCGAGGCGTGGAAGAGGTAGGTCTCCTGGGAGACCACGCCGACCGCGCGGGCCAGGGTGTCGAAGGACAGCTCGCGCACGTCCACGCCGTCCAGGGTGACCCGGCCGCCGGTGACGTCGTACAGCCGCGGCACCAGGTAGCTGAGGGTGGTCTTGCCGGAGCCGGTCTCGCCGACGACGGCCAGCGACGTCCCGGCCGGGACCTTGAGTTCGACGCCGTCCAGGGTCGGTCGCTCCTGCTCGGGGTCGTACCGGAAGTCGACCGCCTCGAAGCGGACCTCGCCGCGGATGTCGGCCAGGGTGACGGGGTTCGGCGGTTCGGCGATCTCCACCGGCAGGTCGAGGTACTCGAAGATGCGCTGGAACAGCGCGAGCGAGGTCTGCACGTCCACGCCGGTGGAGAGCAGGCTGACGGTCGGGCGGAACAGGCCCTGCTGGAGGGTGACGAAGGCGACCAGCGTGCCGACCGAGACGATCGGCGCCCCGGCGGCGGAGGTCAGTCCGGCCGCCCAGTAGATCAGCGCGGGCATCGCGGCCATCACGATCATGATGGTGTTCATCCGCCAGCGCCCGGCCATGCTGGCCCGCACCTCGAGGTCGGCGAGCTGGTCGGACTGCTCGGTGAACTCCCGGGCCAGCGAGTCGGAACGGCCCATGGTGCGGCCGAGCAGGATGCCGCTGACCGACAGCGACTCCTGGACCGCCGAGCTCATCGCGGCCAGCTGCTTCTGCCGCTCGGTGGTGATCTTCTTGCGCTCCTGGCCGACCCGGCGGCTGATCCAGACGAACAGCGGGAGCAGGACCAGCGAGATCACGGTCAGCCGCCAGTCGAGGGCGACCATGGCGACGATCGAGGCGACCACGGCGGTGAGGTTGGAGACCAGGCTGGTCGCGGTGGAGGTCACCGTGGACTGCATGCCGCCGATGTCGTTGGCGATCCGGGACTGCACCTCGCCGGTGCGGGTGCGGGTGAAGAAGGCCAGCGACTGCCGCTGCAGGTGGCCGTAGACGGAGGTGCGCAGGTCGTGCATGACGCGCTGGCCGACGGTGGTGGAGATCAGCGTCTGCAGCACGTTGAAGACGCTGTTGACGACGGCGGTGAGGATCATGCCGAGCACGAGCAGGCTGAGCAGCCCGGTGCGGCCCTGCGGGATGGCGGTGTCCAGCACGGCCTTGAGCAGGAACGGCGAGACGACGGACACCACGGCGGAGGCGGCGACCAGCAGCCCGACCGTGGCCAGTCGGCCCCGGTACGGGCGGAACAGCGCGAGGATGCGGCGCCACTGGGCCGGTGGGCGGGGATCGCCCTCGGCGCGTTCGGGCGGGGTCCAGTTGATGGCGGGCCTCAAGTACGGGCCTCCCTGGGTCGGGCGCGCCGGGGTACGGGCGCGGACGGGGGTGTGGCGGCCGGGCGGACGCCAGCATAGCGAGAGTAGCTCATAGTTAGGCAAGCTAATAGTGAGGGTGGCTCTATTCCCCCGCGTCCACTCCCTCGCGCTGGAGCCGGCTCCGCCCGACCGCCCGACGCCCGACCATGATCCGACCGGCCGCGATCCGACCGGCCGCCCGACGCCCGGCCGCGATCCGACCGGCCGCGATCCGACCGGCCGCCGTCCGTCTCAGTTCGTGCGGTAGGTGCGCGCCGCCTTGGAGGACAGGCCGCCGAGCTTGCCGGACGGCAGCACCCGGGCGACCGCCACGGCCAGCTTGTAGCGCTTGCCCGGCACGGACACCGAGCGACCGCGGGCGAGGTCGCGCATCGCCTCGTTCACCACCCGCTCGGCCGAGAGCCAGGACCAGGAGGGGATGTTGCCGGTCCCCATGCCCGCCCGCTGGTGGAACTCGGTCCGGGTGAAGCCCGGGCACAGCGCCATCATCCGCACGCCCGTGCCGCCGAGGTCGCGCAGCACGCCCTGGGTGAAGCTCACCACCCACGCCTTGCTCGCCCCGTACGTACCGCGCGGCAGAAAGGCCGCCACCGAGGCGACGTTCACGATCGCGCCCCGGCCGCGCTCGCGCATCCCCGGCAGGGCGGCCGTGGTCAGCCGCAGGACCGCCTCGATGTGCACCTTCAGCATGTCCAGCTCGTCCTGGAGCGGGACGGTCCCGAAAGCGCCCTTGTTGCCGAAGCCGGCGTTGTTGACCAGGAGGTCCACCGGGCGGCCGGTGTCGGCGAGCCGGGCCTCGACCGCGGCGATGCCCTCCTCGGTGGCGAGGTCGGCGGTCAGCACCTCGGCCTCCGTGCCGTACTCGCGCTGCAGATCGGCGCTCGCGCGCTCCAGGCGTTCGGTGTCGCGGGCCACCAGGACGAGCCGGTAGCCGCCGCGGGCGAGCCGGCGGGCGAACGCGGCTCCGATGCCGGCGGTCGCGCCGGTGATCAAGGCTGTGGTCATGCCCAGACCGTACCGACTCACCGCAGCCGCGCCCACACCCAGGGCAACGTCCCAGCTCAGCGGGCTGCGGATGCAGGCACCGGTTCGTGCTCGTAGTGTCGGACGGGGGCATCGCCCGACCGGGCGATGAAATCCAGGCGAGGAGGCATATCTGATGCTTACTCAGTTCCGGACCGAAACCGCTTCGGCGTCACGCAGCGCGACGCTCGCCGAGGCCGAGACACTCGCGAGCCTGATGGTGGAGGACGAGGCCGTCGTGTCCGACGCGCCCACGTACCTGCCCGAAGCCGCTGGTGCCGCCCTGCTGCTGGGCCTCCTGCTGCTCTCCCCGAAGGGCCCCAAGGAGAAGCCGACCCGGTAGCCGGGCTCGCGGGCTCTGCGCCCGCACTCAGCCTCTCGAAGGAGGACCACCACACCATGCCGTTCGCCGAGACCCCACTCCGTGACGAGTACGCCGCGGCGGTCGAGCGAGTGGCGGGCCGTACCCTCGACGCCCTCCGGGACGGCGGGGGCACGGCCGTGCTCGCGGAGCCCCACACCGCCGCGCCCCGTCCGCTGCTGGCCGCCGTACGAGTGCTGGGCGCGGACGTCTTCGCCCCGCAGCTGCTCTCCGGGGCCGAGCCCGACGCCGCCGCCGCCGCGCTGCTGACCGAGGCGCGCCGGACGCTCCCGGCACCGGTGCCCGCGTCCGAGGACGCGGCACTCGTGATCGGCTGGCAGGACTGGGCGGCCGACCGGCTGCTCGCCCGCACGTCGTACGGCGACGGCGCGCGAGCCGGCTCCCCGCCGCCGCTGCCCCCGTTCGACCGGGAACGGCTCGGCTGGCGGACCTGGTCGGCGCGGATGGCGCAACTGTCCGTCCTCGCCCTGCCCGGGTTGGACAGCCCCGTGCACGACGCCGCCCGCGCGGGCACGCTCGACCTCGCCCGCGGCACCGTCCGCGCCATGCTTCGGCGCGACGCCACCACCTCCGTCCGACTCGCCCGCTGGCTCGCCTGGGCGCACGCCGACGGCCGGCCGCTGCGACTGGAGATCGAACCCGTCCTGGACCGGATCGGCCAGGTCGATGACGGCACCGACCGCTCCGGGCTCGAACTCGCCATAGCCCGAGCCCTGGCGAACGGGGCTCCGCGATGACCGACACCCGGATGCTCGCCACCGCCCAACAACTCGGCTCCCGGTCCCTGGCGTGGCTGCACGCCGGTTACCGGAACGGCTACGGCAGGTTGGAGGACAACACGGTCATCGACCTCGCCGAACCGAACGACGTCTACAAGCCGCTCTGCGAAGTCGCCCTGGCCTCCTCGCTCGTGATGCGCGACGGCATCACCGGCCCGCGCGACACCGAGCTCGCGCGAGAGCTCCTCGAAGCCGCCTGGGCCCAACTACGGGACGGCGACCTGCTGTACGAGCGGCAACTGCGGCACGTCACGGTCATCGACCCGCTGGAGACGTACGGCCACTTCGCCCGGGTCGGCTTCCGCCACGCCGCGCTGGAGGACCTGCTCGACTCACTCGGCCGCCTGCGCTCCGTGCACGCCGTCGAGATCCCGGGCAACCGCCGACTCGCCCTGGCCAACGCCCGGCGGATCGCAGGACTGGAGCACCGGCCGGACTGGAACACGCTCATCGGGGCCACCTGGCTCGGTGCCCTTCCCGAGCCCTGGACCATCGCCTGGCTGATCGCCTACCACGTCACCCACACCGTCTTCCACGTCACCGACTGGGGCGCCCGGCCCGAGTGCCTGCCCGAACCGATGCGCGACTACCTGCGGGACTGGCTGCCGGTCTGGCTCGACATCTGGCTGGAGATCGAGCAGTGGGACCTCGCGGGTGAACTGTTGATCGTCGACTCGTGCATCGGCGAGCCCGTCACAGGCCGGGTCGGCTGGGAGGCCCTGGCCGCCGTCCAGCAGCCGGACGGCCTGATCCCGTGCGAGGGGTCGGCGCCCGACTACGACGACCCGGAGGACGCCTTCCGCGATCACGGACACACCGCCGTGGTCGGGGTGGTGGCCGCCACCGTCGCGCTCTCGCGCGCGCTCGGCGGCACTCCGGTGAGCGGGTGACCGGATGAGCCGGTGACCGGATGAGCGAGCTGGCAGCCGCGGTCGCGGCGACGCCACGGGCGGCCGGGCCGTACGCCACCGCCGTCACGGTGGCCGTCGCACACGGGGACCGGGAGGAGGTTCACTGCCACGGCCGCCTCGGGCTCGCACCCACCTCACCGCCGTGCACGCCGGACACCGTCTTCGAACTCGGCTCGGTGTCCAAGACCTTCACCGCGCTGCTGCTGGCCGACATGGCCGTACGCGGTGAACTCGCCCTGGACGACCCGGTCGAGAACCGGCTGCCGCCCGACTGGCACCCGGCACACGTCCGTTCCACCGAACCGATCCGCCTGCTGCACCTGGCCACCCATACCTCCGGCCTGCCCCGCCTACCGCCGGGGCTGCTCGCCAGCGCCGCACCGGCCTGGTCCAGCAACCCCTACGCCGCCTACGGTGACGAGCAGTTGAGGGACGGACTGGCCCGCACCACCGTGCGCGCGAGGCCGGGCAGCAGGTTCGGGTACTCCAACTACGGGGTCGCGCTCCTCGGCCGAGCCCTGGCCGAGACCGCCGCGATGCCGTACGAGCGCCTGCTCGCCGAACGGATCTGCCGACCGTTGGGACTGCGCTCCACGGGCTGCGCACCGGACGCACCGGGGCGGGCGACCGGATACCGGCGCGGGCGGGAAGTGCCGCCCTGGCTCATTCCCGGGCTCCCGGGGGCCGGCGCCGTGCGGGCCGGCGGGGCCGACCTGATCCGCTATCTGCGATTCCACCTCAACGGGGAGGAAGGTGAGTTGGGGGCAGCGGTACGGGACGTCCAGCGCCTGAGGCTGCGGCTGCCGCGTTCGACCGACCGGATCGGCCTGGTCTGGATGCACCGCCGCTCGGGCGGGCGGGACCTCTACTTCCACTCCGGCGGCACCCGGGGGTTCACCGCCTTCGTCGGCTTCTCCCCGGACGGATCGGCCGCCGTCGCCGCGCTGGCCAACACCGGGCCGGCGCTGAACGGCCGGTTCGTGCAGGCGGGGTACGAGGTGCTGCGGGCCGCCAGCCGCGCCGGCTAGACGGCGACCGCCTTGGCCCGGTCCGCGGCGATGTGCACCGCGAGACCGGCGAGGACGGTGCCCATCACGTAGCGCTGGACGCGCAGCCAGGCCGGACGGCGGTTGAGGAAGCTCGCGATGCCGCCCGCGGTCACCGCGATCAGGCCGTTCACGGTGACCGCGATCACGATCTGGACCAGGCCCAGCACCAGGCTCTGCAGGGCGACGTGGCCGCGCTCGGGTGCCACGAACTGGGGCAGCAGCGAGATGTACATGATGGCGATCTTGGGGTTGAGCAGGCAGGTCAGGAAGCCCATCGCGAACAGGCGGCGCGGCGGGTCCGGCGGCAGCTGCTGCGGGGCGAAGACCGCCGTGCCGCCGGGCTTGACCGCCTTCCAGGCCAGCCAGAGCAGGTACCCGGCGCCGGCCAGCTTGATCGCGGTGTAGAGCACCGGGACCACCGAGAACACGGCGGCCACCCCGGCCGTCACCGCGACCAGGTAGACCAGGAAGCCGGTCGCGACGCCTGTCAGCGAGAGCAGTCCGGCCCGGCGGCCCTGCGATATCGAGCGCGACACCAGGTAGATCATGTTCGGTCCCGGCGACAGCACCATGCCCAGCGCCACCGCGGCGATGCCGAGCACGGCGTGGCCGTCCACGGCGGATGTCAACGTGTCCCACGCATCCAGCTCGTCCATGCGAGGAGGCTAGGGCGCGCAGCCCGCTCGATGCAATGATGGCTTTGCGCTCAGTGCAATTCCCGCTCGGGGCGCGAAAGGATTCGCGAAGGGGATCGCGAAGGGGTTCGCGAAGGGATCGGAGACCGATGGACGACTACCGGCTGATCGCGGACGGGATCGCCGCCGACATCATGGCCGGGCGCCTGCGACCCGGCGGGCAGCTGCCCACCCAGCGCGCCTTCGCCCGCGGCCGGGGCATCGCCAACTCGACGGCGACCCGGGTCTACCGCGAACTGGCCCGGCGCGGGCTGACCGTCGGCGAGGTCGGGCGGGGCACCTTCGTCCGGGCCGGGCGCGGCACCTCGGCCGACGACGGACGGATCGCGCTCGCCGAGCCGGCCGACGCGCCGATCGACCTGCAGCTCAACTACCCCACCGCGCCCGGGCAGGCCGAACTGCTGGCCGCCGGGCTGGCACCGCTGCTGCGGGCGGACGCGCTCGGCGAGGCGCTGCGGCCGGTCGGGGCGGCCGGGACGGATCCGGCGCGGCGGGCCTTCGCGCAGCTGCTGTCGACGGACGCCGACGGCTGGGACGTCGACCCGCGGGAGCTGCTGTTCGCGGGCAACGGGCGGCAGGCCGTCGCGGGGGCGCTCGCCGCGCTGGTGCCGCCCGGGCAGCGGCTGGGGGTGGAGGCACTGACCTACCCGGTGGTCAAGGCCGTGGCCGGGCAACTGGGCATCCACCTGGTGCCGCTCGCGGTCGACGAGCACGGGCCGCTGCCCGAGGCCCTGGCGGCGGCCCACCGAGCGGCGCCGCTGAGCGCGGTGTACCTCCAGCCCCGGCTGCACAACCCGCTCGGCACGACCCTGCCGCCCGAGCGGGCGGCGACGCTGGCCGCGGAGCTGCGCCGGCTGGACCTGGCGGTGGTCGAGGACGCGATCTGGTCCTTCCTGCGGCCCGGGTCGGCGCCGCTCGCGGCGCTCGTCCCCGAGCGGACGGTGCTGGTCGACAGCCTCTCCAAGCGGCTCGCCCCCGGACTGACCACCGGGTTCGCGGTCGTCCCGGACGGGCTGCGCGAACGGGTCGGGGGTGCGCTGCGGGCCGGCGGGTGGACGCCGAACGGCTTCGCGCTGGAGGCGGCGGTGCGCTGGATCGGGGACGGGACGCCGGCCGCGGTGGCGGCGGCGAAGCGGGCGGACGCGACGGCCCGGCAGGCGCTGGCCCGGGAGGTGCTCGCCGGGCAGCGGCTGCGGGCGGACCCATGCTCGTACTACCTGTGGTGGGAACTGCCGGGGGCCTGGCGGGCGGAGACCTTCGTCGCCGCGGCGGCCCGGGCGGGGATCTCGGTCACGCCCGCGGCGGCCTTCGCGGTGGATCCGCGGAGCACGCCGCCCGCGGTGCGGGTGGGGCTGGCCTCGCCGCCGCTGCCGGTGCTCGGGTGGGCGCTGCGGGTGCTGGCGGGGATCGCGGGGGCGGGTGACAACTGACAGATGACAGATAACGGATAACAGATTTCGAAAGCTGTTATCTGTTATCTGTCAGTTGTCACCTGTCAGCCGCCGGTCGCCGGCTGTCGGGGTGTCAACCGTCCTCCGTCAACCCCCGCTTCCCGTCAGTCCCCCGCCCCCGTCCGCTCCCCGCGCGCAGCCGTGTCGGCGGCGCCACCGGCCCCGACGGCGCGCAGCCGGGAGGCGGCGGTGGCCGCGAGCTGCGGGGCGAGCTTGGCGACGTCACGCGAGCCGACCACCGCGATCAGGCTCGGCAGCAGCCAGCGCACCGGCTGCATCCCACGCAGCCAGGCCTGGGCGTACACATGGGCGGAGCGCCGGGCAATTCCGGCGACGATCCGGTCCACGGCGGGCTCCAGCGGGTACGTCTTGTTGGCCGGCCACGGCAGCCGGCTGCGCATCTGCTTCAGCACGGCGTCCTCGTCGGCTCCGCGCACCATGTCGGTGTCGGTCCAACTCAGGTACCCCACACCGACCTTGACCCCCTGGTAGGCGACCTCGGCGCGGATCGAGTGGGCGAAGGCCTCCACCCCGGACTTGCTGGCGCAGTAGGCGCTCATCAGCGGGGCCGGGGTCAGCGCCGCGAGCGAGGCGATCTGCAGCAGGTAGCCGCGGCTCTCGGTGAGGGCCGGCAGGAAGGCCCGCGCGGTGGCGACGCTGCCCAGCAGGTTGACCTCGATCACCCGGCTGAACGCCCGGTGGTCGCTGTCGGCCAGCGGTCCGCCGATCGCGATCCCGGCGTTGGCCACCACGGTGTCGATCCGCCCGTAGTGCGCCTTGATCCGTTCGGCGGTGTCGCCGAGCGCCCCCAGGTCGGTGACGTCGACCTCCCAGGCGGTGGCGGCGGCGCCGCACTGCGCCGCCACGGCCTTCAACTCCTCGGGCTCCAGGCCCAGTAGCGCGACCCTGGCCCCGCGCCGGGCCAGCCTGCGGGCCAGCGAGGCACCGACTCCGCGGGCGGCCCCGGTGACCACCACGACCTGCGCGGACAGCGGCGGGATGGCGTTCATGCGACGGTGGTCCTCTCGACGGCGGGTGCGGGAGCGGGAGCAGCCACGGCGGGCGTGCTCGCCAGGTGGGCGACGGCCATCCGGTGGATCTCGGCGGCGACCTCCGCCGGACGTTCCAGCGGCGCCATGTGCCCGACCCCCGGAAGGAGCAACAGCCCCTGCGGGTCGGCGAGTTCGGCGACCATCCGGTGGGCGTGCACCGGCGGGGTCAGCCGGTCCTCGGTGCCCACCACCACGGCGGTGGGGGCGGTGATCCGGCCGAGTCCGGCGCGAACGTCCAGCCGTTCGAGCACCCCGGCCCAGTGGAAGCGGACCGCGGTCGGGCAGGCGTGCACGATCCGGGCCGTCGCCTCGACCTGCCCGGCGGGCGAACTCGGGCCCATGGTCGCGTACTTGAGCGCGGCCCGGCTCACTCCCGAGACCGGCCCGAGCGGCATCCGGGAGCGCAGCAGCTGCCGGTGCAGGAAGCGCCGCAGCCCCGGGGCCCGGACACCGGGCGGCAGGACGGTGAGCTCGGCGACCAGGTCGGCGGGGCCGGTGGAGATCAGCACGTTCGCGGCGGTGCGCTCGGCGATCTCGGGGCGGCCGCCGGCGGCCATGATGGTCATCCCGCCCATGCTGTGTCCGGCCAGCACCGCCCGCTCCCCGTCCGGGACAACCCGCTTGAGCACGGCGGCCAGGTCCTCGGCGAGCGCCCGGGTCGAGTAGCGGGCCTTGCTGGGCGGGATCTCGCTCCGGCCGTGGCCGCGCTGGTCATAGGCCACCACCCGGTAGCGGTCCGCGAGTTCGTGGATCACCGGGGCCCAGAACGCGGTCGAGCAGGTCCAGCCGTGGGAGAGCACCACGGTGGGCGCACCGGGCTGACCGTGCACCTCGACGTGCAGCCGGATGCCGTCCGCCGAGCGGATGCTCAACTCCTCGACGGGCGTGGGCGGGAGGTACTCGGCGGGCAGCTGGACGGCACTCATGCGGTGGCCTCCTGGGCGGCGGTGGAAGCGACGGGACGGGCGGCGGCCGGGACGGTGCGCCTGATCAGCTCGTACTCGCCGAGGTCGACCTTTCGGGTCGCCCGGCGGAAGGAGGTCGTGGAGCCGGGCCAGAGCACGGTGTTCCTGCCGTTCGGGTCGAGGTACCAGCTGCGGCAGCCGCCGGTGGTCCAGACGGTTCGGTCCATCCGGTGCTGGAGTTCCAGGTTCCACTGCCGCTGGGCCCGGGCGGTGGGCTGCATGGCGGCGGCGCCGACCGTGTCGAGCGTCGTCAACGCGTCTATCATGTAGTTCAGTTGGGACTCGATCATGAGGATCATCGAGCTGTTGCCGAGACCGGTGTTGGGGCCGATCACGAAGAAGAGGTTCGGGAAGCCGCGCACGGTCGAGCCGCGCAGCGCCTCCATGCCGTCCTTCCATTCCTCGGCCAGGCTCGTCCCGTCCGCCCCGAACACCCGGGCGCCGATGGGCATGTCGGTGACGTGGAAGCCGGTGCCGAAGACGATGGCGTCGACCTCGTGCTCGCTGCCGTCGGCGGCCACCAGGGTGGAGCCGCGCAGTTCGCGCAGGCCGGCGGAGACGACCTCGGTGTTGGCCGCGGCGAGCGCCGGGTAGTAGGTGTTGCTGAGCAGGATGCGCTTGCAGCCGATCCGGTAGTCCGGGGTGAGCCTGGCGCGCAGCGCCGGGTCGGCGACGCCCTGGGCGATGTGGCGTTCGGCGAGCTGCTGGACGATGCGCAGCAGCCCGGGGCGGCGGACGAAGGCGTCGACCTGGATCTCGCGGAGCGCGAACAGGGTGCCGCGGCGGAGCTTGGCGGTGGCCGGCAGGCGGCCGTGCAGCCACTTCTCCAGTCGGGTGATCTCGCGGTCGCGGCGCGGCAGGACCCAGGCGGGGGTGCGCTGGAAGACGGTCAGCCGGCCGACCTTCGGCTGGATCGCCGGGATGATCTGGGCGGCGGAGGCGCCGGTGCCGACCATCGCCACACGCTTGCCGGTGAGGTCGAAGGCGTGGTCCC
Organism: Kitasatospora sp. NPDC096128; assembly: GCF_040303105.1. NCBI lineage: Bacteria > Bacillati > Actinomycetota > Actinomycetes > Kitasatosporales > Streptomycetaceae > Kitasatospora > Kitasatospora sp. NPDC096128. The sequence continues at coordinate 264,806 of NZ_JBEOSP010000005.1, read as the reverse complement.
AGCGGGAGGAGTGGAACACCTTGCCGGGGAAGGTGCTCAGGCCGGGCAGGTCGGGGATCTGCGGGTCGGCGAGCGGTCCGGCGGCGGAGACGACGGCGTCGGCGGTCCACTGGCCGGACGGGGTGGTGATCCGCCAGCGGGTCTGATCGGCCTCCCAACGCGCCTCCAGCACCTCGGCGTTGAAGCGCAGGTGCGGGCGGAGGCCGAAGACGGTGGCGACCTTCTCCAGGTAGGCGCGGATGTCGGGCTGGCCGGAGAAGCTGCGCGGCCAGTCGGGGTTGGGCGCGAAGGAGAAGGAGTAGAGGTGCGAGGGCACGTCGCAGGCGCAGCCGGGGTAGCTGTTGTCGCGCCAGGTGCCGCCGACCGAGTCCGCGCGCTCCAGGACGACGAAGTCGGTGATGCCGGCGCGGCGCAGCCGGACGGCCGCGCCGAGACCGCCGAAGCCCGAGCCGATCACCGCGACCCGCACATGCGGTACGGCCTCCGCCGTGGCGCCGGGGTCGGGTGCCGAGGTCGCGCCGGGGCGGGGGCGCTTGCTGTTGGATGCCATGCGGCCTCCTCCTGAGGGTGGGGCGGTGGTCTTCGCGCTCTTCCGGGGGCGGCGCCCTCGGAAACCCGGGGACCGCGCCCCGGAACCCTGCCGATCGCGCCAGTAATCACTGGCACGGTTGGCAGGGTAGCCCTTGCTGACACCGGATGGAAGAAGCACGACAGCCCGGATCCACCGGAAGTTCCCCGACTTCCCGCAGGCTCCGCCGCCGACGTCACGGACCTATGCTGATCGCCGTGGACAAGGTCAGAGCTGTCGCGGACGACAGAAAACGCGAGTACCGGGTGGAGGAACTGGCCGAGGCGGCCGGAATCACCACCCGCACCCTGCGCTTCTACCGCGAGCGCAAACTGCTCCAGCCGCCCCGCAAGGAGGGCCGGATCGCCTGGTACGGCGAGGAGCACCTGGCCCGGCTGCGGATGATCGGCGAACTCCTCGACCGCGGCCACACCCTGGGCGGGATCGCCGAACTGATCGGCGCCGGGGAGAGCGGCCGGGACGTCGCCGAACTGATCGGGCTCGAGGCCGCGATCGTCGCCCCGTGGTCGGACGAGACCCCGGTGCGCCTGGAGTGGCAGGAGTTGAAGTCCGCCTTCGGGGACCAGCTCACCGAGGAGAACACCGCCGAGTCGATCGCCCAGGGCTACATCACGGTCGAGGAGGACGGGATCACCCACGTCAGCCGCCGGCTGATGGACGCCACCACCGAGCTGGTCGCCGAGGGCGTGCCGCTCTCCGCCGTGCTGGACGCCAGCCGGCGCACCCGGGAGCACGTCGACGCCATCGCCGAGATCTTCATCGAGGTGGTCAGCGACCACCTGCTCAGCGCGCTCTCCGGCGACACCCCGCTGGCGTCCGGCGAGGCGGCCCGGCTCACCGAACGCATCCTGCGGGTGCGGCCGCTCGCCCGCACCGTCGCCGACGCCCAGTTCACCCTCGCGATGGACCGCCGGGTGCGCGCCGAGTACGCCGAACTGCTGCGCCAGCGGCGGGAGTACGGCTCCGAGGCGTAGCGGGACCGCCGGGCGGGCAGGGATCCCCGCGCCCGCCAGTCCGTCGAGGAGCCGCCGATGCCCCGCACCCTCAGCCGCCGTGCCGCACTCGGCCTCGCCGCCGGACTCGCCCCGGGTCTGGCGCTCTGCGCCTGCGGCTCCGACTCCCCCGCGCCGAGCGGTGGTCCGACCGGCGGCGGCACCCGGACGGTCCGGCACGCGCGTGGCGCGAGCACCGTACCGGCCCGGGCGAGCCGGGTTGTGGCACTGGACACCGACGCCCTGGACTCGGTGGTCACCCTCGGACTGAGTCCGGTCGGTGCCACCACCGTCAGCCAGGGCGCGCCCTTCCCGGCATACCTGCCGGCCGAACGGCTGGCCGGGACGAAGGCGGTCGGCATGATCGGCCAGCCCAACCTGGAGGCGATCGCGGCGCTGCGGCCGGACCTCATCCTGAGCAACCAGGTCCGCGACGACAAACGCTACGACCAGTTGTCCGAGATCGCGCCGACCGTACTGTCCAAGACCACCGGGCCGACCTGGCAGGAGAACGTCCGGCTGCACGCCGAGGCGACGGGCCGCCGGAGCGAGGCCGAGGCGGCGGACGCGGCGTACCGGACCAAGCTGCGGGACCTCGTCGCCGCGCTGGGCGGTCCCGCCAAGGCGGCGGCCACCCGGGTCGAGATGGCCCGCTTCCTGGCCGGCGCGCCCACCCGGCTCTACCTGGACGACACCTTCGTCGGCTCGCTGTTCAAGGACCTCGGGCTCGGCCGCCCGGCCAACCAGGACAAGCCCGGGTTCTCGCTGGAGATCAGCCCCGAGCAGGTGGACCAGGCGGCGGCCGACGTCATCTTCTACTCGGTGTACGGGGACCGGGCGAAGTCCGACCACACCCGGATCACCGAGGGGGCGCTGTGGAAGAACCTGGACGCCGTCCGCAACGGCCGGGTGTTCCAGGTGGACGACAACCTGTGGATGCTGGGCATCGGCTACACCGGGGCCGGGCTGATCCTGGACCAGATCCGCAAGGACCTGGCGTGAGGGACGGCGGACGGCGGCCTTCGCCGATCCGGCCGGGCACGTGTGGGAGGTCGCCCAGCACCTCGCCCGACCCCCGCCCATCCGCGTGAGCGCGCACGAAGTCGGGGGCGACGGTGGTCCGCACACCGTCACCCCCGCCGTCCGGCCCGGTCGTTCGGCACCCACAGTCCGACCGGGCCCTGCTCGGGCCGCACCCCCGGGTCGGGCCCGCCCAACTCGGGCCCGACCCGGTTCAGGCCCGAGTCAGTTGACGTTGACCGCGGTCCAGGTGGCCGCGACCGCGTTGTACTCGGCGCTGTTCGCGCCGTACAGGTCCGACGCCGCGCTGAGGGTGGCCGCGCGGGCGCCCGCGTAGTCGGTCGTCGAGGTGAAGTACACGGTCAGCGCGCGGTACCAGATCTGCGCGGCCTTGTCCCGGCCGATGCCGGCGAGCGAGGAGCCGTCGGCCGTCGGGCTGTTGTAGCTGAACCCGTTGATCGTCTTCGCGCCGCTGCCCTCGGCGAGCAGGTAGAAGAAGTGGTTCGCCACGCCGGAGGAGTAGTGCACGTCCAGGTTGCCGACGTTGGGGTCCCAGTAGTCGGCCGAGGAGCCGTCCTTGGAGGGCTGGTCCAGGTAGCGCAGCGGGCTGCCGTCGCCGCGCAGGTTGATCAGCTCGCCGATCTGGTAGTTCGGCGGGTTGGAGGGCAGGTTGGCGTACCACTCCACCATGGTGCCCATGATGTCCGAGGTGGCCTCGTTGAGGCCGCCGGACTCGCCCGAGTAGTTGAGCGCGGCCGTCGCCGCGGTGACGCCGTGGGTCATCTCGTGGCCGGCCACGTCGATCTCGGTGAGCGGGGCGCTGTTGTTGGCACCGTCGCCGTACGACATGCAGAAGCAGTCGTCGCTCCAGAACGCGTTGACGTAGTTGGAGCCGTAGTGCACCCGGCTGAGGGCGCCGACGCCGTCGTTGCGGATGCCGTTGCGGTTGAAGGTGTTCTTGTAGAAGTCCCAGGTGGTGGCAGCGCCGAACTGGGCGTCCACGGCGGCGGATTCGCGGCTGTTGTTGGTGCCGTCGCCGAAGCTGTTGCTGGGGTTGGCGAACAGCGAGCCGCTGCCCGACTCGCTGTTGTTCATGTCCGTGGTGGACTGGCCGCCGCGGCCGGTGTCCTTGAGCTCGAACTGCGAGCCGTTCTGGTTGGTGTCGAGGGAGACCTGGCCGACGAAGATGCCGTTGCCGGTGCCCGCGGCGGTCTCGATCTTCTCGTGGGTGGAGAGGACCTTGCCGTCGGCCGCGTCGGTGACCAGGATCTGGGCGCTCGGGGTGCCGTCGGCGCGCACGCCCTCGACGGTGGTCCGGTAGGCCAGGCGCGGGTTGCCGTCGGTGGCCCACACGACCAGCTCGGCCTTGCCGACCTGGTGGACGTCGGCGATCGGGGACTCGTCCGAGTCGATGGTCTGCCCGATGGTGGCCTTGACCGTGCCGGAGGCCTGGGCGGCGGCCTTGTCCGCGGGGATCTGCGGGGTCAGACTCGGCAGCGCGATCCGGGCGGCGACGGCCTTGTCGACCGACTTGACGGCGCCGTCGGCCTTCTGGTGGACGACCAGGTCGCCACCGATCACCGGCAGGCCGGCGTAGGTGCGCTCGAAGCGCAGGTGCTTGGTGCCGTCCTGGTCGACGACCGCGTCCTTGGCCACCAGCTTCTCCTGGCCGCCGAGGCCGAGCGCCTGGGCGAGCGGGGCGGACTGGCCGTTGGCCACCGCGAGCACGGCCGCGTGCTGCGAGGCGGCCTGCGCCCGCAGCGAGGGGGCCGCGGGGGCGGCCTGGGCGGCGGTGGTGGCCACCTGGACGACACCGGTCAACATGGCCGTGGCCGAGAGTACGGCGACAGCAGCGAGCTTACGCTTCAACGTGCGAGTCCTTCCGGGAAACCGCGTGTGGGCGCGGTCGCACCACGTCCCGGGGGCCGGGGTCGGCACCTGTGGGGCGGAACGGGCGCTGACGTGCAGGAACCCCGTGCGGTCGAGCGGCTTGCCACCGAGGGGTGGGGGTGGGGGGCTACCGCTGGGGGTGACAAGAAGCATGACAATCCAGCAGGTGAATTGACAGGTCTGCCTCAGCTATTGGCCAGGTCCCGCCAGTTGGTAAAGGAATTCAAAGGTCGGTCAAATCGGGGCAATCCACAGCGCCTTGCAGGGAGTTCCGATTCGAACCAGGGCCAATCGCCTGCGCCGACGGCGCGTTGGTCACCGATCACCGGATCGAGTGTCAAGACCGATCATCAGCCGATCGACTTTTACATCTCTGTAGAAGTTTCCATACACACCCTTGACGCCCGGATGGCGAGGTCCCGCCACCGGTCACCCTTGCCCACGCGGGCGCCGGCCTGCTAGCGACCGCCACCCGGTGAGCGTCCGCCTACGCGCCGTATCCTCTTGCGGCGCGCAGCAGTTGGCGCAGCGAGGGGTTCACCATCGGACGGCCGGCCACGGTGGCCGTCGGGACGGTCTCGTTGCCGTCCGCGACCGAGCGCACGAAGGCGGCCGCGTCCGGGTCCTTCCAGATGTCGACCCGGGTGAAGCGGCGGCTGTACCGAAGGCGGGTGAAGAGCAACCCGAGGCGCAGCCTCATGCAATAGGTGCACAGGGGACGCCAGTAGAGCACCACCCGGGCGCTCTCGGCCACCGTGTCCGTCACCGCCTCCGTTCCTGCGCCCGTTCCTGCGCCCGGCCCTGCGGCCATCCCTGCGTCCGCCCCGGCGCCCGTCACTGCAGCCGCCATTCCTGTGCCGTGTTCCCGGGCGTGCACGTCACCATGGTGAGCTCGTTGCCGGGGCCGTTGTCCGTCATGCACGACTGGTTCTGGTAGTCGGCCAGCGTGTACGAGCCGGCGGTGCTGCCGTTGCGGACCGTCCACCTGGTCAGGAAGCTGTACCCGTTGCTCAGCACCACCTTGCCGTCCATGGTCTGGACCAGCTGCGGGCCGCCGTTGTTGCAGGCGTTGAACAGGATCCAGCTGCCCGGGTCGGTGGAGCGCACCCAGCCGTACTGCGAGGCGCCGCCGAGGACGATCGGGTTGTCGCCGTTCAGGTTGTCGTTGCGCATCCCGATCGGGCGGCCGTCCTTGACGCTGACGATGCTGCTCCAGTTGTTGCCGCCGCAGGACGCGGGACGGCCGGAGGTCGGCGGAGCGGGCGGATTGGCGCCCGCCGACGAACCGCCCGAGCTCCCCGGGCCTCCCGAACCGCCCGAGCCGGCCGAAGCGCCTGAACCGCCGCCCTGTGAGGCCGGGTTGCCGGGCTTGGCCGGCGGCTGGTCGCCCGCCGTCCCCCCGCCGCCGGGCTGACCGCCTGCGGCCGCGCCGCCACCGGGGTTCGAGCCGCCGCGCCCCTGGGTACCACCGTTGCCGCCCTGGACCGGGACCGGTACGGGCAGTTGGGTGCCGGCTGGCAGTTGTCCGGCGGTGGCCTGCTGGCTCGCGGCCGGGTCGGCCGACGGGGTGTCGGTCGGCGCCGGGGTGCCGGGTGCGGAGGTGGTCGCGGCCGGGGTGGTGGCGGTCGGAACCGCCGGAACCGTCACCACCACGGTCGGCTGGGCGGCGGGCGGCACGGCCGCATCGGACTTGCCGGGGCTGCGGTCGACCAGCAGCACGGTCGCCGTGCCCATCGAGATGACGATCGGGACCACGACCGGCAGCAGCAGGGTGCGGCGCGAGCGGCGTCGGCCCGGCTCGGTCTCCGCCCTCGGGTCCACCTTCACGACCTGCTCCGGCCCGGCCGGGACCACGGCGGCACCGGGAACGGCACCGGGAACGGCACCGGGAGCGGCGCCGATAGCAGCACCGGGAGCAGCGCCCCCTGCGGGAACCACCGCGGCACCCGCCGCCGCGGCCCCGGCCGCCGGGGCCGCGCCGCCGTCCGCCCGCAGGTCGATCGTCCCGCTGTCCGCCGCCCTCCGCGCGGCCCCGGGCAGGCCGACCGCCACCCGGGCCGCCGCCGCCATCCCGGCCGCGCTCTCGAAGCGGTCCTCGGGCTGCTTGGCCAGCGCGGTGGCGATCAGCGCCCGGACCGCCGCCGGGAAGGTCTCCGGCAGTTCCGGCACCGGCTGGTTGACGTGCTTGAGCGCGACCTGCAGCGGCCCCTCGCCCTGGTACGGCACCTGCCCGACCAGCAGTTCGTAGCCGACCACCCCGATCGAGTACAGGTCGGAGGCCGGGCCGGTGCTCTCCCCCGAGGCCTGCTCGGGGGACATGTAGGCCGCGGTGCCGATGACCGCGTACGGCGCGGTGAGCTTGGTACTGGCGACGGCCCGGGCGATGCCGAAGTCGGTGATCACCACACCGCCGTCCTCGCGCACCATCAGGTTGGAGGGTTTGAGGTCGCGGTGCACGATGCCCCGCCGGTGGGCGGCGTGCAGCGCGTCCAGGGCGTCGGCGAGCAGGCGCAGGGCGCGCTCGGCGCTCATCGGACCGTCGTCCCGGAGCACCCGGTCCAGCGGCCGGCCCTCGATCAGGTCCATCACGATGTACGCGCAGCGGGCGTCGCCGTCCCCGCTGCTCTCCCCGTAGTCGTGCACGCCCACGATCCCGGGGTGGTCGATCGCGGCGACCAACTGGGCCTCCCGGCGGAACCGCTGGAGGCCGGTGCCGTCCTCGAACAGGTCCGCGCGGAGGATCTTCACGGCGACCGGCCGCGCCAGCACCCCGTCATCGGCCCGCCAGACCGACCCCATCCCCCCGCCGCCGACCTTCTCGACCAGCGTGTACCGCCCGCCGAGCACGGTGCCAGCGCTACTCATCTCCCCTGCCCCCAAGGTGTCATGACCCTCCCCGCCGGGTCGTCGGCACACAGTGTGCCAGAGCGTGCCGCGGGCCCGACCGCCGCGCTACGGCCGGGATCGACGGCCGGGGACCGGCCTCCGGGGGGTCAGGGCCTGCGCGCGGTCCGGACCCGTCCGGACACCTCCCGGACGGCCGCCGCGACCACCTCCGGCCGGTCCGCGTGCACGGCGTGCCCGGCACCGGGCACCAGCAGGTGGACACCTTGGTCGGTACCGGCCGTGATCCCCGCCTGCACGGCGGTGAAGCGGGCGCGCAGCCCGCGGGGCAGCCCCGTGGTCGCGCTCAGCACGGTGACCGGTACCCGCAGCGGCGGCCCGGCGGCCCGGCGACGGCGCAGCTGCCCGGTGGCCCGGTTCGTCAGCCGGTTCTCGGCCAGCACGGCCCGCCGTTGGTGGGGGTGGGCGAGGACGGCCGCCTCGGCCCGGGCGAGCGCGTCGCCCGCGACCGGTGCGGCGGGCGCCGGCGCCGCCCGGAGCAGCCCGGCGCGGACCAGCCCGACGCGGAGCAGCCCGACGCGGAGCAGCCCGGCGCGGAGCAGCAGCGACTCGACCGCGCTGATCGCCCGCGGCCGGAAATCCTCGTGCGCCGGATCCACCAGGACCAGGCCGGCCACCAGCTCCGGCCGCTCCCGGGCCAGGAGTTGGGCCAGTTGGCCGCCCCAGCTGTGTCCGACCAGGACGGCCGGCCCGGCGTCCAGGTGCCGGAGCAGCGCGGTCAGGTCCGCGACCTGGCCGTCCAGGGTCAGGACCGGGGCCTGGTCGGGTTCGCTGGCGCCGAGTCCGGCCCGGTCGTACGCCACGACCCGGCCAGGGCGGGCCAGTTCGGGCAGCAGCGGGGCCCAGGTGAGCGCGGAGGTGCCCATGCCCGCGATCAGGACGACGACCGGCACACCCTCGCCCGGCCCCGGCTTCACACCCGGCCCCGGCCCTGCTTCCAGCCAGCGCAACGCCCTTCCGTCACGGTCGAGTTCGCCCGGCCGCACTCCACCGGGCACCCCCTCCGCCAGTGCCTCGGCGACGGCCTCCAGGACTCCGGTCGGCGCCGGAGCCCGGCCGGGTCGCGCACTCCGCCTGCTGGTCACTTCCACTCCCCTCGTCGGCCGTCCCGGCGGGGCCCACTCTACGACCGGCGGGCGCGCCGGCCGCCGGGGCGGCGAACCCTGCGGTCGGCGCACCGGCGAACCCGCGACCCGGCGAACCCGCGGGCTACGCAGGCAGGTTGCGCTTCAGCAGGTCGAACAGCGCCGACCAGTGCCGGGCGTCGCCGACCGCGTCGTAGCGGGTGGTGTCGGCCTGGGTGAAGCCGTGCCCGGCGCCCTCGTACAGCTCCGCCCGGTAGCGGACCCCGGCGGCGGTGAGGGCCTCGTCGAGCCGGGCGATCTGTTCGGGCGGCATCGACTCGTCCTGGTCGGCGTGGCCGAAGTAGAGCTCGGCGGTGATGCGTCGGGCTCCCAGGTGCGGGCTGTCCGGACGGTCGGTGGCGAGATGGGCGCCGTGGAAGGCCCCCACGGCGGCGATCCGGTCCGGGTGACCGGCGGCGGCGCTCAGGGCCAGGTAGGCGCCGAGGCAGTAGCCGGTCGTGCCGATCGGACCGTCCTGGACCAGCGGGGACCCGGCGAACCAGGTAAGGAAGGCGTCCGCGTCCCGGGCGGCGATCTGCGGGTCCCTGGCGGGTCCCAGCAGCGGACCGAGCTGGGCGAAGATCTCGCCGCACTGCTCGATGTCGATCAGCTCGGGCAGTTCCACCAGCGGGGCACGGCCGCTTCGGTAGTACAGGTTGGGGACGAGGACGGTGTACCCGGCCTCGGCGATCCGGTCGGCCATGGACTTCAGGTGGGGCCGGAGCCCGAAGGCGTCCTGGTAGAGCAGCACGCCGGGGTGGGGCCGGTCGTCGTCGGGGTGGGCAAGGTAGGCGTCGGCGGTGCCGTCCGCCGTCGGAATGTCCACGAGGGTTCCGCGCACGGTCATGGGTGAGGGCTCTCCTTAGGGTCCGCGGGCAGCCTAACCGGCGCGGGACCGGAACCGGGAACGCCGATGTGGGGGTGAGGCGTTGGGCCGGTCATGGGGCTGATCGTGGGAGTGGCGTGCGTGGTCGCGGCGGCGGTCGGGCTGGTGGTGCTGGCGGGCTTGCAGGTCCGGGCCGAGGCCTCGCCGCGCCGACGCGAGCGCGAACCGGGGGTCGGGGTCGGCGGCGGTGGCGGCGTGCTGGACGAGATGCACGCGATGTTCAGCCCCGGCAAGCGGATCCAGGTCGAGCAGAAGCGGGAGCAGGCGTCACGCCGGGACGACACCCGGGCCGGGGCGCCGCCGCACTTCGGGGTGGACCTGGACCGGGGCGTGGCGGTGCTTCGACGGTCGGACGGCGACGGCGACGGCGCGGAGCGGTGAGCGGGCGGTAGGGCGGTAGGGCGGTAAGGGCCGGTAGGGGCGGTTCAGGGTGCGCGGACCGTCCGTCAGAACCGCCGCAGCCGCTCCTCGTCGGAGGTGCGCGGGCAGGTCGGACAGGCGAGGGCCTCGGGCTTGACGGCGTAGTAGAGGCAGCAGCCGAGCCGGGTGCGGGTGTGGTGGTCGCGGCCGTCCGGGGTGCGCAGCCGGCGGAAGTCGGCGGCTCCGGGCAGCGGCAGGGTACCGCCGGGCAGCAGGGCCCCGGCGGCGGCGACGGCGGCGTCCTCCGCCGCGGCTGCGCCGGACTCGCCCTCGGCGGTGGCGTCCTGGCCGTCGAGCATCCGGCCGAGGTACCAGACGGCGGAGGCGAGGTCGTCCGTCACCATGCCCCAGAGCGCGCGGTCGCGGCGCCGGGTCGGCCCGGCGAACACGGCGAGCACCGGTTCGAGGTGGGCGACCACGGCGGCCCGCAGTTCGGCGCGCAGCTCGTCGTCGCCGGGGAGGGTGACGTGCCCGCGCGGGCGCAGCGCGAGGTCGCCGGTGGGGGCGTGCAGCCAGAGGTCGGCCGGGTCGACGGCGGGGACCCGCCGGGCGAGGTGCCAGGGGCCGGCGATGAGCAGGCAGACGGACCAGGCGTAGTGGTGGAGCAGCCGGGAGGCGGTGACGTGCGGGCGGGGTGCGCGGCCGTGCTCGGCTGCGATGCGGTCCTCCGCCCCGGCCAGGACGGCGGCCAGCGCCCGTTCGTCGGTGGCGAGTCGGGCGCCCGAGTACCAGCCGTCGGCGGCCGAGGGGTCGGGCTCGGCGGGGTCGAGCAGATGCAGCCGGAGCGCGGGGCAGAGTTCGCGCAGCCGCTCGTAGTCACCGGCCAGGGTGCCCGACCGGCCCCCGGGGTGGACGGGTGGAACAGACACGGGCGGAACGGCGACGGACGGAACAGACACGGGCGGAGCAGGCACGGGCGGAGCAGGCACGGGCGGAGCAGCTACGGGCGGAGCAGCTACGGGCGGGGCACAGTCCGGCGCGACGGGCAGGGGTGTTCCGGGGACCATCGGCACTCCTGAGAACGACTCCGAGTGATCGTTAAGGTGAGGCTCACCTTACAATGCCTCAGGACGTGCGCCGACCATCCGGCCGCGAAGCCGGGTGTGACGTACGACCAATGGCACGATCTTGACGAATTTAGGCAAACCTAACCTAAGATATCGACTCGTGCTGAGAACCGACCCGCCCGCCACCACAACCCCGGCGACGCCCCGTCCCGCGGCGCTCCAGCGACCGCTGCTGCTGGTCGCCGGTGCGGGCGCGCTCGTGCTGTGCGCCGCGCTGAGCCTGGCGCTGGGCTCCCGCTCCATCCCGCTGTCCACCGTCCTCGACGCCCTCACCGGCGCCGCCCACGGCGGGGACGCCGACGTGGTGACGGGCCTTCGGGTCCCGCGCACGCTCATCGGACTGGCCGTCGGAGCCGCGCTCGGCGTCGCCGGGGCGGTCGCCCAGGGCGTCACCCGCAACCCGCTGGCCTCCCCGGTCACCCTCGGCATCAACGCCGGCGCGAGCCTCGCCGTGGTCGCCGCGATCTACGCACTGGACCTCTCCCGCCCCTCCCAGTACGTCTGGTTCGCCTTCGCCGGGGCGGCCGTCGCCGCCGTCGCCGCGTACGCCATGTCCCGGCGCGGCGGGGACCTCGACCCGGTCCGGCTCGCGCTCGGCGGCACCGTGCTCACCGTGGTGCTCACCTCCTGGACCTCGGCGCTGATGCTGGCCAGTCACCGCACCCTGGACGAGGCCCGGTTCTGGCTGGCCGGCTCGATCGCCGGCCGGCACCTGGACACCCTCACGCCGGTGCTGCCGTTCCTGGCGATCGGCCTGGTGGCCGCCTTCGCGATCTCCCCCGCGCTCAACGCGCTGGCCCTGGGCGACGAGACCGCCCAGGCGCTGGGCGTGCCGGTGGCCCGGATCCGGGTGGTCGGCGGACTGGCCGTGGTGCTGCTCGCGGGCAGTGCGGTCGCCGTCTCCGGACCGGTGGCGTTCATCGGACTGGCCGCGCCGCACCTGGTCCGCACCGTGCTCGGCAACGACCACCGCTGGCTGCTGCCCGGCTGCCTGATCACCGGCCCGCTGCTGCTGCTCGCCGCCGACGTGCTCGGCCGGCTCGTGGTGCAGCCCTCCGAGATCGAGGTCGGGATCGTCACCGCCTTCCTCGGCGCGCCGCTGCTCGCGGTGCTGGCCCGGAAGGTGGCCAAGTGAGCGCGCGCAACGGGCGGACCGCCGCGATGGGCCCGATCGGCCGCCGCCGGGCCCGTACCGCCGCCTGGTCGCTGCTGGCCCTCGCCCTGCTGGTGGTGCTGACCGGCATCGCGCTCGGCACCGGCCAGGTGAGCATCTCCGTCTGGGACGCGCTGCGCGCCCTGTTCGGCCAGGGGCAGCCCGGCGACGTCCTGGTGGTGCAGCAGTTCCGGGCGCCGCGTGTGGTGTCCGCGCTGATCGCGGGCGCCGGGCTGGCGATGGCCGGCTCGATGCTGCAGCGGCTGTTCCGCAACCCGCTGGCCGCCCCCGACACCATCGGCATCACCGGCGGCGCCTCCTTCGGCGCGGTCCTGATGCTCGCCACCGGGGCCTCGCAAGAGCTGATCCCGGTGGCCGCGGTCGGCGGCGGGCTGCTCGCCGCGCTGCTGCTCGGCGGCTTCGCCTGGCGCTCCAGGATGGCCGTCACCCGGCTGGTGCTGGTCGGCCTGGCGGTCCAGCAGGGCCTGGCCGCCGCCGTGAATCTGATGATCGTACGGTTCCCGGCCGAACTGGCCTCCTCCGCGATGCAGTGGACCACCGGCTCGCTGTACGGGCGCAACTGGACCGAGGTGTGGATCGGCGGCACCGCCATCGCCCTCACCGCCGGCGCCGTCCTGCTCTGCCAACGGCGGGTCGCCGTCCTCGACCTCGGCGACGAATCGGCCGGCGGCCTCGGACTGAACCCCGCCCGGGACCGGCTCTGGCTGCTGCTGCTCACCATCACCCTCGCCTCGCTGGCAGCCGCCCTCACCGGTCCGGTCGCCTTCGTCGCCCTCGCCGTCCCCCACCTGGTCCGGCTGCTCGCCGGTCCGCCGACGGTCGGCACCCTCGGCCTCACCGCGCTCACCGGCGCCGTGCTGCTGCTCGCGGCCGACCTCCTCGTGCTGCACGTGATCCCCGTCCACGGCCTGCCGGTCGGTGCCGTCACCGCCACCCTCGGCGCGCCCTGGCTCCTGGTGCTGATGATCCGCCAGGGCCGGCTTCCCCAGAGGAGCAGCTGATGACCAGCGCCACCGACACCGCCGCCGGCACCGGCACCGGCACCGCCGCCGGCACCCGTACGGATGCCCACCGGCTAGCCGCCCACGGCCTCGGGCTGCGCTACGGCGACCGGACCATCGTCGACGGGCTCGACCTCGAACTGCCCGGCGGCGCCGTCACCGCGATCGTCGGACCGAACGCCTGCGGCAAGTCGACGCTGCTGCGCGGCCTGGTCCGCCTGCTCGGCCCGGCGGCCGGCACCGTCACCCTGGACGGCGCCGACATCCACCGGATGCCCGCCCGCACCCTGGCCAAGCGGATGGGCCTGCTCCCGCAGCAGCCCGTCACGCCGGAGGCGGTCACCGTCGAGGCGCTGGTCCGGCTCGGGCGCTACCCGCACCAGCGGATGCTCAGCCCGTGGTCCAAAGCCGACCAGGCCGCGGTCGAGGAGGCGCTGCGGCGCACCGGCACCGCCGACCTGCGCGACCGGCAGGTCGACCGGCTCTCCGGCGGACAGCGCCAGCGGGTCTGGATCGCGCTCGCGCTCGCCCAGGAGACCGACCTGCTGCTGCTCGACGAGCCGACCACCTTCCTCGACCTGCGGCACCAGCTCGACGTGCTGGACCTGGTCGCCGACCTGCACGCCGAGGCCGGACGCACCGTGGTCATGGTGCTGCACGACCTCGGGCAGGCCGCGCGGTACGCCGACCACCTGGTGGTGCTCAAGGACGGGCGGCTCGCCGCGGCCGGTCCGCCCGCCGAGGTGCTGACGGCCGAGCTGGTGGAGGCCGTGTTCGGCGTGCCCTGCCGGGTGGTGCCCGACCCCGAGACCGGCACTCCGCTGGTCGTGCCGCGGGCACGGGTGCGCGGCGGCGCCGCCGGTGCCGGTGCCTGTTCCGGTGCCTGTTCCGGTGCCGCCACTGCCACTGCCACCGATGCCGCCGCCGTCCCCCGGGCCTGAGGCCCTACCCCCCTGTCCCGTATCCCCGTTCGCCCGATCCAAGGAACTCCGATGAACCGCCGACTCCCCGTCGCCGTCCTCGCCGTCACGCTGTCCGCCACGCTCCTCGCCGCCTGCGGCAGCACCGGGGACGGCGCCAAGTCCGGCGGTGACTCCGGCTCCTCCACCGCCTCGGCCGGCACCGCCGCCGGGTTCCCGCGCAGCGTCAAGCACGCCGCCGGGACCGCCCAGATCAAGTCCCAGCCCAAGCGCGTCGTGGTGCTGGACAGCGGCGAGCTGGACGACGTCACGCTGCTCGGCATCACCCCGGTCGGCGCGGTGTCCCCGCACATGAAGACCGAGGGCGGGTTCCCGAACTACCTGAAGGACAAGATCAAGGACACCAAGGACGTCGGCCCGATGAACGAGCCGAACCTGGAGCTGATCGCCTCCCTCAAGCCCGACCTGATCCTCTCCTCCAAGGTCCGGCACGCCAAGGTGTACGACCAGCTGAACGCGATCGCGCCGACCGTGCTGGCCGAGACCACCGGCTTCCCGTGGAAGGACAACCTGGCGCTGTACGCCCAGGCGCTCGGCAAGGAGGACGAGGCGAAGAAGGCCCTGGCCGACTACGAGGACCGGGCGCACAAGCTGGGCGAGGCGATCAAGGCCAAGTACAACGGGACGATGCCGACCGCTTCGGTGGTCCGCTTCGTGGCCGGCCCGACCCGCCTGTACGCCAAGGCCTCCTACAGCGGCGTGGTGCTCAAGGACGTCGGCCTGACCCGCCCGGCCTCGCAGGACGTGGACAAGAACATCATCGAGGTCAGCGCCGAGCAGGTCAGCCAGGCCGACGCCGACCTGGTGTTCGTCACCACCGCCGACGACCCGTCCAAGACCAAGGAGAACGAGGTCCAGCAGACCCCGGTCTGGCAGGGCCTGAACGCCGTCAAGAACAACAAGGTCTTCACGGTGCCGGACGAGACCTGGATGTCCGGCATCGGCGTCCAGGCCGCGGACGCGATGCTCGTCGACATCGCGAAGGCAGCGGGCGTGGACGCGCCCAAGTAGCCGTCGGCCGCCGTCCGTCGCCGCCCGCCGCCCCCGGTACGCGGGGCGGCGGGCGGCGGACCACGAACAGCCGACGGCGAACAGATTTCAGCCTTCAGATTTCAGAGTTCAACTTTCAGATAACAGATAACAGATTTCGAACTCTGTCATCTGTTCGCCGTCCTTCGTCCGTCACCACGCCTCCGAGGACAATCCCCATGCGGCTCTACCTGCTCGCCCTCAACCCCACCGACTCGGTCACCCGCGGCTTCCTGCCCGCCGCCGCCCGGCTCGGACTCGACGTCACCGTCCTCACCGACCACGTCGAGGCCCACCAACGCGCCTACACCGGAGCGGAGTTCACGTGCGAGGTGGTGGAGTGCGACGTCCAGGACTTCCGCGAGGTGATCGGGCTGATATCCCAGCGCCACACGCCGGCCGCGGTGTTCAGCAACAGCGACCACCTGCAGACCCAGACCGCCCTGGCCGCCGAGTACTTCGGACTGGCCGGCAAGGACTGGAAGGCCGCCCTTCGGGCGAAGAACAAGGGTGAGCTGCGCCGCCACCTCGCCGAGTGCGGGCTGGACGCCGTCGAGTCCGCCGAACTGGCGCCCGGGCAGGACCCGAACGGCCTCACCCCGTCGTTCCCGTGCATCGTCAAGCCGCGCGAGGGCGTCGCCAGCGAGGACGTCACGCTGGTCGCCGACAGCACCGAACTCGCCCAGAGGGTCAAGGAGATCCAGCAGCGCCGCCCCGACGCCACCCTGGTGGTCGAGGAGTTCCTGGCCGGCGAGCTGTGCACCCTGGAGACCCTCGGCGACGGCCGGACCCGGCACGTCCTCGGCGGCTTCCGCACCCGCCTCTCCCCGCCGCCGGACTTCATCGAGGAGGTGCTGACCTTCACCCCGGCGCACCCCCGGCCGGTGGTCGACCAGGTGCTCGCCCAGCTCGACGCCCTGGGGGTCGGACTCGGCGCCTGCCACACCGAGTTCGTCCTCCAGCCGGACGGCCGCGCCCGCATCATCGAGGTCAACTACCGTGCCATCGGGGACCAGTGCGACCTGATGCTCGCCGAGATCCTCGGGATCCCCTACTTCGAGCTGGTGCTCCGCGCCCACCTCGGCGAGGAGCTCCCCGCCGACCTGGGCGCCCGCCGAGACCAGCGGGCCCGCCACGAGCGGGTCTGCGCGGAGCGGGCCGGCACCCTGACCGCCGCCCCCGAGCCGCACTACGAGCGACGGGCCGACGGCGTCACGCTCTCCTACCGGCCGGTGCGCGAAGTCGGCGCCCGGCACGAGCTCTACCGCACCAACCGCGACTACCTGGGCATCGTCTGGGCGGTCGGCCCGGACCAGGACGTGGTGGACGGCGCCGTGGCGGCGTTCATCGCCGCCAACCGCTGGGAGATCACCTCATGACCCCGGCCGCGCCTTCCCCCGCCTCCCGCACCCCCGTCGCCTGCTCCCCCACCCCTCCCGCCCCCGCCTCCCGCACCCCCGCCGAGCAGCTCACCCTGCGCGTGCTGTCCGCGCTGCTGCGCGAGGACGTGCTCGGCCTGCGCACCCGCGGCCTCCTGGAGCAGCGCCCCGACGGCCCCTGGCTGAGCGACGGCTCGCTCGCCCTGCCGGTCGCCCCGGACGGCTTCCAGGCCGACCACGCCGCCCGGCTGCCGGAGCTGGAGGTGGACGGCGTCCGCCTCACCGACCTGTCCACCGTCCTCGCCCGGCTGGCGGAGCGCGCCCACCCCCTGGACCGCCCCGGCCACCTGGCCTTCGCCGAGGAGTGCCGGCAGACCCTCGCCACCATGGATCTGCACGACCGGGTGCTGCCCGAGGTGCACGCCGAACTCGCCGAGCGCTACGGCGAGGACGTGGCCGACTGGACCGGCCCGCGCGCCTCGCTCGGCTTCGAGGCCCTCGCCGCCTTCCTGGACCACCCGGTCTACCCGACCGCACGCGGCCGCTCCGGCCTCACCGAGGAACAACTGCGCTCCTACGCACCGGAGTTCCACCAGAGCTTCGAGCTGCGCTGGCTCGCCGTCCCGACCGGCCTGCTGACGGTACGCGGCGACGGTCCGCTGCCCGCCTGGTGGCCGAGCGCCGAACAGCTGGGCGTGCCGGGCGAGTTCCTGACCGTCCCGGTCCATCCGCTCACCGCGGACGAGGACTTCGCAAGGATCGCGCCGGGTGCGGTGCTCACCCCCGAGCCGTACCTCACGGTGCTGCCGACGCTGTCCATGCGCACGGTCGCCGTGGCCGAGGACCCGTCCTGCCACCTCAAACTGCCGCTCGCCACCGCGACCCTGGGCCTGCGCAACCGGCGCACCATCAAGCCGGTCACCCTGGTGAACGGCGCGGTCGGGCAGCGCCTGGTGGAGACCGTGGCCGCCCGTGAACCGCGCTTCTCCGGGCGGGTGCTGCACGCCGACGAGCAGCACTACGCCCACGCCGAGGACGAGCTGCTCGCCGTGCTCCTGCGCCGCTACCCGGACGGCCTGCACGGGGCCGTCACCGTCCCGCTGGCCGCCCTGCTCGCCGAGGCGCCCGACGGCAGGCTGGTGATCGACCACCTGGCCGACCGCTTCCACCACGGTTCCGTCCCCGCGCTCTACGAGGAGCTGCTGCGGCTGCTGATCGACTGGCAGACCACCCTGTTCGGCCACGGCATCGCCCTGGAGTCGCACCAGCAGAACACCTCGCTCGTCCTCGACGGCACCGGCCTGCGGCTGCTCTACAAGGACAACGACGGCCCCCGGATCAACACGACCCGGGCGGGCGCCTCCCGGATCGCCGAACTGGCGGCACTGGTCCATGAGTTCCGCGACCCGCGGATCCTCGCCGAGCAGGACCGCGCGCTCACCGACCTGTTCACCACCATCACCGGCCACCTGTGCACCGCCTCGCTCGCCTTCGGCCTGGCCGCGCACGGCCGGGTGCCGCTGGAGCGGAGCCTGGAGCTGCTGCGCACCGTGCTCACCGAAGCGGTCGACCGGCTCGGCCCGGCCGGACAGCCGCTGCGCACCGACCTGCTGGACGCCGAACGGCTGCCGGTCAAGGCCATGGTGAGCGCCGGGAGCCTGCTCAGCAAGGAGCGCAGCGGCGCCGCCGACATCAACAAGCACTACACCGACGGCCCCAACTACCTTCTGCTGAAGGGCCGTTCATGATGGCCTCCGTCGACGCCGAGCCGCGACCTCGGCCGCGGCCGGCCGGCGCCGTCGGACTGGACCGGCGCCAGGTGCACGCGGTGGCGGCCTGCTACTTCGTCGCCTCCTTCGCCGCCCTCGGCCTGCCGCCCTACCTCACCGAGATCCTCCCCGGCCTCGGGGACCACAGCGGCCACTGGGCCGGCCTGCTCTACGTCGTGCCGACCGTCTTCACCGCCCTCGGCGCCCCGCTCTGGGGCCGGCTGGCCGACCGCTTCGGCCAGAAGCGGCTGCTGCTGCGCGCCCAACTCGGCCTCGCCGTCTCCTTCCTGCTGGCCGGAGCCGCCGACAGCCTGCCCGCGTTCACCGCCGCACTGGTCCTCCAGGGCTTCCTCGGCGGCACCTTCTCCGCCACCAACGGCTACCTGGCCGCGGCCCTGGACGGCTCCCAGCTGTCCAAAGCGCTCACCCTGATGCAGGGCAGCGCCCGGGCCGCGCTGGTCGCGGCACCGATCCTGGTGGGCGCACTGTCGCCGTGGATCGACCCGCACCGGCAGTACCTGGTGATGGCGGTCCTGCCGCTGACCGCCGCGCTGCTGCTCAACTCCCTGCCGGAGCCGGCCCGTCCGGCCGTCACCCCGGTGGGCCGCGAGGCCGCCCCGGCCGACCCGCCGGGCTCGCTCAGACTGCTCTACACCTTCGAGTTCGCCTTCGTCTTCGCCACCATCATCTCCTTCCCGTACCTGATCACCCTGGTCCAGCAGCGGCTGCCGGGCGCCGGCGGCACCGTCGCGGGCCTGCTGTTCGCGCTGCCGCACCTGGTCTACCTGGTCGGCGCCGGCCGGGTGCACGCCGTTGTCGAGGCGCGGCCCCGCAGCGGGCTGGCCCTCGGCTTCGCCCTGGTCGCCCTCGGACTGGCCGGCCACGCCCCGGCCCATTCACTGCTCACCTTCGCCCTCACCCGGGCGGTGCTCGGACTCGGCATGACCATCGGCCTGGTCTGCCTCGCCGTCCTCGCGGCCGAAGCCGCCCGCGGCCGCGCCCCGGGCCGGATGTTCGGCACCCGCGAAACCGTCTCCAAGTGCGGTGCCGTCGCCGCCGGACTGGCCGCCGCGCTCGCCAACGGCAGCGGCGGACCGGCCGCCCCGGTCGTCACCGGCACCGTCGCCGCACTGGCCGCCGCCCTGCTCGCCCTCCTGACCCGTAGGAGTCCCCGATGACCGCCCGGCCCACCACCCTCCCCGCCTCCCTCTCTGCCATGCCGTCGACCACGGACCCCGCCGAACTGCCCGGCGCCGACGAGGCGGTGGCACACACCCTGCTCAACTGCCTGCTGCGCGAGGTGTCCGCCCCCGAGCACCAGACCGCCGTCGACGACGGTCACCTGCTGCTGCGCCTGCCCCGCCGCGGCACCCTGCTGCGAGTCGCCCTGCGCCGCACCTCACTGCTCGGCGCACACCGGTTCACCGGCCCGGTGCACGAGGAAATCCCCGAAGGCTGGCGCGAGTTGGACTGGCGCGAGCTCGCCGGGTACGCCCAGGACGAGTTGGAGCTGCGCACCGGCACGGTGAACGAGGAGTTCCTCGACCAGGTGGCGTCCAGCCACCAGGGCGTCGGCGCCGGCCTGGCCGACCGCCCGGCCGCCGGGGCGGACCGCTACCTGGAGTCGGAGCAGGCCCTGCTGTTCGGCCACCGCTTCCACCCGGCCCCCAAGTCCCGCTCCGCCGCCCGGGGCGACTGGCGCCACTACGCGCCCGAGTCCCGCGCCGCCTTCCCGCTGCGCCACCTGGCCGTGCGCACCGAGCTGCTGGCCGAGGAGTCCGCGGACCAGGGGGCGAGCGCCGTACTGGACGGCCTCGGCGAGGTGCCGGACGGCTACCGACTGCTGCCCGCCCACCCCTGGCAGTACCAACTCATCGGCGATCACCCGCTGTTGCGCGCGGCCATGGCCCGCGGCGAC
Source organism: Kitasatospora sp. NPDC096128 (assembly GCF_040303105.1). NCBI lineage: Bacteria > Bacillati > Actinomycetota > Actinomycetes > Kitasatosporales > Streptomycetaceae > Kitasatospora > Kitasatospora sp. NPDC096128. The sequence goes on along the minus strand of NZ_JBEOSP010000005.1, from coordinate 244,664 downwards.
GTCCTCGACCTCGGCCCGCGCGGCGAACGCTTCGCCGCCACCGCCTCGGTGCGCACCCTGTACGGCGCGGACGCCTTCCTCAAGTTCAGCCTCAACGTCCGGATCACCAACTGCCTGCGCAAGAACGCCGCCTACGAGCTCACCGGCGCCGTCCGGCTCACCCGCCTGCTGGACCCGGTGCTGACCGACCTCGCCCGGCGCTTCCCGGACGCCGCGACGCTGCGCGAGCCCGCCTTCCGCACCCTCGCCCTGCCCGGCGCCGACGGCCACCCCGACCGGGCGCTGTTCGAGGGCTTCGGCCTGATCCTGCGCGAGGGCTTCGGCGGTCTGCTGCGCCCCGGCGTCACCCCGCTGCTGGCCGGCGCCGTCGCCGACGAGCACCCGACCAGCTCGGCCCACATCTCCCATCTACTGGAGGGGCGTTCGGACGGCACGACGGCCCTCGACTGGTGGCGCGCCTACCTGCGACTGCTCCTCCCGCCGGTACTGGCGGCCTACTTCGACCACGGCGTGGTGCTGGAACCGCACCTGCAGAACGTGCTGATCGGCGTCGACGCCGCCGGCCTTCCGGCCCAGGTGCTCTTCCGCGACCTGGAGGGCACCAAGCTCGTCCCCGAGCAGAACGCCGGGCTGCTGGCCGCCCTGCCGCCCGAGGTGGCCGGCCCGATGACCTACGACGCCGAGCGCGGCTGGGACCGGGTGGTCTACTGCCTCCTGGTCAACCACGTCGCCGAACTGCTCGCCGCCCTGGCCGACCGCCACCCGGAGCTGGAGGGCGCGCTCTGGCAGGCCGTCCGGGACACCCTGGAGGAGTACGCCGCCGCGCACGGCCGCCCGCCCCGGCTGCGGGCACTGCTGGCCGGCGTCCCGCTGCCCGCCAAGGCCAACCTGCTGACCCGCTGGGAGCGCAAGGCCGACCGCGAGGCCGGATACGTCCGACTGCCCTCCCCGCTGGCCGGCTCGGTGCTCGCCGAGGCCGCCCGCATGACCGCCCACCTTCCGACCGGGAGCGCCGTCCGATGAGCAACACCCCGACCACCGACATCCCGGTGAACGGCACCGTGCGGCACCATGTCGCCTCCCTCGCACCCGAGCAACTGCCCGCCTACGTCTACGATCTGGGCGCACTGCGCGAGCACGCCGCCGCCGTCCGGGCCGCGCTGCCGGAGCGGGTCGAGCTGTACTACGCCGCCAAGGCCAACCCGGAGGCGCCGGTGCTGACCGCGCTGCGCGCGGCCGTCGACGGCTACGAGGTCTCCAGCGGCGGGGAATTGGCACACGTGCGGGCCGTCGTGCCGGACGCTCCGCTGGCCTTCGGCGGTCCGGGCAAGACCCCGGCCGAGATCCTCGCCGCCGTGGACGCCGGGGTGCACCGCTGGCACGTCGAGAGCGAGCAGGAGCTGCACCGGCTCGCCGCCGTCCTGGCCGAGCGCCCGGCGGCGGCCGTGGACGTCCTGCTGCGGGTGAACCTGCCGGTGGTCACCGACGCCCTGGACGCCGTGCCGCTGGCCATGGGCGGGCGGCCGACCCCGTTCGGGCTCGACCCGGACCGCGCCGAGGAGTGCGTCCGGCTGCTCACCGACGGCGGCCCGCTCGGACGCCGGCTACGCCTGCGCGGGGTGCACGCCCACCTGGCCAGCGGGCTGGCGGCCGAGGAGCAGCTGGCGGTCGCCGAGCAGATCGTCACCTGGTCGGCAGAGCTGGCCGAGCGGCACGGCCTCCCGCTCACCGAGGTCAACATCGGCGGCGGCATGGCGGTGGACTACGACGACCCGGCACACCGCTTCGACTGGACGGCCTTCGGCGAGGGCCTGGCCGAGCTGCTCGACAGCCGCCCCGGGCTGACCCTGCGGATCGAGCCCGGGCGGGCACTGACCGCCTACTCCGGCTGGTACGCGACCGAGGTGTTGGACGTGAAGCGCAGCCACGGCGAGGACTTCGCGGTGGTCCGCGGCGGAACCCACCACCTCCGCACCCCGGCCACCCGCGGGCACTCCCAGCCCTTCGCGGTGCTCCCGGTGGACGCCTGGCCGCACCCGTGGCCGCGCCCCGCGGTCACCACGGGACGGGCCACCCTGGCCGGGCAGCTGTGCACCCCCAAGGACGTCCTGGCCCGGGCGGCGGACGGCGCGGCGGGCCTGCGGGCGGCGGACCGGGTGCTGTTCGCGATGGCGGGCGCGTACGGGTGGAACATCTCGCACCACGAGTTCCTGATGCACCCGCGCCCCGGGTTCCACTACCTGGGCGGCTGACGGTCGGCAGCCGGGCGACTGAGGAACGGCCGACGGCGAACAACCGGACAGCTAACAGATAACAGATAACAGCTAACAGATTTCGAAATCTGTCATCTGTTATCTGTTAGCTGTCGCTCATCAGCGGTCAGCCGTCAGCCGTCGGCACCCCCGTCCGCCGACACCCGCTCCGCGCACTCGTGCGAGAGTGGTAACCGGCGAAGGGAGCGCGAACGTGCTGATGGACAAGGTGGCGGAGATACTCGCCGAGGCCTCGGCCGAGGCGGTGGAACCGCGCTTCCGGGCGCTGACCGCCGGCGAGGTGATGGAGAAGGCGCCCGGCGAGATCGTGACGATCGCCGACCGCGAGGCCGAGGCGATCATCGCCCGCCGCCTGTACGAGCTGCTGCCCGTCCCGGTGGTCGGCGAGGAGGCCGTGGCCGCCGACCCGGCGCTGGCCCTGGCCATCCACGACGAGCCCGCCGTCTGGCTGGTCGACCCGGTGGACGGCACCTCCAACTTCGTCGCGGGCCGCCCCGACTACGCCGTGATGTGCTCCCTGGTCCGCAACGGCCTGACCGTCGCCTCGTGGATCTGGCAGCCCGCCACCGCGACCGCCTACCGGGCCGAACTGGGCTCCGGCGCCTGGCGCGACGGCGAACGCCTCACCCGCCCGCCGGCACCCGCCGCCGCCGGGAAGCTGACCGGCATCCTGAAGAGCCGCTTCCTCGCCCCGGAGGAACGCCGCCGCCTGGAGTCCCACTGCTCGGCCTTCGGCGAGATCTCCCCCGGCCGCAGCGCCGCCGGGATCGAGTACCCGGACCTCGTCGAGGGCCGGACCGACTTCATCTTCTACTGGCGCACCCTCCCCTGGGACCACGCCCCGGGTTCGCTGCTGCTCTCCGAGGCCGGCGGCGTCGCGGCCCGCCTGGACGGCTCCCCCTACCGTCCCGAGGCCCCCGGCTGCGAGGACGGCCTCCTGGTCGCCGCCGACCCCGACACCTGGGAACTCACCCGCGGCGTCCTGCTGGACGACTGACCGCACCCGGACGACCGACCGCCCCGGACGACCGACCGCGCCCCCGTCGGGGCCGGGCGCACCGCTACCCCGCCCGCTCCCCCGCCACCTTGCGCCCCGCTCCGACCACCTCTCGCAGCAGCGCCCCGACCTCCCCCACCGTCGTGTGCGGGTTGAGCAGCGTGAGCTTCAGCCGCACCCGCCCCGGCCCGTCCCCCGGCAGCTCGGTGCGCCCGACCACCGCGCGCCCGGTGCGCAGCAGCAGCCGGCGCAGCTGCCCGTTCAGCTCGTCCACGGCGGCCTCGTCCGTCAACCCGGGCGGCCGGTAGCGGAACAGCAGTGCGGTGAGGACGGGTTCGGTGTGCAGTTCCAGTGAGGGTTCGGCCCGGACGGCGTCCGCGGCGGCCAGCGCCAGGTCGTGGCAGGCGTCCACGAGCCGGCCGAGCCCTTCGCGGCCGAGGGTGCGCAGTGTGACGGCGAGCTTGAAGGCGTCGGCCCGCCGGGTGGTGCGCAGCGAGCGGCCGAGCAGGCTCGGGTAGCCGGCCCGCTCGTCGTCGACGGGGTTGAGGTACTCGGCGCGCCGGGCCAGCGACACGTACGTCTCGGCCCGTCGGACCAGGAAGACCCCGGCGGCCGCGGGCTGCCAGCCGAGCTTGTGCCAGTCGAGGGAGACGGAGTCGGCGCGGGCGATGCCGTCGAGCAGCGGGGCGAGCCGGTCGGAGAGCAGCGCGCCGCCGCCGTACGCGGCGTCGACGTGCAGCCAGGCGCCGTAGCGGCCGGCCAGGTCGGCGGCGGCGTGCAGCGGGTCGACGGCGCCGGTGTCGGTGGTGCCGGCGGTGGCGACGATGGCGATCGGGGTGCGTCCGGCCCAGCTGGCCTCGGCCAGGGAGCGTTCCAACTCCTCCGGGGACATGCGCAGTCGGCGGTCGACGGGGACGGCGAGGACGGACCGCTCGCCGAGTCCGAGCAGGGCGGCCGCGCGCTGGACGGAGAAGTGGGCGGCTTCGGAGGCGAGGATGCAGGGTCGGGCGCCGGCCGGGATGCCGTCCAGCTCGACGATGCCGTCGAGCTTCTGGTCGCGCGCCAGCATCAGGCCCATGAGGTTGGACTCGGTGCCGCCGGAGGTGAGCACCCCGGCGGCGCGCGCCGGGTCGTAGCCGACCAGGGTGGCGAGTTCGGCGAGCAGCGCGGTTTCCAGGGCGGTCGCGGCGGGGGCCTGGTCCCAGGAGTCCTGGGAGGGGTTGAGCGCGCTGACCGCGAGGTCGGCGGCGGCCGCGACGGCGAGCGGCGGGCAGTGCAGGTGCGCGGCGCAGGCCGGGTCGGCGGGGTCGGCGGCGCCGTAGGCGAGCAGTTCGGTGAGCCGGGCGAGCGCGCCGCGTCCGCCGGCGCCGGCGAGTCCGTCCGCGACCAGGGCGGCGATCTCGGCCGGGCTGCCGGCGGGCAGCGGTCCGGAGCGCAGGGCGGTGCCGGTGTCGAGGGCGTCGAGGACGGTGGCCAGCAGCGGGCCGAGTGCCCCGGGCCCGCCGGCGCCGCCCGCGAGGGCGTCCAGAGTGCCGCCCTCGCCGGGCAGTTCGGGCGCCGCCCCGGAGCCGCCGGTCACGCCCCACCCCGCGCCGTCGAAGCCGGGACCGACCCCGGCACCGGCCCCCCCGACCCCGAAGCGGAGACCGAAGTGGAGACCGACCCCGCCGCCGAGGCCGCCGCGATCGCCTCCGCCAGCCGCTCCAGCACGGCCGCGACCTGCTCGTCGGTGATGGTCAGCGGCGGCAGCAGCCGCAGCACCGCGTCGTGCCGCCCGCCGAGTTCGACGATCAGCCCGCGCGCCAGGCAGGCCTCGCGGACCCGTACGGCGAGCGCGGGATCGGCCGGCCGGGCACCGCAGGCGTCGGGTTCGGCGCCCGGGTCGACCAGTTCGATCCCGATCATCAGCCCGCGCCCGCGCACGTCGCCGATCGCGGGCAGTTCGGCGGCGAGTTCGCGGAGCCGGGCGGTGATCCGCGCGCCCGCCACGGCCGCCCGCTCGGCCAGTCCGTGCGCGGCGACGTACCGCAGGGTGGCGGCCCCGGCGGCCATCGCGAGGGTGTTGCCGCGGAAGGTGCCGGTGTGGGCGCCCGGCCGCCAGCCGTCGTAGTCCTCGCGGTAGACGACGACGGCGAGCGGCAGGCTGCCGCCGATGGCCTTGGAGAGCACCATCGCGTCCGGGACGATGCCGCTGTGCTCGACGGCCCACATCGCGCCGGTGCGTCCGACGCCGGTCTGCACCTCGTCCACGATCAGCGGGATGCCGCGCTCGGCGGTGATCCGGCGCATCTCGCGCAGCCAGCCGTCGGGGGCGGGCACGACCCCGCCTTCGCCCTGGACGGCCTCCAGGATCATCGCGGCGGGCGGCACCACGCCGCCGGAGGGGTCGTCCAGCAGCCGTTCGACGTAGGTCGCGCCGAGTTCGGCGCCCGCCTCGCCGCCGACCCCGAACGGGCAGCGGTAGCCGTACGGGTAGGGCAGCCGGACGACCTCGCCGCCGCCGGGCAGCGGCTCCTTGACGGCGACGTTGCCGGTGAGCGCGAGGGCGCCGGCCGTCATGCCGTGGTACGCGCCGGTGAAGGCGAGCGCGCCGGAGCGCCCGGTGGCGGTCTGCATCAGTTTGAGGGCGGCCTCGACGGCGTCCGTGCCGGCCGGTCCGCAGAAGTGCACCCGGGCGCTGGAGGCGAACCCGGGGGGCAGGCTCTCGAACAGCGCGCTGGTGAAGTCGTCCTTCTCCGCGGTGGCGAGGTCGAGCAGGTGCAGCGGGGCACCGCTGTCGAGGGTGCGGCGGATCGCCTCCAGCACGACGGGGTGGTTGTGGCCGAGGGCGAGCGTCCCGGCGCCGGAGAGGCAGTCCAGGTAGCGGCGCCCGTCGGCGCCCTCGACGGTCATGCCGTGGGCCCGGACCGGAACGATCGGGAAGGAGCGGGCGTACGTCCGGGCGGCGGACTCGCGGACGCGCTGGCGGCGCAGGATGGCCTCACCGGCGGGCGGGGCTCCGGCGGCGGTGGCCCCGGAGACGGCCTGGGCGGGTACGGCGGCGAGCGACAAGGCGAACCCCCAGAAGAAGTTAGGTAAGCCTAACTTTATCGCCCTTGACCTGCCGGAACGCCTCGGGGGCACCCAGAACCACCCGAGTGAGTGAACTTCCCCCGGTACCACCCGCGCCGCCCCGTGCGGTCCAACGAGCGGGGGCGCCGGAAGGTTACGGACGACGACCACCGAAGGTCGCCGGGCGACGCCCCCGAAGGTCGCACCGGCCCCGGACCGGCGTCAGCGCCCCTTCCAGCGGTAGCAGAGCTCCGGCCGCCCGACGCTCCCGTACTGCGGCTCGCGCACCGCCCGCCCGGTGTCCACCAGGTGCTCCAGGTAGCGCCGCGCGGTGATCCGGGACACCCCGGCGGCCGCGCCGGCGGCCGCCGCCGACAGCCCGGTCGAGGCCTCCCGCAGCACCGAGGCCACGGCGTCCAGGGTCGGCGCGCTCAGCCCCTTCGGCAGCGAGTTGCGCTCGGGCGTGCGGAGCAGGGCGAACGCCTGGTCGACCTCGTCCTGGCCGGTCGCCTCGCCGGTGCGCCCGAGGCTGTCGCGGTAGCGGGCGTAGCGCACCAGCCGGTCGTGCAGGGCGGCCGCGCTGAACGGTTTCAGCAGGTACTGCACGACCCCCGCCGACACCGCCTGCCGCACCATGGCGAGGTCGCGGGCCGAGGTGACGGCGATGACGTCGGTGGCGTGCCCGGCCGCGCGCAGCGTGCGGCACAGCTGGAGGCCATGGCCGTCCGGCAGGTAGAGGTCGAGCAGGGTGAGGTCGACGGGCGTCCCGGCGGCGCGGGCCCGCTCCAGGAAGCGCAGCGCGTCGGCGCAGCTGTGCACCGTCCCGACGGCGCGGAAGCCCGGCTCGCGCTCGACGTACAGGGTGTGGGCGGCGGCGGCCACCGGGTCGTCCTCCACGACCAGGACGGCGATCCCGCTCCGGGCGGCCTCCGCCGCGGCGTCGCTCACGCCTGGGCCCCTTCCTGCTCCCGGGCCCGCTCAGGCTCCCCGGCCCGTCCAGGCTCCCCGGCCCGTCCAGGCCCCTCGACCCGCTCAGGCCCCCCAGCCCATTCCTGCCCCGGGGCCCGTTCCCGCTCCCGGGCCCGGCCGCCGGTCAGCGGCAGCCGCACGGTGAGCACCGCACCGCGGTCGCGCCCGACCTCGACGGTGCCGCCGTTGCGCCGGGCGGCCTGGGCGACCAGCGCCAGGCCCAGGCCGTGCCCGCGACCGTCCTGCTTGGTGCTCCAGCCGCGCCGGAACACGTCCTCGACGGCGGCCGGGTCGATGCCCGCGCCGGTGTCGGCGACCCGCAGGAGCAGATGGGCGCCCCCCGGTTCGGCCTCCCCCGCACCGCCTCCCCCGCCGCCGTCGATCCGCGCGGTGACGGTGACCTCCGGCGCGCCCGGGCTCTGCGCGGCCCCGGCGATCGCGGCGTCCACCGCATTGTCGATCAGGTTGCCGAGGACGGTGATCAGGTCCCGTGCGGGGAGTCCGGGCGGCAGCACCCCGTCGTCGATCCGGCTGTCCTCGGTGAGGGTCAACTCCACGCCCCGCTCGGCCGCCTGGGCCGCCTTGCCGAGCAGCAGCGCGGCCAGCACCGGCTCGCCGACCGCGGCGACCACCCGGTCGGTGAGCTGCTGGGCGAGGGCGAGTTCGGCGGTGGCGAACTCCACCGCCTGTTCGTGGCGGCCGAGTTCGATCAGCGAGACGACGGCGTGCAGCCGGTTGGCGGCCTCGTGCGCCTGCGCCCCGAGCGCCTCGGTGAAGCCGCGCACGGAGTCCAACTCACCGCTCAGCGACTGCAGTTCGGTGTGGTCGCGAAGGGTCACCACCCGGCCGAGGCCGGTGCCGATGGTGGAGGTGTTGAGCACCACGACCCGCTCGGCGGTCAGATGGACCTCGTCCCGGACCGGCTCCTCCCCGAGCACGGCCGCCACCAGTGCCTCCGGCAGCCCCAGTTCCGCCACCGGGCGACCGTCCACCTCGCCCGCCAGTCCGAGCAGTTCGCGGGCCGCGTCGTTGCACAGCACGACCCGGTGCGCCCGGTCGAGCAGGACCAGCCCCTCGCGCACCGAGCGCAGGGTCGCCTGGTGGTACTCGTAGAGGTGGCTGAGCTCGGCCGGCCCCATCCCGTGGGTGTGCCGCCGCAGCCGGGAGTTGGCGAGGTAGGTGCCCACCCCGCCGACCGCGAGGGCGGCCACCGCGACCCCGACCAGGGCGAGCAGCGGTCCGCTCAGCTGCGCGGAGATCGACTCCAGCGTCAGCCCCACGCTGACCAGCGCGACCACCCGGTGCTGGTCGTCGAACACCGGGGTGACCACCCGCACGGACGGGCCGAGTGTGCCGGTGTAGGTCTCGCTGCGGGTCTGGCCGGCCAGCGCCCAGTCGATGTGCCCGAGGTAGCGCTTGCCGATCTGCTCGGGCAGCGGGTGGGTCCAGCGCACCCCGTCGGTGTCCATGACGGTGATGAAGGAGACCTTGACTTCCTGGCGCACCTGCTCGACGTACGGCTGGAGCACCGCGGTCGGATCGGGCCCGGAGACGGCGGCGCGCACGGACGGGGAGTCGGCGACGGCGTGGGCGACCGAGGTGACCTCGCGGCGGGCCGCGTCCTCGGTGCGCTCGGCGGTGAACAGGTACGCGAGCACCGCGCCGCCCGCGACCACGGCGGCGACGATGACCACCTGGACGACGAACAGCTGCCCGGCCAGGCTGCGGACCAGCCGGCGCGGCAGGGGGAACCACCGGCGACGCGAGCGGGTGGGGGCGGTGCTCACGGACATGCCTGCCAGTGTGCACCACCGGTGCGCCACCGCCCCGGGCGCTCCGGGGCGGCCGGGCCACGCCCGCACCTCTCACCCCCGCCCGCACCTCTCACCCCCGCCCGGGCCCTTCCCGCGTCAACTCCTGCGCGAAATCGCGCTCCCCGTGAACTCTATGAACGCAAACGTGACCTCCGTCACTCCCGGAGCCCATAGTCGGAGCGGCCCACCACCCGGGGCCACCAGGACTGCACGGCGAAGGAGCCGCAGATGTCGATCACCGAGACCGCCACGGCGGGGGGACCCAGACGCAAGGACCGGACCCACTACCTCTATCTCGCGGTGATCGCCGCGGTGATCGCGGGCGTGGTGGTCGGACTGGCCGCCCCCGGCTTCGCCGTGGAGCTGAAGCCGATCGGCACCGGGTTCGTCAACCTGATCAAGATGATGATCAGCCCCGTGATCTTCTGCACCATCGTGCTGGGCATCGGCTCGGTCACCAAGGCGGCGAAGGTCGGCAAGGTCGGCGGCCTCGCCATCGGCTACTTCCTCGCCATGTCGACCATCGCGCTGGCCATCGGCATGGTCGTCGGCAACCTGCTGGAGCCCGGCGGCGGCCTGCACCTGACCGCCGCGCTCGCCAAGTCCGGCCACGCCCAGGCGGCCGCCGGCGGCGCCCAGTCGACCACCGACTTCCTGCTCGGGATGATCCCCGACACCCTGTTCTCGGCCCTCACCCAGGGCAAGGTGCTGCAGACCCTGCTGATCGCGCTGCTGACGGGCTTCGCCCTCCAGGCGATGGGCCCGGTCGGCGCCCCGGTGCTGCGCGGCGTCGAGCACCTGCAGCGACTGGTCTTCCGGATCATGTCGATGATCATGTGGGTCGCGCCGATCGGCGCCTTCGGGGCGATGGCGGCGGTGGTCGGCGCGACCGGGGTCGACGCGCTGAAGAGCCTCGCCGTGATCATGATCGGCTTCTACGTCACCTGCGCGCTGTTCGTCGTCGTGGTGCTCGGCGCGCTGCTGCGCCTGGTCGCCGGGGTGAACGTGTTCGCGCTGCTCAAGTACCTCGGGCGCGAGTTCCTGCTGATCCTGTCGACCTCCTCCTCCGAGAGCGCGCTGCCCCGCCTGATCGCCAAGATGGAGCACCTCGGCGTCAGCCGCCCGGTCGTCGGCATCACCGTGCCGACCGGCTACAGCTTCAACCTCGACGGCACCGCGATCTACCTCACCATGTCCTCGATCTTCATCTCCGAGGCGATGGACAAGCCGATGTCGATCGGCGAGCAGATCTCGCTGCTGGTCTTCATGGTGATCGCCAGCAAGGGCGCGGCCGGGGTCACCGGCGCCGGGCTGGCCACCCTGGCGGGCGGACTGCAGTCGCACAAGCCGGCCCTGGTGGACGGCGTCGGCCTGATCGTCGGCATCGACCGGTTCATGTCCGAGGCCCGCGCCCTCACCAACTTCGCGGGCAACGCCGTCGCGACGGTGCTGATCGGGCACTGGACCGGCGAACTGGACGCCGAGCGCGCCCGCCGGGTGCTGGACGGCGAGCTGCCGTTCGACGAGCTGACCCTGGTCGACAGTCACGGCGCCGTCCCCGCGCCGGAGGCCGTCCCCGCCCGGGACACCGCCCCGGCCGCGACCGCCGCCGCCTGAGCGGCCCCGCCACTCCCCCGGTCCGGCGCCAACCACCTTCCCCCGGAAACGGCGCCGGGCCGGGGGCTCCGCGTTCCCGCCCCACCGAGCCCGCCCCCGCCCGCCGGCACTTGCCTCCGCCCGCCCCGGTCAGAACTCCCGGGAGCCGCTGACCGCCCAGGCCACCCCACTGGCCGGATCCTCCAGCGCCAGGTGCAGATGACGCAGCCCGGCGGCCGGCTCCTGCCAGGTGAAGCAGCGCATCCGGGCGACCAGGGCGTCCACCTCGGAGCGGTCCGGCCCCTGCGCCCCGGCCATCGCGCCCAGCGCCCGCCAGAGCCGCAACCGCCCGTGCGCGCAGCCGTGCGTCCGGCCCACCGCGGCGGCCTGCACCAGCGCCGGATAGGCGAGCGCGAACGGCAGGAACCCGCCGACCACCCGCCGGGCCCGGGCCAGCACGGCGGCCGCCAGCGGACCCGGGCCCCGGACGCAGACCACCTCCGCCCAGGGCGCCAGCGAGGCCAGCTCCGCCAGCCCCCGGGTGACCCGCTGACCGCCCGGCCGGGCCGCCGACCGCGGCAGGTCGACCCCGCCGAGGCCCTCCCGGCTGGCCGGCAGGGTCAGCACGGCGCTGCGCGCTCCCCCGCCGGGCAGGTACTCCCGCACCCGCGCGGCCTCGTCCCAGCCCGCCTTCTCCCAGGACTCCAGGCGCAGCGGCACGCCCTCCGGATCGGGCTCGGCCCCGTAGGAGAGGTCCTCGCCGAGCAGCACCCGGGTGTGCGCGACCAGCCGGCGCACCGGGGCCGGACCGAGCAGCGGGGCCAGCCGCAGCCAGGAGTGGCGGGTCGCCAGCACCTCCCAGAGCGGGCCGGCGTCGTGGTCCCCCGTCCCGGCGAACGTCCCCGCGCCACCGTCCGCGTCGAACAGCCGGACGGCCAGCTCGGGCGGCGCCGCGTAGGCGATCAGGTGGCCGAGCGGCGCGGTCAGGGCCACCGCGGCCTGCTCCCCGGCCTGCACGACGGCGGCTGCCCGGCCCTGCCGGTAGGCGGCGAGCAGCTCGGGCCAGCGGCCGTCCTCGGCCAGGGCGCGGACGCTGTGGTCCTCGTACGTGATCACGATTTTCAGCGTACGGGCCGGGGTGGCGCATCAGCCGACTTGCCGTCGGCTCGGTGCGTCGGGCCCGGCGGCCCACCCGTACCGGGAGAGCCGGAAAGGCGCGGACCGGGGCGGGGCGGGGCGGCGCAGCGCGGGGCGGACCGGGGCGGGGCGGGGCGGCCCTCAGGGGTCGTGCCGGCGCTCGCGCTCCAGGACGGCGCGCAGCCGGACGTGAGCACGGCGGCGGGTGACGGCCAGGGTGCTGCGGTGCAGGCCGAGCAGCTCGGCGGCCTCGTCGACGGAGTAGCCGTCGAGGTCCACCAGCACCACGGCGCGAGCCTGCTTGGCGGTCAGGAAGCCGAGCAGGCGGACCACCTCCCAGCGCGCCTGGAGCTCGGCCATCCCGCCGGGCGACGGATCGAACGCAGGCCGGCCGCCGCCCGGGCCCGCGGCCTCGGCCGACTCGGGCAGCTCGCGCAGCGCCGCCCGGCGGCGCTCCCGGCGCCACTGGTCGCGCAGGATGTTGGTCATCGTGGTGAACACGTAGGCGTACGGCTGCGGATGGCCGAGGAAGCGCTCAGGGCGGCGGGCGATCCGCAGGTACGCGTCGTGGACGACGTCACCGGCGGCGAGCGGGCTCCCGGTGAGCATCGCGGCCGCCTGCTGGAGTCTGGGCAGGAGTTCGGTGAACACCCTGTTGAAGTCTGCGGATTGGTGTTCCGGCGGCCCCGGACAGAAGTCCTTGTGCCGCCCTTCCGTGTACCGCCCGCCGCATTCCGCCATGCCGCTCTCCCCGGAAATCGGCATCCTGAACGCCCAGTTGGGGCCTGTCCCGACCCCTACCGGACATGTTGTGACACAGGTCACATCATAGGCCGCCCTTTCGTCCCGCGCAGTCATTCGTGTGCAATTCGTCATCAGCCGGACGGAGCGGGGGAGTTCACCCGCTCCGCTGCCGCGCCGCCGCGATCACCCGGCCGAGCCAACCTCCGCCAGCAACCGGGCGGCGTGCACCCGGCCGGCGTGCTCCACCAGGTTGATCAGCACCTCCTTGCCGGAGGCGCGCTGCCGGGCGTCGCAGAGCACCACCGGCGTGCCGGAGTCCAGGTCCAGCGCGCGGGCGACCTCCTCCGGGCGGTACTCGCGCGTCCCGGCGAAGCGGTTCACCGCGACGACGAACGGGATGCCGCGGTGTTCGAAGAAGTCCACCGCCGGGAAGCAGTCGGTCAGCCGGCGGGTGTCGGCGAGCACCACCGCACCGAGCGCCCCCTGCGCCAGCTCGTCCCAGAGGAACCAGAACCGGTCCTGCCCCGGGGTCCCGAACAGGTAGACGGCCAGCCCCTCGCGGATGGTGATCCGGCCGAAGTCCATCGCCACCGTGGTGGCGGACTTGCGCTCCACCCCGTCCAGGTCGTCCACCCCGCGCCCGGCCTCGGTCAGCCGTTCCTCGGTGCGCAGCGGGCGGATCTCGCTGACCGCGCCGACCAGCGTCGTCTTGCCGACCCCGAACCCGCCCGCCACCAGGATCTTGAGCGCGAGCACCGGGTCGGACGGGTCCACCGGACCCACCGGGTCGGACGGCCACCGGCCGAGCGGCTGCCGCCGGCCGGACGGGGGCGTCCGGTCGGACGGGTGCCTCGGGTCGGACGGGTGGTCAGAGTGCGCGAAGCCCATGGATGACCTCCTGGAGGATGCGCTCGTCGGGGAGCAGGGCGGGCGGGACGGGGCGGTTGACCCGGACCAGCCCGGCCGCCAGCAGATCGCCGAGCAGCACCCGCACGACGCCCACCGGCAGGTCGAGTTCGGCGGCGAGCTCGGCCACGGACAGCGGCGTGCCCAGGCACAGGCGGAGGATCCGCGCCTGCTCGGGACCGACCGGCGGCCCTGGCCCGTCCGGCGCGAGCGCCGGGTCGGGCAGGTCGGACACGACCACCGCGATCAGGTCGAACTGCTGCTCACCGGCGCCGGTCCGGCCGCCGGTCATGGCGTACGGGCGGACCAGCGGCCCGGCCTCGTCGTCGTACCAGCGGGCCTGGTGGGCGGCGGCGAGCGGGTTGCGGGGCGGCCGGTCGGGGGCGGCCCGCGAGTGCTCCGGATGTCGCTGGTGGTACGGGTGGAAGGCGTGCTCCGCCCGGTGGTACGGGCGGTCCGGCCGGGGCACCGGACTCACCCGCCGTGCACCGCGCGGGGCGGGGCGCCGAGGTGCTCGCCGACCCGGCGGACCAGTCTGGCCATCTCATAGGCGACCAGCCCGAGATCGGCCCGTGCGGTGGCGAACACGGCCAGGCAGGCGCCCTCCCCGGCTGCCGCGACCAGCAGGTAGCCTCCCTCCAACTCGACCATGGTCTGGCGGACTTCACCCGCGCCGAAGTGCCGTCCGGCGCCCTTGGCGAGGCTGTGGAAACCGGCGGCGACGGCCGCCAGGTGTTCGCCGTCCTCGCGCGCCAGACCGGCCGAGCTGCCCATGGCCAGGCCGTCGGCGGAGAGCATCACGGTGAAGCGGATCTCGGGGGCGCGCTGGACCAACTCGTCCAGGAGCCAGTTCAGCTCTCCCGTGCGGTGGGTGGTGCCGATCACGGCCGGTCTCCTTCGGGTCGGGTGTCGAGTCGCGCTTCGCTGCGGGCGCTGGGCCAGACCTGGGGCCGGGTGTCGGGCCTGGTGCCGGGCCGGGCCTCGGGCCGGGTGTCGGGCCTGGTGCCGGGCTGGGCCTCGGACCGGGCTTCGGGCCGGGCTTCGAGCCGCAGGCCGCGGGCCCAGCCGCGTTGGAAGGCCGCCATCGCCGCCCGCGCCTCCTCCGGACTGCGGGTGCCCGGCCCGGCACCGGCCCCGGCCCCGGCGGCCCCGGCTCCGGCTCCGGCGGTGGCCCGGCGGCCGCCGGGCGGGGCGGCGGCATGCGTCTCCCGCAGCTGCGGCGCCAGGCTCGCCTGGCGCACCCGGCGCGGCAACTCGCCCGCTTCATCGGTCGGCTGACGCACGCCGGGCAAGGTCTCGGCCACCGCGCCATAGGGCCGCGGCGGACCGGGCTGCGGACGGGAGGCCGCACCCGGGCCCCCATCCGCAGCCGGTCCGGCCGTCCGGGCGCCGGAGGCCCGGAGCGGGGTGCGGCGCGTCGGCCCGGGGTCGACGCCCCGGACGCCGAACGGCAGCAACGCCCCGCCCTCCGGCGGCGGCCCACCCGCCGCCGGAAGCTCTGTCCCCGCCACCCCGCCGCCCGGGAGGACGGGCTCCACGGGCTCCACGGGCTCCGCCCCGGACCGGATGGGGGCCGGCCCCTCCTGCGGCCACCACGCAGGACCGGAGCCGGCGTCCGGAGCGGCGGGGGGCGCCGGCCACAGGGCCTCGACCGGCTCCGCCTCCGGACCGGGCCGTACGTCCAACTCCGGTACCGGCTCGTGGTCTTGCCCCGGCTCCTCCCGCCCGTCGGCCAGCAGCCCGGTGGGCAGCAGCACCACGGCGGTGGTGCCGCCGTACGCGGAGGTCACCAGGGAGACCCGGACGTCGTGCCGCCGGGCCAGGCGGCTGACCACGAACAGGCCGAGCCGGTCACTGTCGAACAGGTCGGTCTGTTCGGCGGCGGCGATCCGCCGGTTGGCGGCGGCCAGTGCGGCGGGGCCCATGCCGAGGCCGCGGTCCTCGATCTCCAATGCGTAGCCGTTGCCGACCCGTTCACCGCGGATGTGCACCCTGGTGTGCGGCGGGGAGAACCCCGTGGCGTTCTCGACCAGTTCGGCCACCAGGTGGGTGAGGTCGGCGACGGCGTGGCCGACGGCGGCGGCGCGCGGCAGCGGGTGCACCTCGACCCGGGCGTACTCCTCCACCTCCGAGACGGCCGCCCGCACCACGTCCACCAGCGGGACGGGCCGGCGCCAGGCCCGGCCGGGGGCGGCGCCGGAGAGGATGATCAGGCCCTCGGCGTGGCGGCGCATCCGGGTGGTGAGGTGGTCCAGCCGGAACAGGTCGGCCAGCTCGGACGGATCCTCGGTGCGCCGCTCCATGCTGTCCAGCAGGGCGAGCTGGCGGTGCACCAGGACCTGGCTGCGGCGCGCGAGATTGACGAACACCCCGGACACCCCGGACAGCACTTCGGCCCGTTCCACCGCCGCCGTGACGGCGGCCCGCTGCACGGTGCCGAGCGCCCGGTGCACCTGGCCGATCTCGTCGTCGCGGCCCACCGGCCGGGGCACCTCGGCCTCGATGTCCACCTCCTCACCCGCGCGCAACCTCCGCATCGTGGCGGGGAGTTTGCGCCCGGCCAGGTCAAGTGCCGAGTTGCGCAGGCCGGTCAGCTCGGTGACCAGGCCCCGGCCGATCTGCACCGAGACCACCAGCGAGGCGACCACGCCCAGCAGCCCGAGCAGCACGGCGACCCCGGCCGGGGTGAACAGGCCCAGTGCGTAGGGGTTCCGGCGCTCGGCGGCGAGCCGTCCGGCGCTGTCCCCGACGCCGCGCAGCCCGTCGGCGACACTCACGGCCACCGCCGCCCACCGGTCCGCCGGTACCGCGGCGACGGCGGATCGCCCGTCGGCGGCGGTGCGGACCTTCTCCTCGTAGCCGACCAGCTCCCGGTGGTCCGGGCTGCCGGTGACGGCGAGCAGCGCGTCCCGGTCGGCGGAGCCCAAGCCGGCGGCCGCGCCCTGCTCGAACGCGCGGCGGGCGAAGGCCGTGCCGGAGAACTCGCGCAGCTGCTCGTCGCCGAGCGCGCCGGAGAGCTCCGCGGAGCGGAGCAACGCGTCCTCACGGGACAGGAGTTCACGGGCGCGGTCCAAGTCCGGGAGCGCCCGAGCGTCGGCTCCGGAGCGGCCGTCCTGCGACGCGGCGACCGCGCCGGAGACGGCCAGCGCCCGGTCCACGGCCGCGCCGTACGCCGCGTACGCCTCCGGCCAGCCCACGCTCCGGGTGAGCACCCTGCCGCGCAGCGCGGGCAGGTCGGCCAGCGCGGCGCCGAGGTCGTCCAGGCGGGCGGCGGCCTCGGCGCCCAGACCCTGGGCGTCGGCCCGGTTGTAGCCCTGGCCGGGGTGGCTGGGATCGGGGTACAGCGGGGTGAGCGCCCGGTCGGTGGCGGCTGCGGCCTCGCGCAGAGCGCCCTCCCGGCCCGCGGCGGGCACCGTCCCCGGGACGAGCCCCGGGCCGGCCAACAGCTGCCCGGCGGCGGCCCGTTCGGCCTGCAGGCCGGAGACCGTGTCGGCGACCGGGGTGAGCAGGCCGCGCTGGGCGTCGCGCAGGCGCAGCAGGTCCCAGACGCCCTGGGCGGTGGTCACGGTGGCGAAGCCCCACAGGGCGAGGACGGAGACGACCGGCACCATCAGCAGGGCGATGATCCGGGCGCGGACGGTCCGGGGGCGCAGCCAGGGGCCGGGGCGCGGCGAACGGGCGGGTGGCCCGGCGTGGGCACCCCGGCGGGCGCCGGAGGTGGTACCGCGGACTTCGCGCATGGACGGGGGCCTTTCGGGCGGGGGCAGCGGGGCTCGGACGCGGCGGGGCTCAGGCAGCGCGGTCCTGGCCGTACGGGTCGGGGCCGTCCGGGTCGGGGCCGTAGGGGTCGGAGAGCGCGGGGCCCGCGGACGCGGGGCCGGGCCGGGCCCCGAGGCCGGGGAACTCCTCGATCGCCAGCTCCCCCGCCGCCAGGTAGCCGACCCGCTCCTGGGCGGTCGGGGAGAGCGCGACGAAGGCGGAGGCCAGGAAGAGGAACGAGCCGAGGCCGACGGCGAGCGGGAAGACGAACTCCATCGGACTGACCCCGCCCAGGCCGGTACGGGCGGGATCCAGCCGGACGTGGACGGCGGCCATCCCGGTGTAGTGCATGCAGCTGACCGCGAGGCCCATGCCGAGCGAGGCGGCGGCCGCCGCGTACACGTTGCGGATGGTGACGGCGGCCCAGAGCGCGGCGGTGGCGGCGCCGACCGCGACCAGGACGGAGAGGGCGACCGTCCCGGCGTCGTAGCGCAGCCCGCCGTGCATCCGGACGGCGGCCATGCCGAGGTAGTGCATCGCGGCGACGCCGACGCCGGTAATGCAGCCGCCGCCCAGCAGGGCCAGTCCGCGGTGCCGGCCGTAGCAGACCACGGTCAGGCCGAGGCCGGTGACCAGGACGGCGACCAGCAGGCTGAGCACCGTCAGCGGCACGCTGTAGCGCAGCTCGGTGCCGTCGACGGCGAAGCCGAACATGGCGACGAAGTGCATGGTCCAGATGCCGGAGCCGATCGCGGCCGCAGCGGTGAGCAGCCAGTTGCGGCGGGCGGCGCCCGTGGCGGCCAGGCCGCGCAGGGTGCAGCGCAGCCCGAGTGCGGCACCGGTGCAGGCCATCGCGTACGACAGGACGGGGGTCAGCCAGCCGAGGCTGAACTGGTTGAGGGCGCCCACGGGACCTCCGGTCGACCGGTCGGGCCCGGGGCGGCAGGCGGAGCCCCCGGGCACCCCCGGCCGGGCGGACTGCATCCGAGCGGCATATGCCGCTCGCATGTGCGCTTTCGGCCTGGGGTGCGTGGGACGCTATCGAGCGGCTGGAATAGGTCAGGCGAAGATCTGAAAAGCTGCACGCGCAGTTGGGGTGATGTGTTCGAATGACCCGGTCCTGTGCCCAGTGATGCCCGGGCGCCTGACAACGAACAACTAACAGATAACGGATAACAGATTTCAACATCTGTTATCCGTTATCTGTTAGTTGTCATCTGTCAGCTGTTACCTGTCAGCCGCCGACCCCCGTGGGCCGTCACCCGCACCCGCATCGCGCTCGCCGCCCGCAGCGTGACCCCCTGCGCCAGCGCCACCCGCTGGTCCACCGCCTCCAGCTCGAAGTCCCGTAGCAGCACCCCGAGGGTCAGCACCGACTCCAGCATCGAGAAGTGCTGCCCGATGCAGGCCCGCGGCCCTCCGCCGAACGGGAACCACGCGTACCGGTGCCGGGCCTTCTCCTTCTCCGGCAGGAACCGGTCCGGCTCGAAGCGCTCGGGCTCGACCCAGTGGTCCGGGTGCCGCTGGGTGACCAGCGGCGCGATCACGACCTGGGCCCCCGCCGGAATGACGTACCCGTCGATGACCGTCTCCTCGACCGCCCGCCGCCCGATCAGCGCCGCCGCCGGGAAGAGCCGCATCGCCTCCTTGAGCACCCGGGTGAGGTACGGCAGCCGCTCCAGGTCCGCCGCCGTCGGCGCCCGCCCGTCCAGGACGGTCCGCGCCTCCGCCTGGGCAAGCTTGCGCTGCTCCGGGTGCTTGGCCAGCAGATGCAGCGCGAAGGCCAGCGAGGTGGCCGTGGTCTCGTGCCCGGCGAGCAGGAACACCAGGACCTGGTCCCGGAGTTCGGCCGGATCCAGGCGCTCGCCGTCCTCACCGCGGGCCCGCCCGAGCAGCGTCAGCAGGTCGTCCGCCTCGTCGACGCCGCCCCCGCGCACAGCCCGCTCGGCGATGATCCGGTCACACACCTCGTAGAGCGCCCGCTGCGCCGCCAGGCCGCGCCGGTTGCCCGGCGTCGGCCAGCCGCGCGGGAGCCGGACCGGCGCGAATCCGCGCTCCTTGACGTACTCGCCCAGCACCGGGAAGCTGCGGTTCACCACCTCCACCGCCTCCTCCACGTCGGCACCGAAGAGGATCCGCGCGACGGCCCGCAGCGCGAACCGGGACATCTCCTCGGCCGCGTCCACCACCCCGCCGGGCACCGCCCGCCAGCGATCGCCGAGCGCCTGCGCCTCCTGCGCGAGCGCCTCCGCGTAGCCGTCGACCCGGCGCCGGGTGAACAGCGGCTGGATCAGCCGGCGCTGGCGCTGGTAGACCTCGTCCTGGCTGGTCAGCAGTCCGTTGCCGACGCTGGCCCGCAGTTCGTCGTAGAAGTTGTTCTCCTTGCGGAAGTTCGCCGCCTCACTGCCCAGCACCTGGTGGACGCCCTCGGGCGAGAACACCCCGTAGAGGTCGACGCGCAGACCGGGCGGCCCGGCCGCGATGCGCACCACGTCGCCGTGGTCGCGCCGGGCCGCGAGGTAGGTGCGCAACGGGCGGCGGGTGAGGTCGAAGAGCGATCCGACCAGGGGGTTCCCGGCCGGTCCGGGTATGGCGGCTGCGGTGGCCATCGGCACTCCTTCTCGACTTCCTCGGCGCTGGCTGCGCTTGGCGACCCTTCGACCTTACTGACGGGTTTTCAGCCGAGGAAGCCGCACGGAAGAGAAGAAGGGGGCGGGTCGGGGTCCGCGACCGACCCACTCGCACTCGAGCCCACTCGATGCCACTTGATGCCGCTCCAATGCCACTTGATGCCACTCGATCTCACTCGTACTCGGTGCCGCCCTTGCGGGTCAGGTACGCGTCGCTGACCACCTTGGCGATCGCCCGCCCGCCGAGCACCGGACTCCAGCGCTCGACCACCGGCCGGACCACCACGCCCTCGCGCAGGTGGAGTTCACGCCCGGAGTGGGCCTCCCGGCCCTGCGCGTGGGCCAGCACCGTCGCGGTGTCGAACGGGCCGCGCCACAGTTCGGTCACCAACGGCAGCTCGCCGTCGAGGAGTTCGGCGGCCGACAGCCACTTCAGCTGCCCGTCCACCACGGCCGACACGTCGAACGCCGCGTACCCGGGGCGCTCGGTGCGCGCGGAGGCCCCGTACGTCAGGTCCTGCACGCCCTCGCCGAACACTTCGCCGAAGACGCCGATCCGCTCGGCGCCCAGCCGTTCGGCCAACCGGGCCGCCACCGCCGGGATGTCGTACGCGCGCACCGCCCGCCAGTACAGGTTGCGCTCGTCCTCGACGAGCGCCAGCCCCTGGGCGCCGATCCCCTTGGAGGAGACCCGCACCTCACCGGTGGCGGCGGTGTATGTGACCAGGCAGCAGCTGCCGTGCAGTTTCTCGGTCACCACCACGGGTTCACCGGGCTCGAAGACGTCGGGGTGGCGCTTGAGGTTCTCGATGTCCACCCAGGGCAGCAGGTCGGGCGCGCTGAGGACGTCACCGCTCATCGAGGTCGGCACCGGGGGCTGCCACTTGACGATCCCGAGGAGCTCGGCGAAGTCCTCGCCCCGCGCCGCGGCCCCGGCCAGGTCCGTGCCGGCCAGCGCGCCGGGCCGGCAGACGATGCCCTGCGACAGCTCCCCGCGCAGCCGCACCGCCTTCACCCGGTTCGCCGCGCCGCCGGCCAGCTTGCCGGTCAGGCCCAGCTCATCGACCAACTCATCGGGCAGGACTGCCTGTTCGGGGATGTAGACGGCGTGGTCGCCGGTCCGGTAGACACCCTTGGCGACCACCGCCCGGTAGAGGCCGACCTGCGCCAACTCCAGGGCATCGGCATTCGGGTGCTCCAGGATGACCAGCTTCTCGGCGGTGACGCGCAGCGTGGACATGGGCGGACTCCTCCCCGTGGATCCGTTCGGATCGACCGTCGGGCCCGGGCGGCCGACGGCCGGCCGCACGTACGGGCTGCGCCCACTCTGACCGTTCCACCCACCCGGACGCGACGGGTTTTCCACCGGCCGTACGCCGCCGCTCCGCCGCTCCGCCACGCCGAACCCGCGCCGCGCGACCGCCCCGAACCGTCCACGCACGTTTGAGCCTTCGCACAGCAGCCCCGAGGCCCCCGAGCCGCCCTCGCTGTGCGATGCGACAGAGGATTTATCGCTCGCATCTGCGGCACTATGATCGCCATCATGGCCGCACCTGCGGTCACGCCTCCGCGCCCCTTCCGGCGCGAACCCTGGAGGGGAAGCACCGATGAGCACCCGCAGCACCGCCACCCGCAGACTCGCCGCCGCCGCCGCGGCGGCCCTCGCCCTCAGCCTCGGGGCCACCGCCTGCGGCAGCGACGGCGGCAAGGCCTCCGGCTCCGCCTCCGCCTCCTCGGCCGCGACCACCGCCGCCACGGGTGCCACGGGTGCCACGGGCACCGACGGCGCCACCGCCCCGAAGGCCAAGGGCGCCATCACCGTGTTCGCCGCCGCCTCCCTCAAGGAGACCTTCACCGAGCTCGGCAAGAAGTTCGAGGCCGCCAACCCGGGCACCAAGGTCACGTTCAACTTCGGCGGCAGCTCCGCTCTCGCGACCAGCATCAACTCCGGTGCCCCGGCGGACGTCTTCGCCGCCGCCAGTCCGGCCACCATGAAGACGGTCACCGACGCGGGCGGCGCGAGCGGCCGGCCGACGACCTTCGTCAGGAACACCCTCGCCATCGCCGTCCCCAAGGGCAACCCCAAGCACCTCGCGGGCCTCAAGGACCTCACCGGCTCCGGTGTGAAGGTCGCGCTCTGCGCGAAGGAGGTGCCCTGTGGCGCCGCCGCCCTCACCGCGCTGAAGGCCGCCGGCGTCGACCTCACGCCGGTCACCCTGGAGCAGGACGTCAAGGGCGCGCTGACCAAGGTCGAGCTCGGCGAGGTCGACGCCTCGCTGGTGTACAAGACCGATGTGCAGGCCGATGCTGCGAAGATCGACGGCGTGGACTTCCCCGAGGCCGCCAAGGCCGTGAACGACTACCCGATCGCCGCGCTGGCCAAGGCGCCGAACAAGGACGGCGCCGCCGCCTTCGTCGCCTACGCCCAGTCGCCCGAAGCCAAGCAGGTGCTGACCGCGGCGGGCTTCCAGGCGCCGTGAAGGACCGCACCACCGACCCCGCACCCGGCCAGGGGCGCGGCCGCGACCGCGGCGCCGCCCAGGGCCGGCGGGGCGGCACCGACCCCGGCGAGGACCACGTCGCCCCGGCACCGGCAGGGCCCGCGCGGACCCTGCCGGGCCGCCGCAGTGGCGCGCGCCGCCCGGGCGCGCAGCGCGTCCCGGTCACGCTGCTGCTCCCGGCGCTGCTAGGCCTGGCGTTCCTGATCCTGCCGCTGGTCGGGCTGCTCGCCCGGGCACCGTGGAGCAGCCTGTCCCAGCAGCTCACCAGCGCCGCCGTCTGGGACGCCCTGCGGCTGTCGCTGATCTGCGCGACGGCCGCGACGGCGGTGTCGCTGGTCCTCGGTGTCCCGCTGGCCTGGCTGCTGGCCCGCGCCGAGCTGCCCGGCCGGCGGGTGATCCGGGCGCTGGTCACCCTGCCTCTGGTGCTGCCGCCGGTGGTGGGCGGTGTGGCGCTGCTGCTGGTGCTCGGGCGGCGCGGCATCGTCGGGTCCTGGCTGGACTCGGCGTTCGGCATCACCCTGCCCTTCACCACCACCGGGGTGGTGATCGCCGAGGCCTTCGTGGCGATGCCCTTCCTGGTGATCAGCGTGGAGGGCGCGCTGCGGGCGGCCGATCCCCGCTTCGAGGAGGCGGCGGCGACCCTCGGCGCCTCCCGGCTGACCGCGTTCCGCCGGGTCACCCTGCCGATGATCGCCCCGGGGATCGCCGCCGGAGCCGTCCTGGCCTGGGCCCGGGCGCTCGGCGAGTTCGGCGCGACGATCACCTTCGCGGGCAACTTCCCGGGCCGCACCCAGACCATGCCGCTGGCCGTCTACCTGGCCATGGAGTCCGACCCGGAGGCCGCGATCGCGCTGTCGCTGGTACTGCTGGTGGTCTCCGTCGCCGTCCTGGTCGGCCTGCGCGACCGCTGGGTGTCGACCCCGTGACCCCGGAACCGGACGCCGCCCCCGTCACCCTGGACGCCGACAGGACGGTCGAACCGATGAACATCCCGACGCCGGACGGCGCCTCACCCTCCGCTGCCACCACGCCCGCTGCCACCACGCCTGCTGCCTCCGTCCCCGCCACTCCCGCCGCGGTGAACGCCGTGAACGCCCTGGACGCCGTGAACGCCCTGGACGCCCACCTGCGGGTCGACCGCGCCGCGTTCGCCCTCGACCTGACGCTCAACGCCGCCCCGGGCGAGGTGATCGCGCTGCTCGGCCCGAACGGCGCCGGCAAGTCCACCGCGCTGCGCGCCCTCGCGGGCCTGCTCCCGCTCACCGACGGCCACCTGCGGCTGGACGGCCAGGTCCTGGAGGACCCGGCCCGGCGCCTGCACACCCCGGCCGAACAGCGGCCGGTCGGCGTGGTGTTCCAGGACTACCTGCTGTTCCCGCACCTCAGCGCACTCGACAACGTCGCCTTCGGCCCGCGCTGCCAGGGCCGCCCCAAGCGCGAGGCCCGGGCCGAGGCCGCGGCCTGGCTGGAGCGGATGGGCCTGACCGGGCAGACCGCGGTACGCCCCGGCCGGCTCTCCGGTGGCCAGGCCCAGCGGGTGGCACTCGCCCGGGCCCTGGCCGTCCGCCCCCGACTGCTCCTCCTGGACGAGCCGCTGGCCGCCCTGGACGCCCGCACCAGGCTCGACGTACGGTCCCAACTACGGCTCCATCTGGCCGAGTTCGAGGCCGTTGCGGTACTGGTGACGCACGACCCGCTGGACGCGATGGTGCTGGCCGACCGGCTGGTGGTGATCGAGGACGGCCGCGAGGTGCAGTCCGGCAGCCCGGCGGAGGTCGCCCGCCGGCCGCGCACCGACTACATCGCCCGCCTGGTCGGCCTCAACCTGTACCAGGGCCGGGCCGAGGGCACCCGGGTCACCCTCCCGGACGGCACCGTCCTGACCACCGCGGAGGAGTTGTCCGGACCGGCGTTCGTGGCCTTCCCGCCCTCCGCCGTCACCCTCTACCGGGAGCGGCCGCAGTCCAGCGCCCGCAACCTGTGGCCGGCCGAGGTCATCGGCCTGGACCTGCACGGCGACCAGGTGCGCGCCGAACTCGCCGGCGCCCTGCCGATGGCCGCCGACCTCACCCCGGCCGCCGTCGCCGAACTGGGGCTGGCGCCGGGGGCGGCGGTCTGGGCCTCGGTCAAGGCCACCCAGACCCACGCCTACCCGGCCTGACCACGCCCGGGCCCGACCCCGCCGACCCCGCCGACCCCACAGCCACCACAGCCACCACAGCCACCACCGGAAGCGTTCCGGCGGTGGGGCTACTCCGACGGCTCGACGAACCCCGACTCGTACGCGGCGATCACCGCCTGCGTGCGGTCCCGCGCGCCGAGCTTCGCCAGCACGCCGCTGACGTGCGTCTTGACCGTCTGCACCCCGAGCACCAGCCGCTCGGCGATCTCCCCGTTGCTGAGCCCGCGCGCCATCAGCCGCAGCACCTCGGCCTCGCGCCCGGTCAGCGCCGCCCGGTCCATCGCCGCGCGGGCGGCGGGGTTGCCGTGCCCGGCGGCCAGTCGGCGGATGGCGGCCGGGAACAGCAGCGACTCGCCGGCCGCCACCAGCCGTACCGCGTGGACGATCTCGGCCGGACGGCTGCGCTTGAGCAGGAAGCCGTCGGCACCCGCGCGCAGCGCCTGGTAGACGTAGTCGTCGTTCTCGAAGGTGGTGACGACCAGGATCCGCGGCGGCGACTCCCCCGGGGCGCGGGGGCGCAGCAGTTCGCGGGTGGCCGCCAGGCCGTCCAGGACGGGCATCCGGACGTCCATCAGCACCACCTGCGGGCGCAGCGCGCGGGCCAGGGCCACCGCCTCCGCGCCGTCGGCCGCCTCGCCGACCACCCGCAGGTCGCCCTGGGCCTCCAGAACGGCCCGCAGTCCGGCCCGGACCAGTCCCTCGTCGTCGGCGAGCAGGACGTCGGTCATGCCAGTGCCGCCTCCGCTCCCGCTCCCGGCCCCGGCCCCGCCTGCAAGATCATTCGTCACGCGCCCAAGCGTAGGGGCAGCCGGACGTCGAGCACCCACTCCGCACCCCCGTCACCGGCCGCCCCGGATGCGGTCCCCCCGGCGGTCACCCCGGCCGTCGCCTCGCCGCCGAGCAGTGCGGCGCGCTCCCGGATGCCGCGCAGCCCCTTGCCGCCCTTGCGCGAGCCCGTCCGGCCGGGGCCGCCCCGGCCCGGCAGCGCCACCAACCGGTTGGCACAGCTCAGCTCCAACCGTCCGTCCCGGACGGCGATCCGGACGGCGACCGGCTCGCCGGGCGCGTACTTGAGCGCGTTGGTGACGCCCTCCTGGACGATCCGGTAGGTCTCGCGCGAGAGCACCCCGGGCAGCACTCCCGGCGGCACCTCGATCCACGCCTCGACCGGGCTGCCCGCCGCGCGGGCCGTGTCGAACAGCGCGGGCAGCTGGTCGATGCCGGGCTGTTCGGTGGCCGCCCCCTGCCCGCCCGTCACGTACCCACCCGTCCCGTTGCCGCCCGCGCCGCCCGCGCCGCCCGCCGGGGTCTCGCGCAGCAGCACCAGGGTGCGCTCGAGGTCTTCCATCGCCCGCCGCCCGGTCTCCTCGATGACTTCGAGCGCCTTGGCGGCGAAGGCCGGGTCCCCGACCTCGCGAGCCGCGCCGGCCTGGAGGACGGTCACCGTCAGGGCGTGGCCGATCGAGTCGTGCAACTCACGGGCCAGCCGGTTGCGCTCCAGCAGCCGTTCGGCCCGCAGCTCCGCCTCCGCCAGCCGCTCCGCCGGAGACGGACCCAACAGGCCTTCTGCCATAGCGAGTTGGAGGCGACCGGCGCCGATCACCAGCCAGCCGTAGCCGAGCACCACCAGCGGCGCGGGCAGCAGGTACCGGACGGCATCCGGACCGGTGAGCAGGTCGTAGGCCCGGGTGAGCCCGACGACCGTCGCGAAGCCGACCGCCGTACCGAGCGCCACCCGCCCGATCAGCCAGCCGGCCATGCGCCGCCGGTCCGCCCCGGAACGGGAGGGCTCGACGCCGATGTCCTCCTCGCGGTCGGGCACCAGCAGCAACCGGGCCTGCACACCCTCGGCCCGCCGCGCCGCCGGGACGAGCGCGATGAGCGCCAGCAGCACGGCGTCCACCGCGACGGCCTTCACCACGATCTCGCCGAGGGTCTTGTGGTACGTCCCCGGATAGACCAGCAGGACGACGCCCGCGAAGATCCACCCGACCAGCAGGTGCAGCATCCGGGCGTACGTGGCCCCGGCCACCAGCGGGGCGAGGATCCTGGTCGCTCCGTCCCTCAACCGGGACGCGGTCATTCCTGGCACCCGGCCATCCTGCCAGCTCAGCGGCCGCCCGGGCTCCCCCGCGGGACCGCCGCGACCTCCCTCCCGGGAGGGAGGCGGATCCCCGCTGCGGCGGGATCCGCCCGACCGGCCCGTTCCGGTCGAATGGAACCACCGTCCGGAGCAAGGACGGTGACCACCTGCGAGGAGGGAGGACGGCCGTGATCGAGATCCAGGGCCTGACCAAGGAGTACGACGGCCGACGGGTCGTCGACGAGCTGTCCTTCGACGTCCGGCCCGGCGTGGTGACCGGCTTCCTCGGCCCGAACGGCGCCGGGAAGAGCACCACCATGCGGCTGATCCTCGGCCTGGACCGCCCCACCGCCGGGCGAGCCCTGGTCGGCGGCCGCCCGTACGCCGAACTCGCCCAGCCGCTGCGGCAGGTGGGCGCGCTGCTGGACGCCCAGGCCCTGCACGGCGGCCGCACGGCGCGGGGCCACCTGCGCTGGATCGCCGCGAGCAACGGCCTGCCGGAGCGGCGGGTCGGTGAGGTGCTCGCCCAGGTCGGGCTGGCCGAGGCTGCGGAGCGGCGGATCCGGGGGTTCTCGCTCGGGATGCGCCAGCGCCTCGGGGTGGCCGCCGCCCTGCTCGGCGACCCGCCGGTGCTGCTGCTGGACGAACCGGTCAACGGCCTGGACCCGGAAGGCATCCGCTGGATCCGCACCCTGCTTCGCGACCTCGCCGCCGAGGGCCGGGCGGTGCTGGTCTCCTCCCACCTGATGACCGAAATGGCCCTCACCGCAGACCACTTGGTGGTGATCGGCCGCGGTCGGCTGCTCGCCGACGCGGCCACCGCCGAGTTCATCGACCGCCACGGCCGGTCCCGGATCCGGGTGCGGGCCGTCGACCCCGCCAGGCTGGCCGCCCTGCTCGGCGCCGGCGACCACCGCCTCGACGCGACCGAAGTCGACGGCGGGGCCTGGGAGGTGACCGGCGCGGAGCCCGAGCGGATCGCCGCGCTGGCCGCCGCCAACGGCGTGGTGCTGTACGAGATCGCGGTCCAACAGGACTCGCTGGAGGAGGCGTTCATGCGGATGACCGCCGACAGCGTCGAGTACCGCGCCGAGGCCGCCGCGTGAACCTCAACACCCTTCGCGCCGAACGGATCAAGCTCACCACCCTGCGCTCGCTCTGGCTCCCGCCGCTGCTGGCCGTCCTGCTCACCGCCGGTGTCACCACCGCCGTCGGCGCGGTACTCCGCGACGCCGACCACCACCTCACCGACGACCCGGGCGTCGGCGTCTTCTACGGGCTCAACTTCGGCCAGGCCGCCCTGGTCTCCTTCGGAGTCCTGCTGATCGGCCAGGAGTTCAACACCCGGATGCTCGACGTCTCGCTCACCGCCGTCCCCCGGCGCCGCCGACTGTACGGTGCCAAACTGGCATTGGGCGCCCTGGTCGGCCTCGGCGCGGGCGCGCTCGGCACCGCGGGCGCGTTCGCCGGGTACGCGGCCACCGTCCCCGCCGACTGGCACGGCCCCGCCTTCGCCCGCGCGGCCACGGCCGGAGTGCTCTACCCGGCCCTGCTGGTGGTGTTCTGCCTCGGCGTGACCGCCCGGCTCGGCAATCTCACCGCCGCCATGGGCCTGTTGACCCCGACCGTCTTCCTGCTCTCCCCCCTGCTCGCCGGCGTACCCGGTGCGCGGGACGCCGTCCAGTTCCTGCCCGACCGAGCCGGCCAGTACGCGATGCGCTACACCGACGACCCGCGGACCACGTACGGGCACTGGACCGGGCTGCTGATCATGGCGCTCTGGACGGCCCTGGCGGCGTACGGCGGCCTGCGCGCCCTGCAGCGCACCGGCCGGTGAGCCGGAATCGCCCCAAGTACCCCTGGACGAAAGAGAGATGGCGATGGCCTTCGGCAACGCCCTGCGCGCCGAGCGGATCAAGTTCACCACCCTGCCCTCGCAGTGGGCGGCCCCGCTGGCCGGCCTGGCACTGACCGTCGGCATCACCGCGGCCGTCGGCGCCAGCGAGGGACCGCCTGCGCCGGGCTCCGGCAAGGACCCGGCCGACATGATCTACTTCGGGCTGCTGTTCGGCCACGTCGCCGTGGCCTGCCTCGGAATCCTGCTGATCGGGCAGGAGTTCAACACCCGGATGCTCGGCACCTCGCTCACCGCCGTCCCCCGGCGCGGCCGACTGTACGGTGCCAAGCTCGCCCTCGGCGCCGCGCTGGGCCTGCTGCTGGGCCTGGTCTCGACGGCGGGCTGCTTCCTCGCCGTCCACGCCACCGCCGGCCTCGACTTCTCCACCCCCGGCCTGGCGCGCAGCTTCCTGGCGGGGGTGCTCTACCACCCGCTGATGGTGCTGCTCTGCCTCGGACTGACCGCGATGCTGGGCAACTTCAGCGCGGCCCTCGGCCTGCTCACACCGATGGTGTTCCTGGGCACCACCTGGCTGGCCGCGATCCCCGGTGTCCGCGAAGCCGGCCAGTTCCTGCCCGACCGGGGCGGCCTGTACGCGATGCGCACCCGGACCGAGCCGGGCATCCACTACGGACACTGGACCGGGCTGCTGATCATGGCGCTCTGGACGGCAGCGGCCGGCTACGGCGGACTGCGGGCGATGCGCCGCCGACGGGCCTCGAACGGATAGCGGGCGACGGGCATTGGGTGACAGATGACAACAAACAGATAACAGCGAACAGATTTCGAAATCTGTTCGCTGTTATCTGTTATCCGTTCGCTGTCATCTGTTTTCTGCCATCTGTCCGCCGCCACCCTCACCGCAGCGCCGGGTGTTCCGCGATCACCGTGCAGCTGCCCGGGGCGATCTCCGTGAAGCCGGCGTCCTGGACCACCGGCAGCCCGCTGCGGACCAGCTCCTCCCACGCCTCCGGCGCCGCCGTGCGGACCGCGAGCGCGAAGCCCGACTCCGCCCACTCCTTGCGCTGCGCCTCGTCCAGCCGCCACCAGGCGAGCTGCGCCGCATGCCCGGTCTGGGCCATGGTCTTGCCCGCGCTCATCTCCAGCTCCGGGTTCAGCCACAGCACCGGCAGCCCGGGCTCGGGGGCGCCGGCCTCGATGGTCTCCTCCAGGTCCGTGCCGGAGACCTGGAGCTTGGCGAGGTCCTTGGGCCAGCCGTCCAGCGGGATCGGCGGGAACACCCGCACCTCCGCCTCCCGCCCCCGCACCGTGATGCCGGGCAGCTCCCCGGCCCGGCGCCACTCCCCACCCCGGGCCCGCCGG
This sequence comes from Kitasatospora sp. NPDC096128, assembly GCF_040303105.1. Lineage (NCBI taxonomy): Bacteria > Bacillati > Actinomycetota > Actinomycetes > Kitasatosporales > Streptomycetaceae > Kitasatospora > Kitasatospora sp. NPDC096128. The sequence goes on along the minus strand of NZ_JBEOSP010000005.1, from coordinate 214,802 downwards.
ACCACCTTGCGGATCCGGGCGTCCTCCCAGGCCGCGACCCGCTCGGTCCACTCCCCGTCCACCTCGGTCACCCGAGGGTCGGCGAGCAGCGTCAGCACCGCCCGCGCCGAGGTCTCCAGCGCGTCCGTCCGCCCCGGCGGCGTGGCCTTCTCCAACCGGACGACCAGCGGCAGCACGTACTGAGGCCGCGCGTCGCGGTCCTCGGGGCCGGGAACGTCGTCGGGGGCGGGAACGGGAGCCGGGGCGTCGAACGGAGAAGTCACCCGTCCAGCATGCCAGCCCGGCCACCACCACCCCCGGCCCACCCCCGGCCCACCCCGCGCCGCTCAACGCAGCCGGTCAACGCAGCCGGTCAACGCAGCCGCTGCCGCAGCTCGTCCACCGCCGCCCGGATCCCCGCGCTGTACGCGTCCTCCGGCAGCGCGTCCAGGCTCCGCACCGCCCGTTCCAGCTGTTCGCGCGCGAGGTCCGGCTCCCCTAGCTTGAGGTGATCGGAGGCCAGGTTGAGGTGCAACGAGGGGTAGAAGGCCCGCACCTGGAGCGCCGGCCCGTAGGTCCGGGCGCGCTCGGCGGTCAGCGAGTCGGCGGCCGCGAGGGCCCGCCGATCCCACTCCAACTCGGCGCGGGGGTCGTCCTGCAGGTCGGCCAGGTAGTGCGCCAGGACGCACCGGTGGAAGACGTCCCGCTCCCCCAACTCCTCCCACAGGGCTTCGAAGCTGGCCCGCGCCTCGGCGGTCCGCCCGCGCTGCGCCGCCCGCACACCGTCCAGCCCGAGCGCGATCCGGCCCAGCACCGACTCGTCCGCACCCGCCGCCACCGCACCGCACCGGTCCGAACCCGACTCCCCCGTGGGCACACCACGCATGCCGGACGCACCGGATGAACCAGATGAACGAGACACATCGGACATATCCGCAGCCTAGCCGCCCGTCCACCGCCGTGCCCCGGCGGCGGGCCACCCGGCCGCCGCTCCCGACGTCCGTTCAGCGGCGGTAGCCGCGCTGCGGGTCCCGTTCCTCCGCGTCCTCGTACATCAGGAACCAGCCCTCGGGGTGCGTCGCGGCCAGCAGCAGTTCGGTGCGCTGCTCCGCGCCGAGCTCCGGGTCCCCGTCGTCCGGCCCGAAGACGCCGAACAGTTCGTCGTGGCAGCCGTCCCAGTCGTAGTCGTACAGGTCGGCGGGCAGGTCGCCCATCATGTCGGCGACCGACTCGGGCTGGGAGCCCAGCAGCGTCCGGGCGTCCACCAGTGCCATCCGCAGCGCGAGTTCCTCGGCGAGGCAGCGCGGCAGCGGCCATTCGCCGAGCGCGAGGTCGTCGGCCAGGTCGTCGAAGGTGCGGGCCATGGTGCGCCGCCAGCCCCGGTGGAGCCGCCAAGTGCGCTGGGGCAGCCGGGCGTAGACCGTCCAGTCGATGTCCTCGCCGTCGACCACCGGGTCGTCGCCGTGCTCGTCGAGGTCGTCGTAGGCGGCGTCGGCCAGGCCGAGCAGCTGGGCGTGCAGCAGACAGGCGGTACGCGGGGTGAGGGTCCAGTCGGCGCCCGCGCCGCCGTCCTCGTCCTCGCCGTCCAGTGGGAACAGTTCGGCGAAGTCCGGGGTGAAGTCCTCGGTGACGCTGATCTCCAGCGTGCCGCCGATCGCCTCGACCCCGGGGATGGCGGCCACCAGCCGGTCGGGGTGGAGCAGCGCGCCGAGCGCCGCGTTGGCGTCCTCGGCCACCTCGCGCAGCAGTTCGCGGCGCTGGCCGGCCGGGTCGACGCCGTCGAAGTCCAGTTCCTCGACGGCCCTGATCGCGGCCGCGCGCAGCGCCGGCCAGTCGTTGATCCGCAGGCCCAGCACCACGGTCGCCTCGATCTCCGGCGCGCCGGAGTACTCTGCCGCGCCCGGCCCCTGCGGATGATCGCTTCGCTCGCCCATGGGGCTACGGTACGGCTTTTCCGCCGCCCGATCACCGGTCCGAACCAGCTTCCGGGGACCTTCTCGGCCACGTCCCGGCCGCGCCTCTGTCACTCGGACGCACGACACCGGCAGGATGGGCCCCATGGCTGACATCAACGAGTACGGCGGCGGGCAGGGCCCGAACGCCGACGTTCTGGTCGTGACCACCAATGACATCCCCGGCTTCCGGGTCGACCACGTGATCGGCGAGGTCTTCGGACTGACCGTGCGCAGCCGCCACCTCGGCAGCCAGATCGGCGCCGGGCTCAAGTCACTGATCGGCGGCGAGCTGAGGGGTCTGACGAAGACCCTGGTCGAGAGCCGCAACGAGGCGATGCAGCGGCTGATCGAGCAGACCAAGGCGCGCGGCGGCAACGCGGTGCTGATGATGCGCTTCGACGTGACGGAGGCCGCGGACGTCGGCACCGAGGTCTGCGCGTACGGCACCGCCGCGGTGATCTCGCCGATCGGCTGAGACCCCGGCCCACCCCTGGCCCTGCTGGCCCGCCCCGGCCCGGCCCGCTCCGCTCCGCCCCGCCCCTCGTCACCGAGCGGGAACAGTCGCCGACCCCGCGATGTTTCACGTGCGTGACTGTTTACGGTGCAACCAAGGCAAGCGGCGAGGCCGCCCGGCGGCGCGTGGACGTCCTGGTGGTGGGCGCCGGACAGGCGGGGCTGTCCGCCGCCTACCACCTCGGCCGCCGCGGCTTCGCCCCCTACCGGGAGGGAGCCGACGGCGGCTTCGTCGTGCTCGACGCCAACGCCACCCCCGGCGGCGCCTGGGCGCACCGCTCGCCGTCCCTGCGGATGGCCACCGTGCACGGCTTCCACGACCTCCCGGACGCCGAACTCCCGGCGCCCGACCCGAAAGCCCGCGCGCGCGAGGTGGTGCCGGGGTACTTCACGGCGTACGAGGCCAGGCACGCGCTGCCGGTCGTGCGCCCGGTCGCGGTGCGCGCCGTACGCGCCGAGTCCGAGCGCCCCGACTCCCGCCTGCTGGTCGAGACCGACCACGGCACCTGGTCCGCCCGTGCGCTGATCAACGCCACCGGCACCTGGACCCGCCCCTTCCTCCCTCATTACCCGGGCCGCTTCGCGGGCCGCCAGCTGCACTACGCCGAGTACCGCGGCCCCGAGGAGTTCGCGGGTCGGCGGGTCCTGGTGGTGGGCGGCGGCGCCTCGGCGATCCAGGTGCTGTCGGAGGTGGCCGCGGTCGGCGAGACGGTCTGGGTCACCCGTTCCGAACCGGTGTACCACGAGGGCCCGTTCACCCCCGAGTACGGACGCGCGGTGGTCGCCAAGGTCGAGGAGCGGGTCCGCCGGGGCCTGCCGGTGCGCAGCGTGGTGAGCGTGACCGGCCTCGGCCCGTCCGTCGCCTACCGCCGCGCCGAGGAACTGGGCGCGCTGCAGCGCCGACCGATGTTCGACCGGCTCACCGAACACGGAGTCGCCTGGGGCGACCAGGAGTTGGCGGTCGACGCGATCATCTGGGCGACCGGCTTCCGCCCCGAGGTCGGACACCTCGCCCCGCTCGGCCTGCGCTCCCCCGGCGGCGGCATCGCGCTCACCGGCACCCGCGCCACCGCAGACCCGCGCGTCCACCTGGTCGGCTACGGCCCGTCCGCCAGCACCATCGGCGCCAACCGGGCGGGCCGCGCCGCCGTCAACGACCTGGTCAAGCTGCTCGGGGAGCCGGCGAAGGAGGCCTCGCACGAGACCGCGCACCAGACCGCGGAGGCGACCGCCGAGCAGACCACGCGGGACGTCGCGCCGGCACCCGCCCCGGCCACGGTGTGACCCGGGTCAGCCCACGTCCGGTACCCGACCGCCGAACCGGTCGCGCTCGACCTCGGCCCACCCGCCCAGCAGCACCCCCACCAGCACCAGCACCTCGCGCGACTGGCCGTCGCCGGCGGCGAGTTGCCGAGCAGCGCGGACGGCGGACGAGCGTAGAGCTTGTCCCGCGGGTAGCCCACCGTAGCGGCCGGGAGCCGCAACGGGCAGGAGCTGCAGGAGTCAGCGGTCGTAGTCGACGGTGACCCGGTCGGTGACCGGACGGGCCTGGCAGGTGAGGACGTAGCCGGCCGCCAGCTCCTTCTCCTCCAGGGCGAAGTTGCGGCGCATCTCCACCTCCCCCTCGGTGACCAGGGCCCGGCACGTGCCGCAGACCCCGCCCTTGCAGGCGAACGGCAGGTCGGGGCGGGAGCGCTGGGCGCCGTCCAGGATCGAGCGGTCGCGCGGGAGGGTGAGGGTGCTGCCCCGGCCGTCGAGGACGACGGTGACCTCGCTGCGCTCGCCCGTCGCGGCCCCGGCCTCGCCGTCGGCGCCGTCCCAGTCCTCGTCACGCTCGGCGAGCGGCTCGTCCTCGGCGTGGAACAGCTCCTGGTGCACCCGCTCGCCGGGCACTGCCAGGTCGGCAAGCAGTTCCTTCGCCCCGGCGACCATGCCGAACGGGCCGCACAGCCACCAGTGCCCGACGCCGCCGACGTCCACCAGGGCCGCCAGCAGCGCCCGGACCCGCTCCGGGTCCAGCCGACCGCTGAGCAGTTCGGCGTCCCTGGTCTCCCGGGACAGCACGTGGACCAGCTGGAACCGGCCGAGGTAGCGGTCCTTGAGGTCGGCCAGCTCGTCAGCGAACATCACGGTGTCGCTGCGCCGGTTGCCGTAGAGCAGGGTGACGGTGGAGCGGCGGTCGGCGGCCAGCACGGAGGCGGCGATGGACAGCATCGGGGTGATGCCGGAGCCCGCCGCGAGCAGTACGTGGTCGGCGGGGACGCCGAGCTCGGGGGTGAACAGGCCGGACGGGGTCAGGACCTCGACCTCCTCGCCGAACCGGGCCTCGCGCACCAGCCAGCGCGAGAACAGCCCGCCGGGCACCTCCCGGACGGCGATCCGCAGCGGTCCGCCCACCGGGGCGCAGATCGAGTACGAGCGGCGCTCGTCGACTCCGTCCACCAGTCTGCGCAGGGTCAGGGTCTGCCCGGGCCGGAACGCGTACTCGGCCGCCAGGCCGTCCGGCACCGCGAAGGTCACCGCGACGGCGTCCTCGCAGAGCTGCTCCACCCGGTCGATCCGCAGCCGGTGGAAGCTCGGACGGCGGGCCGGGCGGACGGCCTCGGCAGAGGTCGCGGCGGAGGTCGCGGCGGAGGTCGCGGCGGGGACGGAGGAGCCGGCCGGGGCGGCGGCGGACGAGGCGGCGGGCATTCTCAGATCTCCTTGACGCGTTCGAACGGCTCGCGGCAGGCGCGGCAGCGCCAGAGCGCCTTGCAGGCGGTGGACCCGAAGCGGGACAGCTCCTCCGTGTCGGCGCCACCACAGTGCGGGCAGGGCACGGGGGCCGCGGCTCCCGCGCGGGTGGGGCCGAGGGTGAGCGGGACCGGCCCGGCCCCGGGCGCGAGCGCCGAGGTCGGACGCGGCGGGGCGATGCCCGCCTCGGCGAGCTTGCGACGGCCCTCGGCGGTGATCAGGTCGGTGGACCACGGCGGGTCCAGCCGCAGCCGCACCCGGACGTCCGGGTACCCGGCGGCGCGCAGCCGGCGGTCGACGTCGGCGGCCATCTCGGCCACGGCCGGGCAGCCCGAGTAGGTCGGGGTCAGCCAGGCGGTGACCGTACCGCTGCCGCCGTCCACCTCCACCTCGGCCAGCACGCCCAGGTCGGCCAGGGTGAGCATGGGCAGCTCCGGGTCGGGGACGCCCGCGGCGACCGACCAGGCCGCCTCGCGGACGGTGTCCGCGGTGCCCGTCACGTCCGCGCTGCCCGTCACGTCCGCAGTGCCCGTCACCACGTCGCCCCCGGGTGGGCGCGGGCCACCACCTGCAGCTCGGCGAGCAGCGGACCGAGCTCCTCGGTGTGCACGCCGTCCCGGCCGGCCCGGCCCAGCACGGTGGCCAGCGGCGGGACCTCCGGCACGGTCAGCCCGGCCTCGGCGACGACGGCGGCGAGCTCCCGAAGCACCGGCTCGCGCAGCACCGCCGGATCGACGCCGACCCGCAGCTCCACCGGGTGGGCGGTGAACAGCTCCTCCAGCAACGGCCAGACCGCGTCCAGCCCGGCCTGCATCCGCTCCGCCGAGTACGGCGTGCCGTCGCCGAGCCGCAGCGTCCAGGCGGTGGCGTACTCGCGGTGGTACGCCAGTTCCTTGACGCCCCGGGCCGCGACCGCGGCCAGCACCGGGTCCGGGTGGGCGCTCAGCGCCGCGTACAGCGCGCCGCGGGCGGTGGCGAACAGCAGCAGCCGGGCGATCGAGTACGCGAAGTCGCCGTTCGGGGTCTCCACCAAGCGGACGTTGCGGAACTCGTGCTCCTCCCGCCAGTACGCCAGGTCGTCCTCGGTGCGGCCGGAGCCGTCCGCCTGACCGGCCCGGGTGAGCAGCAGCCGGGCCTGGCCGAGCAGGTCGAGGCCCAGGTTGGCGAGCGCGACCTCCTCCTCCAGCTCGGGCGCCCGGGTGCACCACTCGATCAGCCGCTGGGAGAGCACCAGGGCGTCGTCGCCGAGCATCTGGCAGTAGGCGGCGAGGTCGGCACCGGCCAGGCCGGCGGGCAGGGCGGTGTCCACGCCGAGCAGCGGGTCGGAGAAGCCCGTCCCGTACGCCCAGCGGCCCTCGCCCTCGGGGCCGGGGGCGGCCCCGGCGAGGCTGAGGTAGACGTGGTCGTCCTCGGTGGCGGACGTGGTGTGGTCGTGCACGGTGGCTCCCCCGTCAGATGTGCGGGACATCCTCGGGGATGTCGTAGAAGGTCGGGTGGCGGTAGACCTTGTCGCCGCTGGGCTCGAAGAACGGGTCGCGCTCGTCCGGGGTGGAGGCGGTGATCGCGTCCGAGCGGACCACCCAGAGGCTGACGCCCTCGTTGCGGCGGGTGTAGAGGTCGCGCGCGGCGAGCAGCGCCATCCGGTCGTCGGAGGCGTGCAGCGAGCCGACGTGGACGTGGTTGAGGCCGCGCCGGGGGCGCACGAACACCTCGTACAGCGGCCAGCCCGCCTTGGACTGGGGCTGTTGCCGTGCCGCGGGCTCGGACTGGGGCGCGGGCCGGCGCTCGGCCTGGGGCTCGGTCACTTTCCGTTCTCCTGTTCGGGGGTGTGCCGCTCGGCGGCTGCGGCGTGTTCGGCGGCACGCTTGGCGGCGTAGGCGACGGCCGCCTCGCGCACCCAGGCGCCGTCCTCGTGCGCGGCCCGGCGGCGGTCGACCCGCTGGGCGTTGCACGGGCCCTGGCCCTGGATGACCCTGGTCAGCTCGGACCAGTCCGGCTCACCGAAGTCCCAGCCGCCGCGCCCCTCGTTCCAGCGCAGCTCGGGGTCGGGGAGGGTGACGCCCAGGTGCTCGGCCTGCGGGACGGTCATGTCGACGAAGCGCTGCCGGAGCTCGTCGTTGGTGTGGCGCTTGATCCGCCAGGCCATCGAGCGGGCGGTGTTCGGCGAGTCGGCGTCCGGCGGGCCGAACATCATCAGCGACGGCCACCACCAGCGGTCGACCGCGTCCTGGACCATCCGGCGCTGGCCCTCGGTGCCGCGCATCAGGGTCATCAGGAGCTCGTAGCCCTGGCGCTGGTGGAAGGACTCCTCCTTGCAGACCCGCACCATGGCGCGGGCGTAAGGACCGTAGCTGCAACGGCAGAGCGGGACCTGGTTGCAGATCGCGGCGCCGTCCACCAGCCAGCCGATCACGCCGACGTCGGCGAAGGTGAGGGTGGGGTAGTTGAAGATCGAGGAGTACTTCTGTCGGCCGCTGATCAGCTTCTCGGTGAGCTCGGCGCGGTCGACGCCGAGGGTCTCGGCGGCGGCGTAGAGGTAGAGGCCGTGGCCCGCCTCGTCCTGGGCCTTGGCGAGCAGGATCGCCTTGCGGCGCAGTGAGGGGGCCCGGGTGAGCCAGTTACCCTCCGGCTGCATGCCGATGATCTCGGAGTGGGCGTGCTGGGCGATCTGGCGGATCAGGGTGGCCCGGTAGGCGTCGGGCATCCAGTCCCGGGGTTCGATCCGCTGCTCGGCGGCGATCACCGCGTCGAACCGGTCCTCCGGCGTCTGCGCGGGGACCGCCTCTGCCACCTCTGTTGTCACCACGGTCCCCTCTCGTGTTCCCGCTCGTGTTCCCGCTCCGGCGCCTGGGGCGCCAACCGACTGACCGTTCGGTCGGTACCATTCTGCGCGGCGGGGCAGAGGGATGGCAAGGGAGTGGCGTGGCGAACACAGGGAACAGGGAACAGCGAACAGAAAACAGATAACAGCTGACATAATCTGAAATCTGTCAGCTGTTATCTGTTCGCTGTCACCTGCTCACCGTCAACCGTCAACCGTCAACCGTCAACCGTCAACCGTCAACCGTCAACCGCGGATGATCACCCCTCCGCACGGTCCCGCAGCCGCGGCAGCGGCACCGCGAGCAGCGCCGCCAGCAGGGCGATCCGCGGAGCGAGCTGGTCCAGTCGGATGTACTCGTGCCGGGCGTGGGCACCCGCACCCACCGCGCCGAAGCCGTCCAGCGTCGGCAGCCCGCGCGAGCCGGGCAGATTGGTGTCCCCGGCACCGCCCGCCGGGGCGCCGTCGAGCTGCTGCCCGAGCACCGCGGCGAGCGAACGCACGTGCCTGAGCAGCGGGTTGCCGGTCCGCTCGGGCCAGGCCGGCCGACTGGACAGCACCTCCGTTCGTACCCTCGCCCCCGGCCGCAGCGCGGTCAGCCGGGCGAGGTTGTCGAGCGTGCGGCGCTGCGCCTCGGTGGTGGAGAATCGCAGGCCGAGCTCCGCCTCGGCCCTTCCGGCGATCACGTTCGCCCGTGAACCGCCGCTGATCCGACCGGTGTTGAGCTCGGTACCGGGCTGGCCGGCCAGGCCGCGGACGAGGACCAGCTGGTCGACCAGCTCGTCCACCGCCGAGACCCCGTCGTGGGCGTCGTTGCCCGCGTGGGCCTCCCGACCGGTGACGGTGACCCGCACCCGGGTGCTGCCGCGCCGCGCGGTCTTCAACCGCCCGTCCGGATGCGGCGGCTCCAGCCCCAGGACGGCTGCCGCGCCGCGCAGTTGGCGTTCGACGAGGCGCCGCCCGTCCGGGCTGCCGACTTCCTCGTCGGACACCACGACCAGCCGTACGGTGCGGTGCGGCCGTTGCCCCAGGTCCGCGAGCAGCGCCAACGCGCCCTCCAGGATGGCGAGTCCACCCTTCATGTCGACCACACCGGGCCCGGTGAGCCGCCCGTCCTGCTCGGCGACCGGCCAGTCCGCCAGGGTGCCGACGGGCCAGACGGTGTCGTGGTGGCCGACGATCAGCAGGTGTGGCAGGGTCTCGTCCCGGCCCTCCCACTCCAGCACCAGGTGGTCACCGGCCGGCCCGGGTTCACGTCGGGCGATGGCCCCGGTGGCCCGGAATCCCGCCTCCAACTCCTCCGCGAGCGCGTCGAGTCGGGGAGCGTCGCCACTCGGTGATTCGATTCCCGCCAGGTCCGCGCAACGGCGCCGGACGGCACCGGCGAGGGTACGGGCCCGGGCGCTGAGCGCCTGCGGCAGTCCGGGCAGGGCCGCGGTGCCGATCGTGGCGGCGGTGCCGGCGGCAGTCGCACCGACGGCGGTGGACCCGGCCGCCGTGGCACCGGACTTGGCCGCAGCGGCAACGGCGGTGGCGACGGCGGACGGGCCGGTGCCGGAAGGACTGGCGGCGGAGGGACCGGCGGTGGACGAACCGGCCACAGCAGGTCCGACCACCACGGGTCCGGCTACGACGGCCACGGCCTCACCATCGGCCGCAGCGGGAACGGTCACGGGAACGGTCACGGCCGCGGGTACGCGGTCGGGTTCCGCGGCGGCATCCGGTGCGGTCGGCGACCCGACGATCTGGGGACTCAACGCTCGCCTCCGCGACCGCCGCCGGTATTCAGCGGCCGTACCTGCCGACCGCTCCCGCCCGGGTGCCAGGCCCCGCCGGACCGCGCCGGTCGGCCGGGATGCTGGACGGCCCGTCGGAACGGCCCGTCTGGCTCAAGTGCGGTGGAACGGTTGGGCGGCGTGCTTGGCATTGCGTCCTCCTCGCTCGATCCGGTGGCCCCGGTTCCGCCCGGAGCCCCGTGGACGGCGGCTTCCTGGTGGCGGGCGCAAGGGCCGGACCGCCGCAGGGAAGCCGAGATGTGAGCCTAGAAGAACCGTTCGGTTTCCTGCGAGGTGGCCCTGCTCCCAGCGTGCCGGTACGGGCCCCGCTTTCGGGCACCCGTCGGAGGAAGCGGCGGGTGCCCGGGGTTGGGCCCGGATCGACGCGCGGGCGCGGTCGCCGGATCGCGCCCATCTCCACCATGGACCCGCCGCCGGGGTTCGGCAGCGCAAACCACCAAGGCACGGCATTTCCACGCCGGATGGGTGACAACGGCTCAGCGGGCGGTACCAACCGGAGGCACGCGGCGGCTCAGGGAAGCCCGCGGCGAAGCCCGGACCGACGGCCGGGGAACATCCGCGTGAACACCGTCCGACGCTGCGCCCCGCCCTGCCCTCGCGAGCGCCCACCCTCAGGCGCCGTCCCCGACCAGCCCCGCATCCCGTGCGAGCAGCGCCGCCTGGACCCGGTTGGCCACGCCGAGCGTGGTCAGGATCCGGCTGACGTGCGCCTTGACGGTGCTCTCCCGCATCCCCAGCACGCCCGCGATCTCAGCGTTGGACAGCCCGTCGGCGAGTTCCCGCAGCACGTCGGTCTCGCGCGGGGTGAGCCCGGCGATCCGGCCGCGGGCGGCGACGGAGCGTGGCGCGCCGACCCGGTGGTACCGGTCGATCAGCCGTCGCGCGGCGGCGGGGTGCAGCATCCCCTGGCCGGCCGCGACCACGTGGACGGCCCGGGCGATCTCGGCGGGCGGGGTGTCCTTGAGCAGGAAGCCGTCGGCCCCGGCGGCGAGCGCTTGGTACACGTACTCGTCCAGGTCGAAGGTGGTGAGGGCGATGACCCGCGGGGCGTCCGGGAGTTGGCGCAGTCGCCGGGTGGCGGCGATCCCGTCCAGCCGGGGCATCCGGATGTCCATCAGCGCGACGTCGATCCGGCGGTCGCGGGCGAACTCGACGGCCTGCAACCCGTCGGCGGCCTCGGCGACCACGGTCAGGGCCGGGTCCTGGGCGAGGAGGTCGACCAGGCCGAGGCGCACCAGCGCGTCGTCGTCGACCACCATCGTGCGGATCATGCGCCATCCTTCGGCTGCTGGGACTTCGACGGCGAGGACTTCGAGCGCGGGGCCCTCGGCGGCGAAGGTTTCGGGAGCGCAGAGTTCGGGAGCGCAGAGTTCGCGAGCGCAGAGTTCGCGAGCGCAGAGTTCGGGAGCGCCGGCTTGGACGGCGAGGGCGCTCCCTGCGGAGGCCCCGAGGTCGGCACCGCCAGCGGCGGCCGGTCCGGGGCGGGCAGCCGGGCGGAGAGTCGGAAGCCGCCGGCGCCGTCCGGGCCCGCGTCCAGGTGACCGCCCAGGGCACCGACCCGTTCGCCGAGCCCGACCAGCCCGTACCCGCCCCCGGTGACCGGCCCGTTCGGCATGGTCCCGCCCGGACCGTTGCGGACCTCGACGGTGGTCGCCGGTGCACCGTAGCCGACCCGGACGGTGACGGGCGCGGCGTGGGCGTGCTTGCGGGCGTTGGTGAGTGCCTCCTGGACCACCCGGTGCACGGCGAGCCGGTGGGTGGTGGGCACGGCCTCCGGGTCTCCGGAGAGGGCGAGTTCGACCTGCTGCCCGGCCTGGTTCGCCTCGTCGACCAGGTCGGTGAGGTCGCGCAGGGCGGGTGCCGGGACGCGCGGCGCCCCGGTCGGTGCGGGCGGTTCGGCCTCGGCGGCGGGGCGCTCCGGCGGGTCGGCGCGCAGGGCGCCCAGGACGTCGCGCAGGTCGTCCAGCGATCGGGCGGCGGCGGTGCGCAGGAGTTCGAGGCGGTGGGTGAGCCGGTCCTGGTCGACGGCGACGGTACCGGCCCGGGCCTGGTCACGCAGCACTCCGGCGTGCAGCACCAGCAGGCTCAGCCGGTGGGCCAGCACGTCGTGCATCTCCCGGGCGATCCGGGCGCGTTCGGCGGACCGGGCCTGCTCCGCGCGCAACTCCCGCTCCCGGCGGAGGGTTTCGACCTGGGCGTGCAACGTGCGGATCAGCACGCGGCGGCCGTGCAACCACAGCCCGAAGGACAGGGTGGCTGCCTGGACGAGGAGTTGGGAGCCGGTGGTGCCGGCCCAGCCGACCAGCGAGTCCGCCCGGGTGGCAGTGACCACGGCGATCACCGCGCCGCCGACGGCAGCCGGGCCGACCCGGCCGAGGGCGGCCAGGTGGTAGATGCTGATCAGGCCGGGGAAGGCCCGGTTGAACAGGCCACCGGTGAGCACCGGCAGGACGGCCGAGGCGACGGGGTGGCGGCGGGCGAGGAACAGCGAGAGCGCGGCGAGTGCGGCCACCGCCGTCCGCGGCACCCGCAGCGGCCCGTCGGTGTGCAGCCACTGGGAGACGCCCTCCTCGACGGCGAGGCCGAGGATGCCGAGCAGCAACAGCGTGTCGGCCCAGGGCCGGTGCTCCGGGCCGTACCAGCCGAGCAGGCCTGTGCGCATGGAGCTCCTCCCACCCGATCCCGTCCGCTCGTCCGCTCGTCCGTTCGTCTACTCGTCCGCTCGTCCGTGGATTCGCGCCCCCGCATCGGTTCGCATCCGCTCGCTCGATGCTACGGGCGGACGGAAGCGCGGCACCCCCTTCTTCCGGACGGCGGCACCCTCGACTTTCGTCGGGGGTGAGCGCCGCTCACCGGCCGATCCGAGGCACTTCAGGCCTGTCTAGCGTCGGTGCCATGACGACCGAACAGCTCCACCCGAGCCCCGATTCGCCTCCACAGCAGCACAGTTCGCACGACCCGCATGACCTGCCCGGCCCGCATGGTTCGTACAACCCGCGCTCTCCGCACGACCCGCACGGTTCGCCGCACGGCGGGGACCACCTGCTGTTCCTCGCCGAGGCGCTGCGCACCTTCCACGACACCGGTGCGCTCGCGCCGAGCGGGCCGGCACTGGTGAACGCGCTGGTGGTACCGGCCCTCAGCCGCCCGAACCGTCCGATCTCGGTGCTGGAGGTCGGCGCCGGCACGGGCGTGGTGACCCGCCGACTGGCCCAGGTGCTGCGCCCGGGCGACCGCTTGCACGTGGTCGAGGCGAACCCGCGGTTCGCCGACCGACTGCGGGAGGACCCCGCCCTGGCCGCACGCAGGCCTGGGGTGGGTCTGCGGTTGTCGGCCTGCCGGGTGGAGGAGCTGCCGGAGGCGGCAGCCGGGCCCGAAGGAGGGGGCGGGCCCGAGGACGGGGGCGGCAGCGAGCGGTACGACGTGATCGTGTCCGGGCTGCCGTTCACCAACTTCGAGCCGGCCCTGGTGCGGAACATCCTCGACCTCTACCTGCGGCTGCTGACCCCGGGGGGCGAGCTGACCTACTTCGGCTACCTCGGCACCACGACGGCCCGCACCCTCACCTCGGGCCCCCGCCGGAGCGCCCGCCACCGGGCGGTGGTGCGGCTGCTGCGTCGCTTCGAGGCGACGTACGGGCTGGGCGAGCGCACGGTGTGGCGCAACCTGCCGCCCGCCCGCGCCCACCTGCTGCGCGCACCGGGGCCGTACGCGTAGCGGAGTGCGGCGCTACGAACAAATGACAAAAGACAGCGAACAGATTTTGAAATCTGTTCGCTGTCGTGCATAGTGAGATCCGGGTCACACCGCCCCCGCCTTCCGGCGCCGCACCCGTCCCTGGAGCACCCATGGCCTCGACCGCCCGCCCCGCCCAGCGTCCCCTCGGCGCCACCGGCCCCGTCACCTCCGCTCTCGGCCTCGGCTGCATGGGCATGTCCGACCTCTACGGCCCGGCCGACGAGGCCGAGAGCATCGCCACCATCCACGCCGCCCTGGACGCCGGGGTCACCCTCCTCGACACCGGCGACTTCTACGGCATGGGCCACAACGAGCTGCTGATCCACGAAGCCCTGCGCGGCCGCGACCGCGACGGCGTGCAGATCAGTGTGAAGTTCGGCGCCCAGCGCGGCCCGGACGGCCAGTGGCTCGGCTACGACACCAGCTCGGCCGCCACCAAGACCGCGCTGACGTACACCCTGCGCCGCCTGCGCACCGACCACATCGACGTCTACCGGCCGGCCCGCCTCGACCCGAAGGTCCCGATCGAGGAGACCGTCGGTGCCATCGCGGACCTCGTGAAGGACGGCTACGTCCGCCACATCGGCCTCTCCGAGGTCGGCGCCGACACCCTGCGCCGGGCCGCCGCCGTCCACCCGATCAGCGACCTGCAGATCGAGTACTCGCTGCTCAGCCGCTCCATCGAAGCGGCCGTCCTGCCCACCGCCCGCGAACTCGGCATCGGCGTCACCGCGTACGGTGTGCTCTCCCGCGGCCTGCTCAGCGGCCACTGGAACCCGGACCGCTCGCTCGCGGGCACCGACTTCCGCACCCACAGCCCGCGCTTCCAGGGCGACAACCTGGCCCACAACCTCGCGCTGGTCGAGGCGCTGCGCGCGGTCGCCGCCACCAAGGGCGCCAGCGTCGCCCAGATCGCCATCGCCTGGGTGGCCTCGCGCGGCGAGGACGTCGTCACGCTGGTCGGCGCCCGCCGCCGGGACCGGCTGGCCGAGGCGCTCGGCTCACTGGACGTCACCCTGACCCCGGACGACCTCGCCGCCATCGAGGCCGCCGTCCCGGCCGGGGCAGCAGCCGGCGACCGGTACGCTGCCGCGCAGATGGCGCGCCTGGACAGCGAGCGCTGACCGGCCGACACCGACCGGCCGACGCTGACCAGCGAGAACCCTCCGCACCACCCTGACCGCACGACCCTAAGGACGGCCCCGTGACCACGGACACCGCACTCACCGCCGAGCAGATCCTGATCGCGGCGGAGGAAGCCCTCCGGCGGTTCGGCCCGGCCAAGGCCACCGTCGTGGACGTCGCCCGGGAACTCGGCGTCAGCCACAGCAGCGTCTACCGGCACTTCGCCAGCAAGGCGGCCCTGCGCGAGGCGGTCACCCAGCGCTGGCTGAACCAGGCGCACTACGACCTGGAGATGGTCGCGAACGACACCGGCGGCGCCGTCGACCGCCTCCACCGCTGGCTGACCACGCTGTTCGAGGCCAAGCGCAAGAAGGCGCTGGACGACCCGGAGCTGTTCGCCACCTACCTGGTGCTGGCCGAGGAGAACAGCGCCGTGGTCGACGCGCACATCGAGACGCTGGTCAAGCAGATCGCCCAGATCGTCCACGACGGCATGGACGAGAAGGACTTCCGCCTCGCCCACGTCCCCTCGACCGCCCGCGCCGTGTTCGACGCCACGGCCCCCTTCCACAACCCGGTCTTCGCCTCCACCTGGTCCGAGCCGACCGCCGACGAGCGCTTCGCGGCGGTGTGGAAGCTCGTACTCGGCGGGTTGAAGGGCAAGTCCTCGAAGCCGAGCCCCGAGCCGGCCGGGTACGAGCCGACCGCGCCCTGAAACAGCGCGCGCTCCGAAACGCCCCGGCTGTGAAAAGGCCGGGCTCCGAGGCATCCGTGCCTTGAAACGGCCGGACCTGAGCGGGGGTGGCTGACCGCCGGACGACGAGGCGCCGACGACCGGAAGGAAATCCGGTCGTCGGCGCCTCGTCGCGTCGGGCAGACTGTCGCACACAGTTGATCTCACTTGGAGGATGACATGCGTGCGGCCGGTGCGGTCCTGGACAGTCTGCGCGGGCTCGCGCTCGGCGACGCCTTCGGCGACCGGTGGTTCTCCGTCCCGGTGGACGAGGCGCCCGCCGCCCTGGCGGCCCGACTGGTCCGCCCGGCGCCCTGGCACTGGACCGACGACACCGCCATGACCCTCGTCCTGGTCCGCCACCTCACCGCCCACGGCGAGGTCCGGCAGGACGCGCTGGCCGGGGAGTTCGCGGCCGAGTACGCCCGTGAGTACCAGCGAAAGTACGGCCCGTCGATGCACCGGGTGCTGCGCGGGATCGGTGCCGGCGGGGACTGGCACGCCATCACCTCGGGCCAGTTCGAGGGCCAGGGCTCGTACGGGAACGGCGCCGCGATGCGGGTCGCCCCGCTGGGCGCCTGGTTCGCCGAGGACCTCGACGAGGTGGCCCGGCAGGCCGAACTCCAGGCCCTCACCACCCACTTCCACCCCGAGGCGGTCGCCGGGGCGGTGGCGGTGGCGCTCGCCGCGGCGCTGGCCGTCCGCAGCCGGGGCGGGCGGGCGCCGGGCCGAGCCGAGCTGCTCACCGAGGTCGCCGACCGGCTGCCGGACAGCGACGTCCGCTCCGGCCTGCGGATCGCCGCCCGGATGCCGGAGCACACCAGCATCAGGCACGCCGCCAATGTGCTCGGCTCCGGGCTGATGATCTCCGCGCCGGACACCGTCCCGTTCGCCCTCTGGTCCGCCGCCGGGCACCTGGACTCGCTGCCCGACGCGATCTGGCACACCCTGGAGGGCTGGGGCGACATGGACACCACCTGCGCCATCGCCGCCGGCGTGGTCGCCGCCCGCACCGGGCCGGCGGACGTGCCGGCCGACTGGCTCGCGGCCTGCGAGGAGCTGCCGGACTGGGCTGCCGCCCGGTAGCCGGAGCGCCGGAAGCGCCGGGACAGGCCCGGCCCCGGGTTCCTCGCCCCGCGGTCGGCGCCCGGTGGTCAGCAGCGGGCGGTCAACGCCGGGCGGTCAGCGGCGGGCGAGGAAGCGGAGCACCTTGTAGCCGAGGAGCAGGACCATCGCGCCGCCGATCGCCGACACCCAGGTCGTGACGTCGAGCAGGCTCAGCTTCACCGTCCCGTGCATCCAGTGCAGGACGATCCAGGTGCCGATGTAGGAACCGGTGATCCCGATCAGGGTGCTGCCGATCAGACCGCGCTCCCCCCTCGACATCGCCATCCTGGCCAGCGTCCCCGACACCAGGCCCAGCACGATCCACGCCATCCAGCTCATCCGCCGCCCCTTGCGTCATCGGTGTGACGACCCCGTCGAGCCCCCGGGTCCGACCGGAAGGACGTACGAGGGCCTCGCACCGTTCCAGCGCCGGCAAAGGACCGGCTCCAACCGGCATCCCGGCATCCCGGCATCCGGGCGCCGCCGCTCCGGCCGACGGATCTCCTCGCGGCCCCGCCCCGCCCCTCCCGGGCGCGGGGGCCGCACCGGAGCTCGTCCGTCAGCGGCGCGAGTTGCCGAACAGCAGTCGGTAGACGATCAGCAGCACCAGGGCGCCGCCGATCGCGGCCACCCAGGTCGGCCCGTCGAAGAAGCGCGCCGTGATCGACCGGTGCAGGAAGTGCGAGGCGATCCAGCCGCCGACGAAGGAGCCGGCGATCCCGATCAGGGTGGTCACGATCAGGCCGCCCGGGTCCCTCCCCGGCAGCAACAGCTTGGCCAGGGCTCCGGCCACCAGGCCCAGCACGATCCACGCTATGACGCTCATCCGACCCGTCCCTCCCGTCCGTGGCGCGACGGCCCCGTCCCGCGCGCTCTGCACCGGGAGACGCCGTCGCCCGCCGCGCCGGTTCCGGCCGGTCCGGCCTGGCGCCCCGATCCGGCCACCCGGAACCGGGCGGTCCGCGCGTGGCGTCCTTCCCGGCGGTCGCACCCGCCGAAATACTGCGGCCATGCGCATCCTGATCGCCACCGCCGGCTCGCGGGGCGACGTCGCCCCCTTCACCGGGCTCGGCGTCCGCCTGCGGGCGGCCGGACATCAGGTGGCCGTCGCCACCCACACCACCTTCGCCGACTCGGTACGGGCCGCCGGCCTGGAGTTCCGCCCCCTGCCCGTCGACCCGCGCGCCGAACTCGCCTCCGCCGAGGGCCGACGACTGCTGCGGGCCGGCGGCGGACCCGGCGTCGTCCTGCAACTCCTGCGCCTGGGGCGGAGGTTCATGCCCGCCCTCGGCGAGGGCATCGCGGACGCGGCGGCGCTCGGCACCGACCTGCTGCTCACCACCAGCACCACCAGCGCACTCGGGCAGGTCGTGGCCGAGGCGGCCGACATCCCCACCATCGGGCTGTACCTCCAACCCCTCTCCCCCACCCGCGAGTTCGCCCCCGCCGTGACCGGCGCCCGCTCGCTCGGACGTCCCGGCAACCTGCTCGCCGGGCACGCCGTCCAGGTGGCCACCGACCAGTTGTTCGTCCCGGCCGTCCGCGGACTGCGCCGACGGCTCGGCCTGCCGCCGCTCGGCGTCGCCCGGGCCCGGCGCGACCACCCCGTCCTGCACGGCTTCTCACCGCGGGTCGTCCCCCGACCGACGGACTGGCATCCCCGGCTGGACGTGGCCGGGTACTGGTGGCCCGCCGAGCGCGCCGACTGGCAGGCCCCACGGCGACTGCTGGACTTCCTGGCCGCCGGACCGCCCCCGGTCTTCGTCGGCTTCGGCAGCCTGGTCGTGCCCGAGCCCGAGCGGCTCACCGCGACCGTCCTCGCCGCCGCCCGCGCCGCCCGGGTCCGCCTCCTGTTGCAGTCCGGCTGGAGCGGGCTGGCCGCCGAGGACTCGGAGACCGTGCTGACCATCGACGACACCCCGCACGACTGGCTGTTCCCGCGCACCGCCGCCGCCGTCCACCACGCGGGCGCGGGCACCACGGCGGCCACGCTGCGCTCCGGCACCCCGACCGTTCCGGTGCCCGGCCAGCTGGACGCCCCCTTCTGGTCCGCCCGGCTGACCGCGCTCGGCGTCTCCCCCGGCCCGGCGCCCCTGCGCACCCTGACCGCCACCCGCCTCGCCGCCTCCATCCGCCAGGCTCTGGACGACCCCCGCTACCGCACCCGGGCCCGGTCCGTCGCCGCCGCCCTCGCCACCGAGGACGGCGCCGCCAAGGTCCTGGCGGCGGTGGAGGCGACGGCGAACAGATGACGGCGAACAGATAACAGATGACAGCTTTCGAAATCTGTTCGCTGTTATCTGTCATCTGTTACCTGTCATCTGTCACCCGTCGCTCGCTGCCCCACCCCGCCCCTGGGCCCCGCTCAGCACCAGGTACAGCACCGCCGACGAGGCGAGCCCCACCGCCCACCCGTAGTCCGCCAACGGCTTGAGGAACGGCACCAGACCGTCCACCGGGAACGGCCCCTGCTTCACCCCGTGCTCATCCGTGGTGGAGTACGAGCCACCGACCGCCAACAGGCCGCCGACCAGCAGCGCGGTGACCGCCCGCCAGTTCCACCCGCCGGTGTACCAGTAAGCGCCGAACGGCCGGTAGAGCTCGGCGAGTCGGAGCTTGGTGCGGCGCAGCACCCAGTAGTCGGCGATCAGCACCCCGGCGACCGTCCCGAGCAGTCCGCCGACCACACCCAGCCAGACGTAGATGTAGACGTGCGGGTCGGCGGTCAGCCTCCACGGGAAGATGGCGATCCCGACCACACCGGTGATCAGCGCCCCGGTACGGAAGTTGATGAACCGGGGCACCAGGTTGGCCAGGTCGTAGGCCGGGGACACGACGTTGGCCGCGATGTTCACCGACAGGGTCGCCACCAGGACGGTCAGCAGCGCGAACAGGAGGGCCACCGGGCTCTCCATCTTCGCGGCGAGCTTGATCGGGTCCCACACCGGTTCGCCGTACACCGCCGCGGAGCCCGAGGTGACCAGCACCGAGAGCAGCGCGAAGAGCGTCATCGTCGTCGGCAGGCCGAGCGCCTGGCCGCGGATCTGGGCCCGCTGGCTGCCGCCGAAGCGGGTGAAGTCGGGGATGTTGAGCGCCAGCGTGGACCAGAACCCGATCATCCCCATCAGCGACGGGAAGAAGACCTTCCAGAACCCGCCGCCCCAGCCCAGCTTCGACGGCTGGTCGAGCAGCGGCCCCAGTCCGCCCGCCTTGATGCCGATCCACACCAGCAGAGCGAGCGCGCCGACGATGACGAAGGGCGCCGCCCAGTTCTCGAAGCGCCGCAGCGCCTCCATACCCCGGGCGATGATGACCATCTCGACCAGCCAGAACAGCAGGAAGGAGGCCCACTGGGTCCACGGGTAGCCGCCGAACTCCGTTGCGGTCCGCCACGATTCGCCGAACAGCCGGCCTGCCAGCAGGAAGATCCCCTCACCCCCGATCCAGGTCTGGATGCCGAACCACGCGCAGGCGACGGCCGCCCGGATGAGTGCGGGCAGGTTGGCGCCGCGCAGCCCGAACGAGGCCCGGGCGAAGACCGGGAAGGGGATGCCGTACTTCGTCCCGGCGTGCCCGGTGAGGAGCATCGGCGCGAGCACGATCAGGTTGGCGAGAGCGATGGTCAGCACCGCCTGTTTCCAGTCCATGCCGATCGCGACCAGGCCCGAAGCCAGCGTCCAGGACGGGATGTTGTGGGCCATGCCGACCCAGAGTGCGAGGAAGTTGTAGGTGGTCCAGGTGCGCCGCTGCACCGGGACCGGCCGGAGGTCGTCACTGGTGAAACCGTTGAGCGGCAACACCCCCTCGGCCGGGTCGAGTTCGACCCGGCCGTCGGGGTGCCGCCGTTGTCCGCCGCCGCCGATCGCGGTGTCGGCCATGGGCAACTCCCGTCTGCCACATGCGGGATCAGGGGAACAGGGGAACACGAATTCGGGAACCCCGGGTTCAGAGGTGCGGGATGACGTCCGCCCCGTAGGCGTCGATGGTCGCCTCGACCGCGTCGTGCATCGCGTAGACGGCGAACTGGTCGACGCCGAGCGAGCGGAGTTCGGCGAGCCGGGCGCGCTGGGTCTCCGCCGGCCCGATCAGGCAGAAGCGGTCGACGATCTCGTCCGGGACGAAGGCGGTGTCGGGGTTCCCGGCCCGGCCGTGGTGGCTGTAGTCATAGCCCTGGCGGTTCTTGATGTAGTCGGTGAGGGCGTCGGGCACCAGGTCGGAGTGCTCGCCGTAGTGGCTGACCAGGTCGGCGACGTGGTTGCCGACCATCCCGCCGAACCAGCGGCACTGCTCCCGGGCGTGGGCGAGGGCGGCGGGCGAGTCGTCGGCGGTGACGTAGGCGGGCGCGGCGACGCAGATGGTGACGTCGGCCGGGTCCCGCCCGGCCTCGACGGCCGCCGACCGGACGGCCTTGACCATGTACTCGGTGAGGTAAGGGTCGGCCAACTGCAGGATGAAGCCATTGGCCTGACGACCGGTCAGGGCCAGCGCCTTGGGGCCGTACGCGCCCATCCAGATCGGCAGCGAGGCACCGTCGCCGACCCATGGCAGGTGCATCTCGGTACCGTCCACCTCGACGGTGCGCCCCTCGGCCAACTCCTTGATGGCGTGCATGGCTTGGGAGAGCCGGTCGAGGGTGGCCGGGCGGCGTCCGGCGACCCGCATGGCGGAGTCGCCGCGGCCGATGCCGCACACGGTGCGGTTGCCGTACATGTCGTTGAGGGTGGCGAACAGGGAGGCGGTGACCTCCCAGGTGCGGGTGGAGGGGTTGGTGACCATCGGGCCGACGGTGAGGCGCTCGGTCTCGGCGAGGATCCGGCTGTAGATGACGAACGGTTCCTGCCACAGCACGCAGGAGTCGAAGGTCCAGCCGTGGCTGAACCCGGCCTGTTCGGCGCGGATCATCCGGTCGATGAGCAGGCGGGCGGGCGGGTCGGTCTGCAGGACGAGGCCGATGTCCATGGGGTGCTCCGGGAGGGGTGGGAGGGCGACCCGGGGCCGGCACGCGCTGCGCCGCTCAGCGCAACGCAGCTCAGCTCAGCTCAGCTCAGCGAAGCGCAGAGCCATCAACACAGCGCGCGGCCCCGGACGGGAGAGGGGTCAGGTCAGGTACTGGCAGGTGTCGCGGCGCAGGAAGGTGCCGTGCCCGGCCCGGCCGAGCCAACGGCCGTCGTCCAGCACCACGGTGCCGCGCGAGAGCACCGTGCGGGCCCGCCCGGTGAGCCGGCGGCCCTCGTAGGCCGAGTAGTCCACGTTCATGTGGTGGGTGGCGGCGGAGACGGTCTGCACGGCGGTGGGGTCGTAGACCACGAGGTCGGCGTCGGCGCCCGGCGCGATGGTGCCCTTGCGCGGGTGCAGCCCGAACATCCGGGCCGGGGTGGTGCAGGCGATCTCGACCCAGCGGCGCCGGCTGATCCGCCCGTCCACCACGGCCTGGTGCAGCAGGTCCATCCGGTTCTCCACGCCCGGAAGGCCGTTGGGGATCTTCGAGAAGTCGCCGCGGCCGAGTTCCTTCTGCCCGACGTAGCAGAACGGGCAGTGGTCGGTGGAGACCACCTGGAGGTCGTTGGTGCGCAGCCCGCGCCAGAGCGCCTCCTGGTGCTCGCGCGGCCGCAGCGGCGTGCTGCACACGTACTTGGCGCCCTCGAAGCCGTCCGCGCCCTCCTCGGCGAGGTTGTCCGTGGAGAGGAAGAGGTACTGGGGGCAGGTCTCGCCGAAGACGGGGAGCCCGGAGTCGCGGGCCCGGGCGATCTCGTCGAGCGCGGCGGCGGCGGAGACGTGCACCACGTACAGCGGGCTGCCGGCGACCTGGGCGAGCCTGACGGCCCGATGGGTGGCCTCGGCCTCCAGCAGTTCGCGCCGGACCTCGCCGTGGTAGCGCGGGGCGGTGTGGCCGGCGGCGAGGGCCTGTTCGACTAGGACGTCGATGGCGATGCCGTTCTCGGCGTGCATCATGATCAGACCGCCGTTGGCCGCCCCGCGCTGCATGGCGCGCAGGATGCGGCCGTCGTCGCTGTAGAAGACGCCGGGGTAGGCCATGAAGAGCTTGAAGGAGGTGGACTCGCCGGAGTCGACCAGCGCGTCCATCTCCTTGAGGACGGCTTCGTTGACGTCCGAGACGATGGTGTGGAAGGCGTAGTCGACGGCGCAGTTGCCCTCGGCCTTGGCGTGCCAGGCGTCCAGGCCCTCGCGCAGCGCCCCGCCGACGGGCTGGACGGCGAAGTCGACGATGGTGGTGGTGCCGCCCCAGGCGGCGGCGCGGGTGCCGGTCTCGAAGGTGTCGGAGGCGGCGGTGCCGCCGAACGGGAGCTCCATGTGGGTGTGGGCGTCGACCCCGCCCGGGATGACGTAGTGGCCGGTGGCGTCGATGACGGTCCCGGCGGTCCAGGCCTCGGCGGCGGCGCTGCCGGTGAGGGCGAGGGCGGCGACGCGCTCGCCCTCGATCAGGACGTCGGCGTGGAGTTCCTCGGTGGCGGTGATGACGAGGCCGCCGCGGACGACGGTGCGCTGCTGCGGGTCACGGGTGGTCATCGCGGTGCTCCTCAGGCCTCGGCGAGCGGTCCGTAGGCGTCGGGCCGGCGGTCGCGGTAGAACGCCCACTGCTGGCGGACCTGTTCGATCAGGCCGAGGTCGAGGTCGCGGACGACCAGTTCCTCCTCCTTGTCGGAGGCGACGTCGCCGACGAACTGGCCGCGCGGGTCGACGAAGTAGGAGGTGCCGTAGAAGTCGTTGTCGCCGTACTCCTCGGTGCCGACCCGGTTGATGGCGGCGACGAAGTACTCGTTGGCGACGGCGGCGGCGGGCTGTTCGAGCTGCCACAGGTAGGCGGACAGGCCGCGGCTGGTGGCCGAGGGGTTGTAGACGATCTGCGCGCCGGCCAGGCCCAGGGCGCGCCAGCCCTCGGGGAAGTGCCGGTCGTAGCAGATGTAGACGCCGACCTTGCCGACGGCGGTGTCGAAGACGGGCCAGCCGAGGTTGCCGGGCTTGAAGTAGTACTTCTCCCAGAAGCCCTTGACCTGCGGGATGTGGTGCTTGCGGTACTTGCCGAGGTAGCTGCCGTCCGCGTCGATCACCGCGGCGGTGTTGTAGTACACGCCGGCCTGTTCCTCCTCGTAGACCGGTACGACGATCACCATGCCCAGTTCGCGGGCGAGGTCCCGCATCCGGCCAACGGTCGGCCCGTCCGGGACGGCCTCGGCCCAGCGGTAGTGCTCGGGCTCCTGGACCTGACAGAAGTAGGGGGCGTTGAAGACCTCCTGGAAGCCGATGATCTGCGCGCCCTGGGCGGCGGCCTCACGGGCGTACCGCTCGTGGAGCGCGATCATGCTCTCCTGGTCGCCGGTCCAGCGGGTCTGGACGAGCGCGGCACGGACGATCTGCGACATGGTTACCTCCGCAACTCCGCGTCCCGGCCGTGCGGTCGGGCCCGCGGTCTGAGGGTTGACGGGGCGGGTCTCACCCGCGGCTCCGCTCGGGGAACCGCAGGGGTCTACGGGAAGGGTCTACGTGCGTAGAAAGCGATCTGTAGACGGTAGGCCGGGCTTCGGTCGCCTGACAATACGTCGGCGGTAACGCCTATGGGGCGATCTTGTTACGCGGACACGCAGGTGGTCCCGGGTGGGATGAATGGCTCATCTACCCCGTTGGTGACCTCCTTACCCATTCGAGTGAAAGCGAGCACCGGGGGTGCGGAATCGGCCACGACGGGGTAGAACGCGCCTGAACGGTGCGACAGATCGTCATCTGACGCCCGTACGGGGCGACTTCGGTGATCATTCGCAGATCATGCGCTGATCGTGGGCTGATCATGCGCTGGTCGCGAGCTGGTCATCCGGGGATCGGACGCGGGGATCGACGGTCGGCAGCGGGCCGAACGGGGGGTGGTACTGATGACAGCGACGGACGAGCGCACCGCGGGTGCGTCGGCACCGGCTGGGCGGTCGCCGGCCCTGCCCGCCTGGGCGGGCCTGCTGCTCGCCGCAGGGGCCCTGCTGCCGCTCGCCCTCGGTCTCCTGCTGGCCTCGGGGCGGCCGCCGGAGGCGCGGCTGAGCGCCTTGCAGCTGGCCGGTTCCCGGGCGGCCGTCGAGGCCGTGGTCGGCGAGCACTCCGCCACGTACCTGGCCGCCCTGCGCGCCGAACTCTGGCTGATCGGCGGCTACGGGCTGACACTGCCGGCCGCGGCGCTGCTCGGCGGGTACGTCCTCGGGCGGCGCCACCGGCTGGGCCCGGCCCTGGTGGCCGGGGTCGGCGGGTTGCTCGCCGCGGGCTGCGACCTCGGCGCGAACCTCCTGCTGCGCCCGGGGCTCGAGCACGCCGGCTCCGGCACCCCCTTCGCGGTGGCGGCTGCGCTCACCACCGTCAGCCGGCTGCTGCTCCTGCCCGCCGGGGTGACGGCGGCGGGCCTGCTCGCAGTGACGGCAGCCCGCGCCGTCCGCGGGCTGCGGCCCGCCACGGCGAAACCCGGGGGCGACGCCGACCCCGACCGCCCGGCACTGATACCGCCCTGGCCCGTCCTCACCCGGCACGGCCGCACGCCGCACGGGTCACGGCACGAGCCCCCGCGGCACGAGCCCCCGCAGCACGAGCCCCCGCAGCGGAAGGCGCCGGTGGCCGACGCCCCCGGCACCCCCGGCACCCCCGACACCCACGCCCACTGGCGGGACGCCGGCCGGGTGCCGCCCGGCCGCGAGCCCGCCGAACTGGGCTTCTGCGCCTCCGGCGGCGGCATCCGCTCGGCCTGCGTCACGCTCGGCGCGCTCCAGGCGCTGCGCCCGTGGCTGAAACGGGCACGCTACCTGGTCTCCGTCTCCGGCGGCGGCTACACCGTGGGCGCCCTGCAGCTCGCGCTCAGCGACTCCGCGCCCGGCAGCCCGGTGCACGCCGTCTCGGGGCTGACGGCCGACACGGTGATGGAGCCCGGCTCCCCCGAGGAGGACCACCTCCGCCGCCACAGCAAGTACATCGCCGACGGCACCGGCGAGTGGCTGGTCGCCCTCGGGACGCTGCTGCGCGGCGTGCTCTCGGCGCTCACCCTGCTGCTGGCCGCCGTCCTGGTGCTCGGCTTGGGCCTCAGCCGCTTCTACCACGCCGTCCCGCTCACCGACCTGGACGCGCTGTCCGCCGCCGGCCTGCGCCACCCGGGCGCCGTGCCGGGCGGGTTGGGGTTCCGCGCCCCCGCACTGGCCGCCCTCGGCGTCCTGCTGGCCGCGGCGGCCTGCTGCTGGCTGCTGTGGCTGCTGGCCTTCCCGCCACTCGGCTGGCACGCGCTGCTGCCGCGCACGCTGCGCCGCCTCAACTACGCCGCGCTCGCGCTGGCCGGGCTGCTGGCCCTCGGGGTGCTCGCGGTGCCGGGCCTGGCCTGGGGCTCGGTCCGGCTCCAGCAGGCCCTGGCGGCGGGCCCGCGACTGACCGGCGCCGGACTCAGCCTGACCGTGGTGCTCAGCTACCTCGCCCTGCTGCTCGGCATACTCTGGCGCGACCGCCGGACGATCGGCAGCGGCGTGCGCGCGGCCGCCGGGGCACTGCGCGGCGCGGGCCGGATCGGCGGCGGGCTGACCGCCAACCTCCCGCAGTACCTGGTGGTCTGGGCCGCCCTCGGCACCCTGACGGCGGGTGCGCTGCTGGCCCTGGGCTGGGCGGTGGCCACCGGGTACGCCTGGCCGACGGCCGTCCAGGTGCTGCTGCCGCTGGTGCTCGGCGCGGTCGGGCTCAACCTCGACCAGACCTGGATGAGCCTGCACCCGTTCTACCGGCTGCGCCTGGCCTCGGCGTTCGCCGTCCGCCGGGCCACCGAGGGCGGCCGCTCGCTCGCCCGCCAGTACGACTTCTACCGTGAGCAGACCTGGCTGAGCCACTACGCCGCCCGGCACCCCGACTTCCCCCAGGTGATCTTCTCGGCGGCGGCCAACCTCTCCGGCAACTCCCGTACGCCGCCCGGCCGTCGGGCGGTCTCCTTCTCTCTCTCGTACGACTACGTGGGCGGCCCGGACGTCGGCTACGCGCGCACCGACCTGCTGGAGCGGCGCACCCGGCGGCACATCGCCCGGGACCTCACCGTCCAGTCCGCGATGGCCGTGTCCGGCGCCGCTTTCTCCTCCGCGATGGGCCGCCAATCCCGGGTCTACCAGGGACTGTTCGCGGTGACCAACGCCCGGCTCGGGACGTGGCTGCCCAACCCCGCCGAGCTCGGCCCGGCCTGGTCCGGCGCGCCGGACTGGCGCCGTCCCGGGCAGCCCGCCGTCCGTCGGCTCCCGTACCAACTCCGGGAGCTGACCGGCCGGTTCCCCGCGGACGACCGCTTCCTGCTCACCACCGACGGCGGGCACTACGAGAACCTCGGGCTGGTCGAGCTGCTGCGCCACCGGGTCCGGACGGCGGTGTGCATCGACGCCAGCGGGGACTCCGGCTACGCCGCCAACCTGGCCGCCGCGATCACCCTGGCCCGCGAGGAGCTCGGCATCGTCATCACCCTGCACCAACCGGAGCTGCTGATCCCGGGCAGCGCCACCGCCGACCGCGAAACGCCCCTGCACGGGCTGGCGGCCCAGCTCTCCGACCGGCTCTCGGCCCGGGGCGTGATCACCGGGGACGTCCACTACCCGGCCGTCGAGGGCGAGCCCGGTTCCGAGCGGCACGGCACCCTGATCGTCCTCCAGGCGGTGCTGACCGCCGATATGCCGTACGAGCTGCAGTCCTACGCGGTGGCCAACCGGGCCTTCCCGAACGACGAGACCAGCGACCAGTGGTTCGACCACCAGCAGTTCGACGCCTACCAGACGCTCGGCCGCTACCTGGGCGAGCAGGCCGGGCCGGTGATCGAACAGGCGCTGTCGGCCGCCACCGCGACCGGCGCCGCCCCACCTGCGGCCGTGCCCGCGCAACCACAGGGCAGCTCGGCCGCAGCACCGGACCGGCCCGTCGAGGACCGAGCCGGGGAACGGGCCGAGGAACGGGCCGAGGGCTGAGGGCTGAGGGCTGAGGGCTGAGGACTGAACCGGGAAACGAGCCGAGAGCTGAACCGGGAAGCCGAACCGGGCATCGCGCCGTCCGTTTCACCGGCCGAAACAGGCCGCAACAAGCGGGCGCCCCGGCTTGACTTCGTCCGACCCGCTCGGAAAGGATCCGGTGCATGGACTCCGGCACCACTCTGGTTTGCCGCCTGCACGTCGATCTGCGGCGCCAGGCGAGTTCCATCTGTGCCTGTTGACCTTGCTCTGCTCCGCCGGTTCCGCCCTGTGACCACTGCCAGGGCCCGCACCGCGCACCCGTACCCGCAGTCCTGAAACCGCCCGCCCGGCGGCACCCGCGTGTGCCGTGCCCGGTCGGGCCGGGCCGCTCCGTCGGCCCGCGCCCGTCACGGCCACGCCACAGCAGCCGCAGCCGCAGCCGCAGCCGCAGCCGCAGCCCGCCGGACCCGAGCGCACCCTCCCGACGTTCCCGCCTCACCCGAGGACGCCCCATGAGCCTGGACCTTGCAGCCGAGACCCCGCCCCACGCCCCCGACACGCCTCCCGCCGACGAATCCCCCCGGGCCCCGCTCACGCCGAGCACCCTGCGGACCGTGGTCCGCGAGCTGGCCGAGCAGCCCGAGCAGTGGATCCACCTGGTCCGGCTCTCCACCGAGGAGCGCTGGTACCGACGTCTGGTGGCCGACGACGACCACGAGGTCTGGCTGATCAGCTGGCTGCCCGGCCAGTCGACCGGCTTCCACGACCACGGCGGCTCGCGAGGCGCGTTCGCCGTCGCGCTCGGCGAACTGGAGGAGCTGTCCCTCGGCGGCCCGGAGCAGGGCCTGCTGATCCGCAGGGTCCCGGCCGGCACCGCCCGCGCCTTCGGCCCGGAGTACGTGCACGACGTGCGCAACACCGCCTCCGGCCCGGCCGTCACCCTGCACGCCTATTCGCCCCCGCTCGGCTCGATGGCGCACTACGACCTGCGGGCCGGCGGGCTCGTCCGCACCTCGGAGGAAGGACCGGAACAATGGTGACCACGATCGACGACCTGGTGGAGCGGGCCCGGGAGGGCGTCCACCGGCCGCGCGCCCGGGAGGCGTACCAGGCCCAGCTGGACGGCGCGCTGCTGGTGGACATCCGTCCGGCGGCGCAGCGCGCCGCCGAGGGCGGGATCCCCGGCTCGCTGATCATCGAACGCAACGTCCTGGAGTGGCGGCTCGACCCGACGGGCAGTCACCGCATCCCCGAGGCCTCGGGCTACGACGTCGAGGTGATCGTGGTGTGCTCCGAGGGCTACGCCTCCAGCCTGGCCGCGGCCTCGCTGCGCGAGCTCGGGCTGCACCGGGCGACCGATCTGGACGGCGGCTTCGTCGGCTGGGCGGCGGCCGGACTGCCGACGCGCCCGGGCCGCGACTGAACCGAGGTCACGCGGGGTGTCCCCGGCCGACTGAGCCGGGGCCACCTCGCTTCTGCCCGGCGGCTGAGCCGTGAGTCACACCGCGTGCCGGGCCGTAAATCAGGGACAGGAGATAACGCAGGTCATAGGCTGATCAGAGTTTCCGCCGGTCCGAAGCTGGGCAGCCAGGCGGGCGGAAGAACGCCCGGGCGGTGAAGCCGCCGCCAACCGACCGACCCGAAAGACCGACCGACACAGGCGCCGCCTCCCCGGGGCGCCCTGACAAGGAAACACTCCGTGATCAGATTCGAGGGCGCCGGCAAGCGCCACCCCGACGGCACCATCGCGGTCGAGGGACTGGACCTGGAGGTCCCGACCGGCCGGATAACCGTCCTGGTCGGACCGTCCGGCTGCGGCAAGACCACCCTGCTGCGCATGGTCAACCGGATGGTCGAGCCCACCTCGGGCCGGGTGCTGCTGGACGGCGCCGACGTCGCGAAACTGGAACCCGCCAAGCTGCGCCGCGGCATCGGGTACGTGATCCAGCAGGCGGGGCTGTTCCCGCACCGCAAGGTGATCGACAACATCGCCACCGTCCCCTACCTGCTCGGCTGGGACCGCAAGAAGGCCCGGGCCAGGGCCGCGGAACTGCTCGAGCTGGTCGGCCTCGCCCCCGAGACCGCCAAGCGCTACCCGTTCCAGCTCTCCGGCGGCCAGCAGCAGCGCGTCGGCGTGGCCCGGGCGCTGGCCGCCGACCCGCCGGTGCTGCTGATGGACGAACCGTTCAGCGCCGTCGACCCGGTGGTGCGGGCCGGGCTCCAGGAGGAGCTGCTGCGGCTGCAGTCCGAGCTGCGCAAGACCGTGCTGTTCGTGACCCACGACATCGAGGAGGCCGTCCGGCTCGGCGACCAGGTCGTGGTGCTGCGCGAGCACGGCCGGATCGCCCAGCTGGCGGACCCGCACACCCTGCTGACCTCCCCCGCCGACGACGGCGTGGCCGCCTTCCTCGGCCGCGACCGGGGCCTGCGCGGCCTCGGCCTGCGGCCAGCGAAGGCCGTCCGACTCCGCCCGGTCGGCGAAGGACTCCGCCACGGGGGCTGGGAGTTGGTCCTGGACGACGACCGTCGCCCGATCGGCTGGATCGACCGCGCCGCCGGCGCCACCGACCTGCAGCCCGTCGGCGGCTACCGGCCGGACGCCGACACCCTGCGCGCCGCCCTGGACGCCGCCGTGCTCTCCCCCGCCGGGGTCGCGGTCGCGCTGGACGCCGACGGCCGGGCGCTCGGCACCGCGAGCCGGGAGGCCGTCCTCGCCGCGCTCACTCCCGTCACCATGACCAAGGCGGAGCCGGCGGAGCCGTCAGCCTCGGCGGGGTCCGCGAAGTCCGCAGACCCCGCGGCCCCGGAAGACCCAGCGGACCCGGCGGACCCGGCGGACCCGGAAGAGCCGGCGGACGGAGCCGACGGTGGACGATGAACCGATCGTCCGCTGGTACTGGATCGGCGACCACCTCGGCTACCTCGGCAACCTGCTCGCCGACCACGCCGTGATCGCCCTGGTCCCGGTGCTCATCGGCCTGCTGCTGGCCGTCCCGCTCGGCCTGGCCTGCGCCCGCTTCCCCCGGCTGTACCAGCCGCTGTCCGCTGTCTTCAACATCGTCTACGCGCTGCCCTCGCTGGCCGTCTTCGTGGTCCTGATCCCGTACACCGGGCTCGCCACCCAGGCGACCGTGATGATCCCGCTCACCTTCTACGCCCTCGCCGTCCTGCTGCCGACCACCGTGGACGGGCTGCGCGCCGTCCCGGACTCCGTCCGGCAGGCCGCCACCGCGATGGGGTACGGGCCGTGGCACCGCCTGACCGCCGTCGAACTGCCCGCCGCCGTGCCGTACCTGATCGCCGGACTGCGGGTCGCCGCGGTGTCCAGCATCTCGCTGGCCAGCGTCGGCGCACTGATCGGGCGCGGCGGGCTGGGCTACCTGTTCATCGACGGCTTCCAGCGCACCTTCCCGACCCCGATCGTGGCCGGGATCGTGCTGATCGCGGCCCTGGCGCTGGCCGTCGACCTGCTGCTGGTGGCCGCCCGCCGGCTGCTCGCGCCGTGGGCCGTCCGGGAGCAGGGAGCGGGCGCGTGAACTGGCTGAACTGGCTGAGCGACTTCTTCTCCGCCCCGGACCGCCGCAGCGGCCCGGACTCGATCGTGCACCGGGTCTCCGAGCACCTGCTGCTCTCCGGCGAGGCCCTGCTCTTCGCCGCGCTGCTCGCCGTCCCGCTCGGGCTGCTGATCGGCTACACCGGGCGCGGCGTCACCGTGGTCACCGCGCTCGCCGGGGCCGCCCGCGCCCTGCCCACCCTGGGCCTGGTCACGCTCGCGGTCCTCCTCGCCGGGGTCGGCGACACCGCCGTGCTGTTCCCGCTGGTCGCCCTGGCCGCGCCGCCGCTGCTGGTGGCGGCCGTCGAGGGGGTGCGCGGCACCGACCCGGACGTCCGGGACGCCGCGCGCGGCATCGGGCTGACCCACCCGCAGGTGCTGTTCCAGGTCTGCCTGCCGTCCGCCGCGCCGACCCTGCTGGCGGGCTTCCGCACCGCGACCGTCCAGGTGATCGCGACCGCCACGGTGGCGGCCTACGTCGGACTGGGCGGCCTCGGCCGCTACGTCATCGACGGACTGGCCACCCGGCAGTACGCGGTGACCGTGGGTGGCGCACTGCTGGTCGTCCTGCTCGCGGTCGGCGCCCAACTGTTCTTCGCCCTGCTCGCCCGGTTCGCGCTCCCGCCCGGGGTGCGCGTGCAGCGCCGGACCCGCTGAGGCCCTCCTCTCCCATCCGCTCCGGAAGGACAACTGTCACCATGTCGACAATGAAGAGAAGCCGCCGCGCCGCGCTCCTCGGCACGCTCGCCGCGCTCGCCCTGGGCGCCACAGCCTGCGGCTCCTCGGGCAGCAGCAACCCGCTCGGGGGCGGGACGAGCGCCTCCTCCGGCTCCACGGCCGCCGGCAGCGGCGCCGCCTCGGGCGGCTCCGGCGGCTCCGGCGGCTCCGGCGGCTCCGGCGGGACGGTGGTCGTCGGCTCGGCGAACTTCCCGGAGAACGTCCTGCTCGGCTCGATCTACTCGCAGGCCCTCAAGGCCAAGGGCGTCAAGGTCGAGGAGAAGTTCAACATCGGCAGCCGCGAGGTGCTCTACGGGCAGCTGCAGAGCGGCAACCTGACCGTCCTACCCGAGTACAACGGCGCGCTGCTCGCCTACCTGGACGCCAAGAACACCGCCGTCACCACCCAGGACGTGAACGCGGCGCTGGCCAAGGCTCTGCCGGCCTCGCTGGCGGTCCTCGACTCCTCCCCCGCAGAGGACAAGGACTCGCTCAGCGTCACCCAGGAGACCGCCGACAAGTACAACCTCAAGAGCATCGCGGACCTGGCCGCCAAGGCCGGTGAGTTCACCATCGGCGGCCCGCCGGAGTTCAAGACCCGCCGCGAACAGCAGTTCAAGGACGTCTACGGGCTGACCTTCAAGGAGTGGAAGCCCACCGCCGACACCACCGCGAACGCGCTCAAGGACGGCAGCATCCAGGTCGGCAACGTGTTCACCACCGACCCGAAGATCGTCCAGTACAAGCTCGTCCCGCTGAGCGACCCGAAGAACGTCTTCGGCGCGCAGAACGTCACCCCGCTGATCAACAAGGCGGGCGTGGACGCCAACGCGACGGCGACGCTCAACGCGGTGTCGGCCAAGCTCGACACCGCTGGGCTGACGGCCCTGATGAAGCGCGTCTCGGTCGACAAGGAGGACCCGTCGGCGGTGGCCAAGGACTGGCTGAAGGCCAACGGGCTCGGCTGACGGTCCGAACGGCCCGGCCCTGGCGTGAACCGGCCCGGAGCGAGCCGGACCGGCTGACGGCTGACGGCTGACGGCGGCACGGAGGGGGTTCCCTCCGCGCCGCCGTCAGCCGCGTCGAGCCCCTCCCGGGCGCCCGACGAGACCTTCCCTTCCGCGCCGCGGACATGACAGTGTGGCGCCATGCGCACTCGTCTCCTCGCCGCCTCCCTCACGGCACTCGCCGCGGTGAGCCTCGCTGCCTGCTCCAGCTCGGGTTCCGGCTCCAGCTCGGGCTCGGACAAGGCCACCGTCGCGGCCGGCTCCCCCACCGTCGCCGCCACCACCGCCGGTGCCACCGCAGAGGCGACCGCCTCGGCGCCCACGACGGCCGCACCGTCCGCGCCCTCCGCCCCGGCCTCCGCACCGGGCTCGGACGGATCGGCCCCGACCAAGCCCGCGCCGCCCGCCGGCGCCGGACTGCCCGCCAAGCCGGACGCCGACCTGACCGGCAAGGTGGTCGCCGCACTGAACGCGATCGACCCGGCGATCGTCGGCGGCAAGCCCGACCAGGTGGTGGAACAGGCCCGCAAGCAGTGCCAGGCGATGTACCAGTTCCCCAAGGACAAGGCGAAGCTGGCCGAACTGGCGAGTCAGCACTTCACCTCGCCCGAGCATCCGCAGGGCTTCGGACCGGACACCGCAGCGAAGATCGACGACGCGCTGCGCGCCACCCTCTGCCCGGCGCCGCGCTGACGCCGCCCACACCGCCCCCCGAACCGCCCGGCGTCCTGAGCTCCGGGCAGCCGTGGCCGCGCCCCGCCCGCCGGGTGCGCGGCCATCGGCGTCCCCGCCCCCCGCACGGTCCGCACCCCGCTCGGAGAACGAATGGGCCGAACGGGCCGAACTCCCGTACGAGCAAACGCGGGAGCGAGGCAGGGTCGCTGGAAGGTGAGCCGGGAAGACCGGTCTTCAGCATGAAGGGCATCAACCTCCTGACCAAGGGGTCCGACGTCGGCCTGGCGGGCTCACCGTGGGTTCCTTCCCGCGGGACCCGGAGGAGGACTGGAACGCCCGGTTCATCCACCACCGCACCTGGTACCCGCACCGCCGCATCCTCGGACTCCGGTTCCTGCCGATGCACGTCGCCTGCTCGAAGCGGCTCGCCGCACCTGGCCGCCGATCGCGCCCCTTCGACAGCCGGGGCCGTTTGCTGACGAACTGCTACGTCCCTTGACAGGCCAGTGGTCTAGTCCAAACATAAGCATGTCGATCCGACCGGGATGCACTGTGGGGGTGTGGCCACCGGCGGCTGAGGCACCGCCCTGCCCTGCTCCACTCCGCCCCCACTCCGTACGGCATGCGCACCTTCGCACCGTCGCCCGCCTCCACACGAGTCGGCGGGTTCCGCACGCCCCCGCGTCCGCATCGAACACCCCAGCACCGAACGCCCCGGACCAGGCGCCCGCGCGGCCGACCCCACACGGCCGTCGACGCCCCCCGGCGGCCCGACATCCCCAACGTCCTGCCCCACCAAGTCTGTTGGAGAATCCATGCGTCTTCGCCGAACCCTCCAGGCCGCGCTGACGGCCTGCGCCACCCTGGCCGCCTCGGCCGGCCTGGTCGCCGCCGGGACGGGCTCAGCCCAGGCCGCCACCCCGCTGCCCACCCGGGTTTTCGCGCCCTACTTCGAATCCTGGACCGGCCAGAGCCCCGCCACCCTGGCCGCCCAGTCCGGCGCCAAGTACCTGACGATGGCCTTCCTCCAGGCCGCCACCAAAGGCTCCTGCACCCCGTACTGGAACGGCGACACCTCGAAGCCGGTGTCCTCAGCCACCTTCGGCGCCGACATCGCCACCATCCGCGCCAACGGCGGGGACGTGATCCCCTCGTTCGGCGGCTACACCGCCGACAACACCGGCACCGAACTGGCCGACAGCTGCACCGACGTCAACCAGATCGCGGGCGCCTACGAGAACCTGATCACCACCTACGACATCAGCCGGATCGACCTCGACATCGAGGACAACTCGCTGACCAACACGGCCGGCATCGACCGCCGCAACAAGGCGATCAAGCTCGTGCAGGACTGGGCCGCCACCAACGGGCGCAACGTCCAGTTCTCCTACACGCTGCCGACCACCACCGGCGGGCTGGCCGACAACGGGCTCGCGGTGCTGCGCAACGCCGTCAGCAACAAGGCGCGGATCGACGTCGTCAACATGATGACCTTCGACTACTACGACAACGCCGCCCATGACATGGCGGCCGACACCCAGACCTCGGCACAGGGCCTGTACAACCAGCTGGCCGGCCTCTACCCGGCCAAGTCCCCGTCCCAGCTGTGGGGTTCGATCGGGATCACCGAGATGCCCGGCATCGACGACTTCGGCGCGGCCGAGACCTTCACGGTGGCAAACGCGACCACCGTGTACAACTGGGCGGTGTCGAAGGGCATCAACACGCTGTCCTTCTGGGCGCTCCAGCGCGACAACGGCGGCTGCCCGGGCAAGGGTGGGGACGACTCCTGCTCCGGCCTCACCCAGAACACCTGGGACTTCACCCACACCTTCGCACCGTTCACCAGCGGCTCGACGGCGACCAGCGACTTCTCGGTCGCGGTGAACCCGAACTCCGCTACGGTGGCGGCCGGTTCGTCCGCGTCTGCGGCCATCTCGACAGCGGTCACCGCGGGGTCGGCGCAGAGCGTCAGCCTCTCGGTCGGCGGCGCTCCGGCCGGCGTCACCGCCACCGTCACCCCCGGCAGCGTCACCGCCGGCAACAGCGCCACCCTGAACATCACCACCACCTCCTCGGTGGCGCCCGGGAGTTACCCGCTGACGGTCACCGGGAGCGCGACCTCCGGCAGCCACGCGGCGACCTACACGCTGACCGTCACCGGCACGGCCCCGTCGACCGGCCTGGTCAACGGCGATCTGGAGACCGGCAAGCCGGCCCCGTGGACCTGCCAGAGCGGCGGCGGCATCGTGACCACACCGGTCCACTCCGGCTCGTACGCGCTCCAGGCCGCGACCTCGGCGAGCCAGGCCGGCGACTGCACCCAGACCGTGGCGCTCAAGCCCAACACCGCCTACACGCTGAGTGGTTGGGTGCAGGGCAACTACGCCTACCTGGGCGTCAGCGGCGGCGCCAACGCCAGCACCTGGACCATCTCCTCGGGCTGGACCAAGCTCTCCGTCCCCTTCACCACCGATGCCTCCGGCAGCGTCACGGTGTACCTGCACGGGTGGTACGGGCAGGGAAGCGTGTACGGGGACGACTTCTCGATCGTCTGACGGCAGCGAGGGGTTCCCGAGGACGGGCGACGGACAGCTGACAGCTGACGACGAACAGATGACAGATAACAGCTGACAGATTTCATCATCTGTCAGCTGTTATCTGTCTTCTGTCAGCTGTCACCCGCTCGCCTCCCCCGGCCGCCCCGGCCGGCACAGCGTCGCGTACGCCGCCAACGCCAGCGCCCCGCAGCCCAGGACCACCACCGCCAGTAGCGCCGCCGACGGCCGTCCGCCCACGCTGCTCAGCGGCGCGACCACCGCGCCGGCCAGGAAGTTGCCCGTCCCCAGCAGCGCCGAGGCCGTCCCCGCCGTCTGCGGCTCGACCAGGCTCAGCGCCTGCGCCGCCGTATTCGGCAGCACCACTCCGAGACTGCCCATCAGCACGAACAGCGGCGGGCAGAACCCGGCCAGCCCGAAGTCCCACACCGTCGTCAGCAGCACCAGCGCGACCCCGGCCGCGACCGCAGCCCCGAGCCCGGCCAGCATCAGCGACCGCGCCGTGAAGCGCGGCGCCAGCACCCGCCCGTTCAACTGGGTCATCACCACGATGGCGAGCGAGTTCAACCCGAACAGCAGGCTGTAGGTCTGCGGCGACACCTGGTAGACGTGCTGCAGCACCGTCGACGACCCGCTGATATATCCGAACAGCGCGCCGAACGCCAGCGAGCTGGTCAACGCCAGCCCCAGGAAGGGCCGGTGGCGCAGCAGCCGCCCCATCGCGTGCAGCGTCGCGCCCACCCCGCCACCGTTCCGGGCCTGCGGCGGCAGGGTCTCGCGCAGCGCGCCGAACGCGGCCAGGGTGAGCAGCAGTCCGAGCGCCGTCAGGGCCCCGAAGGTGCCGCGCCAGGAGGTGAACCGCATCAGCTGCGCCCCGATGATCGGGGCGAGGATCGGCGCCAACCCGGATATCAGCGCGATCGAGGCGAGGAATCGCAGCATCGCCACGCCCTGGAAGCGGTCCCGGGCGACGGCCCGTCCGATGACCAGCCCAGCCGATCCGGCAGCGCCCTGGACGAAGCGGGCCGCGATCAGCACCGCCAGGTTCGGCGCGAACACGCAGACCACGCTGGACAGGGTGTAGACCACCAGCCCGGCGAGCAGCGGCGGGCGGCGCCCGAAGCGGTCGCTGAGCGGCCCGAAGAGCAGCTGTCCGGCCGCGACCCCGAACATCGAGAAGGTCAGGGTGAGCTGGACGGCGGCCGGCTCGGCGGTCAGGTCGTCGGCGATGGCGGGCAGGCCTGGGAGGTAGAGGTCGGTGGTGAGCGGGCCGAGCGCGGTGAGGCCGCCGAGGACGACGACGGTGGCCCGGCCGGCGGCCGCCGACCTGCCGGTCACCGGGGCTGGGGCTGGGGCTGGTACGTGAGCGGTCGACGTGTCGTCGGTGGGACCGACGGTCGGGCCGGGCATGGTTCTCCTAACGGACGCGGTCAACGGACGCGGTGACGTGGGGTTCGTTCGCGATCCGTCCTATCGCAGCCCGGAGGTCGCGACGACGGCAGGGGTACACCGGGACGGATCCGCCCACCGGCCGATCCACAGCACGCGCACGACGAAGGCCCGCCCGCACCTTCCGGTGCCCGGCGGGCCGTTCGTTCCCTGGTCAGGACGGCTGATCGGCGATCGGCGCCCGGTCAGCACCCTCAGTGCTTGGCGACGTGCTCGGCGCGAAGGGCCGCCTGCAGCGTCGCGCCGTCCTGCCACGCGTAGAGCTGGTTGCCGGTGAGCGTCACATTGTAGTGCCCACAGGTGCCGCTGGCCTTGGCCGCGATGCCCTCCGGGAACCAGCCCGCCTTGAGCGAGACCGGCACCGGGTGCGGGCTCTTGCCCGGCACCCCGGTGTTGCAGCCGGCGGGCAGCCTGCCCTCGGGGAGAGTGGCCCGCAGCAGCCGGTCGTCGCCGGTGGTGGACATCAGGTACCTGACCGAGGAGGCGTTGTCGGGCAGCCAGGCCGGCATCGAGCGGCGTTCGGCCTTGGCCTGCGAGCCGCTCTCGTAGGCGGCCTGCTCCTGGTGGCGCCCGTCGTACCACTCGGACACCCGCGGGCCGACTGCCACCGCTGCCACGGCGACGGCCATGCCGGTGCCCGCGACTCCCAGCGCGACCTTGCTCACGATGCCCTTCATGCCTGGCTGCCCTCTCCGTGTGCGGTGCCGATGCGTCCGGTGCGTCCGGTACGTCCGATGCTTCAGGTACTTCAGGTACTTCAGGTACTTGCGGGTACTTCAAGTACTTCCGGTGCGGGCGGGGCCGTCGCCGGTCCGTCCGCTCCCCGTCCGGGCTGAACGGTGCGCCGTCCGGGTGTATCCATGGTGGCCCGGGCCGACCTTCCGGAGCGTCACCACCAGGTCGCGATCTTGCACCCAACCCACGGGGTACCGTCTCCACCTTCAGGCGTATGTCCGTGGGCCCGGCCCCGGAGGTACGTGCCGCTCCGGCGCTCAGGCTGCCACGCCGGGTTCGGGTACGTCCCGAGCCCCGATCGAGCCTGACTCAAGCGGGGCTCCGCCGCAGCCCGGCCTGCTGCACCCGGGGCACCGGCCCGCGGCGGGCGGGGGCGGGTCAGACGGTCGCGGGGACGGGCCGGGCGACGGGGAAGGGGCGGCCGTCGAGGGTCCAGTGCGGGTCGATCGGGCGCAGCAGCGAGGCGTACACCTGGGCGGCGACGTCGGGGTGGCGGATCTCGCCGGTGGGCGGGCCGGCCGGGATGTCGTGCCCGGCGCAGGCGACCCAGGCGGTCCGCTCCTCGACGGTGCGGCCGCCGTGGCCGCCGGCGTCGACGTGCCCGTGGTCGGTGACGACGATGACGGTCCACTGCTCCTCGGCGTAGTGCGCCCGGCCGCGGACGGCGTCGAGCAGGCGGCCGAGGCGCTCGTCGGCGGTGCGCATCGAGGCGCGGTACTCCTCGCCGCAGCCGAGGAAGTGGGCGGTCTCGTCCACGGCACCGAGGTAGACGAAGGAGGCCTCGGGGTCGGCGGTGCCGAGGACGTGGACGGCCTCCCGGGTGACCTCCTCGTCGACGGCCTCCCAGGCCTCGGGGGTGTCCTCGGCCGGGGCCACGTAGGAGAGCCGGCCGGGGGCGCGGAACAGCGGGCCGCCGGACTCGTTGATCATCAGCGGGTCCCAGCCCGCCGCGACGAAGGTGCGGCGGCGGTCGCCGCGGTTGAGGCGGGTGGCGAAGTCGGGGAAGACGTCCAGCCGGTTGCCGCCCAGGTGGTTGCCCCAGACGCCGTGCTTGGCGGGCTCGACGCCGGTCACGATGGTGGCCCAGCACGGTCCGGACATGGTGGGCGTGGAGTCCGCGACGGTGACCGGCACCAGGAACCCGGCCTCGGCGACCTCCTGGAGGCGCGGCATCGGCACCTGCTCGAGGTAGTCGTGGCGGACTCCGTCGATCCCGACCACGAGGACGCGGGGGCGGGGCCACTGGGCTGCGGACATGGTGGAGCTTCCTTTCGGTCGTGCACACCCGGCCGCGCCCGCCGAGGGCGCCGCCGACCGCGCCATGCTTCACGGCCAGCCGTACCGGGCGGCGACGGGGTGCCGAACGGCGGGTGTCCGCGGGGTGTCGGGAGGTCGACCTTCCGCGGGCGCCCGGGCGTTCGTCAACCCGTCGTCCGGTCGGAGCCCGTAGCCGTCAGCCGGTCGGAGCCCCTGGCAGTCAGCCGACCGACCGGGCGAGCGGGGCTCGCAGTCGTCAGCCGGTCGACCGGTCGGGGACCGCGGCGGTCAGCAGGTCGCCGCGCGGACGAAGCGGCGGTCGGACTCCGCGAGGTCGGCGGCCGGCCCCGCCGCCCGCAGGACGACGTCCAGGGCGCGGTCCGGGTCGGCGGCGTAGCAGTTCGCGAACCAGGGCAGGTTGGCCTCGACCACGGCCCAGTGCTCGGCCGGGTCGTACGGGTCGGCGATCGGGCCGACGTCCAGTGCGACGGCGCTGGGCAGGGTGTCGCCGACGGCGTCGAGCAGACGGCGGGCGAAGGCGGTGGCCGCGTCGGCGAGCGGCGCCGGGTCGAGCCGGCCGAAGCGCGCGTAGCGGCTGCCGGTGAGCACCTCGCCGTCGCGCAGGAACAGCCGGTACTCGGCGGCGAAGGTCACCGGCTCGCTGACCAGGACGGGGGTGTCCGGGCCGATCCGCTCGCCGGTGCGGGGCAGCCGGGAGCCGTCCGGGTAGACCGCGGGCGGGACGGACTTGTCGGCGGGCGGCTTGACGAAGGCCGGGTGGCGCAGCGTCCAGGCCTCGGCGAGGGTGGTGAGTTCGATCCGGCGGCGGGTGAACTCCTCGGGGAGGCGGGCGAGCCAGTCGTCCGCGGGTTCGAGCAGGGCGAGCCCGAGCGGCGCCGCGATCCGGGCCGCGGCGAGCGGCCCGCCGTACCAGTGGACGGGCCGCCCGGCGAGCCGCCCGACCGTGTCCGGCCCGGCCAGTACGGCGGTGGCCAGGCCCCGGCGGGCGGCGGCCGCGGTGAGCAGGCTGGTGGTGCCGGTCGGCTGGGCGGAGGTGAGCAGGACGGGCGCGCCCATGGCCGTCAGGGCTCCGGCCGGAACTCGTGGACGACCTCGATCCGTCCGACGATGTGCCGGTTGAACTCCGCCAGCTCCTCGGCCGGGACCCAGAGTTCGAGGATCGTCCGGCCGCCGGCCTGCTGCACCGGGTAGCGGGCGAGGAAGTCCGTCTCCACCTCGAAGCGGGTGACGTAGCCGACGCCGGAGGCGGGCACGTTCCAGTCGCGGGCGATCCTGACCGCGTAGTCCTCGTTCAGCACGGGGTAGAAGATCGGCTGCTCGGGCAGCCGGGGCGGCCAGGCGCGCCAGTCGGCGGCCTCGACCAGGGCCAGCTCCTGCGGGCCGGTGGGGCGCCAGAGGGTGGTGGTCGGGGGCTGCTGCCGGACGGGCTGACTGGTCATGGTGGGGACGGTAGCCGGGCCGCGAGGGGCCCGGCCACCGGTTTTCGCTGCTCAGGGCGGGGCGGGCGGCCCGTCAGCGGTAGGCGGACTCGCCGGTGATGGCCTCGCCGAGGACCAGGGTGTGGATCTCGCTGGTGCCCTCGTAGGTGAGTACCGACTCCAGGTTGTTGGCGTGCCGCAGCACCGGGTACTCGGTGGTGATGCCGTTGGCGCCGAGGACGGTCCGGGCGCTGCGGGCGACCTCCAGCGCGGCGCGCACGTTGTTGAGTTTGCCGAAGCTGACGTGCGGCGCGCGGGCCGCGCCCTCCTCCTTGAGGCGGCCGATCCGCAGCGCCACCAGGTACGCCTTCTCGACCTCCAGCATCATCTCGACCAGCTTCTGCTGGGTCAGCTGGAAGCCGGCGATCGGACGGTCGAACTGGATCCGGCTCTTCGCGTAGTCCAGGGCGGCGGTGTAGCAGTCGCGGGCGGCGCCGACGGTGCCCCAGAGGATGCCGTAGCGGGCCTCGTTGAGGGAGGAGAGCGGCCCGCGCAGGCCGGTGACGCCGGGCAGCACGGCGTCGGCGGGCAGCACCACCTCGTCGAAGGCCAGCTCGCTGGTGACGGAGGCGCGCAGCGAGAGCTTGCCGTGCACGTCGGTCGCGGTCAGGCCGCGGGTGCCGCGCTCGACCAGGAAGCCGCGCACCCCCTCCTCGGTCTGCGCCCACACCACGGCGACGTCGGAGATGCTGCCGTTGGTGATCCACATCTTGCTGCCGGACAGTACCCAGTCGCCGCCCGCGCCGCCCTTGCGGACGGCCCGGGTGCGCATGTTCGCCGGGTCCGAGCCGAAGTCGGGCTCGGTGAGGCCGAAGCAGCCGATCAGCTCACCGGCCGCCATCCCGGGCAGCCAGCGCTGCTTCTGCTCCTCGGAGCCGAAGGCGTGGATCGAGCGCATCGCCAGCGAGCCCTGGACGGAGACGAAGCTGCGCAGCCCGGAGTCGGCCGCCTCCAGCTCCATGCAGGCGACCCCGTACGCCACGGCGCCGGCGCCCGCGCAGCCGTAGCCGTCCAGGTGCATGCCTAGCACGCCCAGGGCGCCCAGTTCGGGGGCGAGTTCGCGGGCCGGGAAGACACCGCGCTCGAACCAGTCGCCGATGTGCGGGCGGATCCGCTCCTCGGTGAACCGGCGGACGGTGTCGCGGATCAGCCGCTCCTCGTCGGTGAGGAGGTCGCCGACCGCGAGCAGGTCGGACGGGTCGATCCGGGTCGGCTTCGACATTGAAGCTCCTTGTAGTCTCGGCGGGACATCGGCGAGTATTCCGCAACCCGCCCGGCCGGGGGCCGACGGGAGCGAGTGAGGAAGGCGACATGTCCGGCACGGCGTACGTGGTCGACGAGGTGACGGCCGAGGAACTGGACGGCTCGGTGGGCGAGTTCGCCGGGTTGCTGACGGCGACCGTCGACGGCGGCGCCTCGGTCGGGTTCCTCGCCCCGCTGGACCCGGACGACTCCGCGGTGTGGTGGCGGGCGCTCGTCCCGGAGGTCGCGGCCGATCCGACCGGCGCGCTGCGGCCGACCATGATCTTCTTCAAGTCGCTGGTGCGCTGAGGAGATCTGCCGGACCGAACGGGCCGAACGGGCACAGTCGATACGGAACGCGGAAGGGGAGGCGGGGCAGCATGGCGCGTTGGGCGCTGGTCGTCGAGGAGACGGTGGGCATCGGCAAGGACCGGACCTGGGGCAACAAGGTGCTGGCCGAGGTCGAGGGCACCCGGGAGGAGGCCGTCGCGGAGCTGCGGCGGATCGTCCCCACCTACACCCCGGAACACCCGATGGGCAGCCGGCAGCAGACGCTGCTGCGGGACGGGGACACCTATCTGCTGATCTCGCGGGGGAGCATGCGGGACTACCACTGCGTGTTCAAGGTGTGGGAGATGCTGTGGGACAGCAAGCGGCCCGAGGTGCAGGCGGAGCGGCTGACGGGTGAGGGTGGCGAGTGACGGGTGACAGATGTCAGCGAACAGATTTCAGATAACAGATTTCGAAATCTGTTATCTGTTATCTGAAATCTGTTCGC
This sequence comes from Kitasatospora sp. NPDC096128, assembly GCF_040303105.1. Classification (NCBI taxonomy): domain Bacteria; kingdom Bacillati; phylum Actinomycetota; class Actinomycetes; order Kitasatosporales; family Streptomycetaceae; genus Kitasatospora; species Kitasatospora sp. NPDC096128. The sequence continues at coordinate 171,889 of NZ_JBEOSP010000005.1, read as the reverse complement.
TGAACATTGCTCGCCGTCATCCCACCCCGCACAGCCGCAGCACCGCCGCCGTCACCGCGCCGGCCACGACCACCACCGGGAACGGTGCCCGGCGCCACGCGAGCACGCCCGCGACCAGGACTCCCGCCGGCCGGGCCCACCCGGCGAAGCCGTGCCCCTGGGTCAGCGCACCGGTCGCCGCCAGTGCGACCAGCAGCACCGCCGCCGCAACGGCCAGCAGGTGCCGCAGCCGGTCGGAGAGCGCGAGCCGGTGCCCGAGCAGCGGACCGGCCACGCGGTAGGCGTACGTCCCTGCGGCCAGCAGCAGGACGGCGTACCAGGGCATCATCGGACGTCCTCCTTCACGACCCCCACGGCAACTCCCGGCTCCGCCACCGGCCGATCCGGCGGCGCCTCCCCGTGCGACTCCTGTGCCTCTGCCGGCCGCGGCCGCCCGGCGAACAGCAGCCCGACCAGGGCCAGCAGCACCGGCAGCCCGCCCGGCACGAACGGCGTGACCACGACGGCCACCACCGCACCCGCGGCCGCGGCCGTACGGGTCCCGCGGTCCTTGAGCGAGGGCAGCACAAGTGCGAGCAGTACGGCCGGGAAGGCCGCGTCCAGGCCGAGCACGTCGGTGTCCCCGATCAGCCCGCCCGCGAGCCCTCCGAGCAGTACCGAGACGTTCCACGCCACGAACAGCGAGACCCCGCAGAGCCAGAACGCCGCCCGGCGGCGCCGTGGATCGCCGTGTTGCAACGCGAAGGCCGCGCTCTCGTCGGTGAGCATCTGCGCGCCGAACATCCTTCGCCACCAAGGGCCTTGGAGGACATCGGCGACGGCGAAGCCGAACGGCAGCAGGCGGGCGTTGAGCACCAGTCCGGTGGCGACGGCCGCGAGCGCGCCGCCGCCGGACAGCACCACGCCGACGGCCGCGAACTGCGAGCCGCCCGCGAAGACGAGGACGGAGAGGGCGATCGGCACCCAGAGCGGCAGGCCGCCGGACACGCTGATGGCGCCGAAGGAGGCACCGACCAGCCCGTCGGCGAGGCAGACCAGGGCGATGTCGCGCACGGTGGCGTGTTCCAGTGTTCGGAGTAGCGAACGCATGTCCATCAGGGTGAACCCGGTAGGCTCAGTTCGTCAAGGCGAACAGGAGGACCGACAGGGCGAACGGGATTGGTCGGCAACACCCCCCGGGGTGGCCGTGGCAGCATGAACGCCAACCAGCCGGAACCCGTCGACACCAGCCGACACCGGCACCAGCATTGGGAAGCCGACCGAAGGGGCCTGGAGAACGCGTGAGTGGCGACCATGAGTGACCGGACCGCCCGACCCGAGGGCGCCAACGGCTCCGGCACGGAGCTGATCGGCCAGATCGCCGCGTCCATCCGGCGCGAACGCGAGCGCAGCGGACTGTCGATGACCGAGCTGGCCCGCCGGGCCGGCATCGCCAAGTCGACGCTTTCCCAGCTGGAGTCGGGCGCGGGCAACCCCAGCGTGGAGACGCTCTGGGCCCTCGGAGTCGCGCTGAACGTACCGTTCAGCCGACTGGTCGACCCGCCGCGCCCGACCGTCAAGGTACTGCGGGCCGGCGAGGGCCCGGTGACCCACTCCGAGCAGGCCAACTACGCGGCCACCGTCCTCTCCTCCTGCCCGCCGAACGCCCGGCGTGACATCTACCGGATCGAGGCCCAACCGGGCGAGACCCGGGCCTCCGACCCGCACATGCCCGGCACCGTGGAGCACGTGATGATCGGCTCGGGCCGGGCCCTGGTCGGCCCGAGCGAGGCACCGGTCGAGCTGGGCCCGGGCGACTACGCCAGCTACCCCGGAGACGCCCCGCACGTGTTCCGCGCCCTGGCTCCAGACACCCTCGCCGTGATCGTGATGGAGCACATCTGACGCACCGCCGCCAAGCCCGGCGAGCAGGCGGCGCGCTACGGATGACAGAAAACAGCTGACAGATAACAGATTTCGAAATCTGTCATCTGTCAGCTGTTAGTTGTTAGTTGTTCGCCGTCAGTCGTTCGCCGTCACACCTCGAACCGGGCTACCGGGGCCGCCGGGGCTTACCGGGGCCACCGGAGCTACTTCAACAGCCCGTCCAGGAAAGGGTTCCCGAACACCCGGTGCGGGTCGTACCGGTCGAGCGTGGCGACCGCCTCGTCCCAGCCGGGCCCGCCCCCGGCGCGCAGGCCGTCGGGGATGACCCGGCCGATCAGGTCTTGGTCGGCCCAGGCGGCGTCCGCCGTGTACGCCCAGCCCTTGGACCACTCGACCCGCATCCCGGCCCGGGTGCCGTCGAAGGTGCGCAGCAGCCACTGCTCCAAGTCCCGGGCGAAGCGCTCCAGTCCGGGCGTGCCGGGGAAGGCGAGGACGTCGAGCCACACGGCGGTGTCCCACTCCGGACGGTCCGCCCGCGGGCGCAGCGCGGAGAGTAGCGGCGGCCGGGCACCGGGGACGCCGGAGTAGGACGGGTCGTCCAGTCCGGTGACCCTGATCTCCACCGCGCCGTTCACCGGGAACTCGCCCCGGGCCTGGTAGTCGGCGAGCAACTGCCGGTAGTAGGCGGCGAATTCGCTGACCACCCACTGCAGGTCGGCGCGCTTGGTGAGGATCGCGTAGCCGTTGGCGGTGACCCGCAGCGTGGTGGGCCGGACGTACTGCAGCAGGGCGCGCGAAGGACCCCAGAGGTCGGAGCGCAGGCCGCCGGCGAGCAGGTGGGTGATCAGGTCGCCGGTGAGCAGGTCGCGCAGCAGGCTGCCGGAGAGCAGGACGTCGGTGAGGTCGCCGGTGAGCGCCACCTTGGCTACGAGGTACTGGAGTTGGCCGAACAGCGGAGCCGATCCCCAGGCGCCGGCGACGATTTGGCCGGCCAGCCGGGCGACCGGTTCCGGGATGCTGTCCGAGAAGGGGTAGTTGTAGGGCTGGTCGACGGCCCGGGAGGCGAGCGGCTTGCTCGGGGCGACGGTCCAGGTCTTGAGCCACGGGTACTCGGTGTAGGCGAACCAGATCGCCTCGACCCGGCCGTCGCGCTCGACGAAGTCGGCGAGGGTGCGCGGGCCACCTTCGCCGCCGAGCAGTCCGCCCAGCAGTCCCCCGAGCGGCCCCCCGCCGCCGGTGGCGGTCCCGGGGCGGGCGAACAGGTCGCTCGCCGGGATGTCCAGCCGGCTGACGCAGCGCAGCGGGCGGTCGGCTCCGGCGCGCAGCACGACCTCGGTGAGGAAGGCGCGGCCCAGGTGCACCAGGAAGGCGGCGCTGTCGGCCTCGGAGCGGTCGAAGGTGCGCAGCGCGTAGCGGCCGGTGGCCGGGTCGAGGACGACGGCGGTGAGCTTGACCACCTGGTTGCTGACCGAGCCGTAGCCGTGCCCGTCCGGACGCAGTTCGCCGCCGGCGGGGGTGGCGGTGCCGTGGCCGCCGATGGCGAGCACCCCGCCGACGGTGAGGTCCCCCGGCGCCGGGCAGGCCGTCAGGCCGAGGCCCCGGTCGGCGAGGTGGGCGAGCAGCGCCTCCATGCTCGCGCCGGTCTGCACCCGGACGGTGGTGGGCGAGTCGGCGGTGATGGCGGTGAGGTACCGGTTGGTGTCCACGAGCAGGACCCGGGCGTCGGCCGGGGTCCCGTTGGCGACGGTGAGCGGCGCCCAGGTGTGCCGGTAGCCGGTGGCGCGCAGCCGCCAGCCGTTGGCGTGTGCCCAGTCGGCGAGCGCCGGGACCTCCTCGGGGGTGCGCGGCGCGCAGGTCCACAGCTGGTCGGTGCGGATCTCACCGGACCAGTTCTGGAACACCCGCTGGTACAGCTCGGTGCCGGTCGGCAGGCTGGGCGGTACGGGCGCGGCCGCCTCGGCGCTGTCCGGGCCGATGGTGCCGCGCAGCAGCCAGGCCGCGCCGCCGAGCGCCGCCGAGGCGCCCAGCAGTCGGCGCCTGGTCAGGCCGCGGTGTGTGTCATTGCCGTCGTGCTCCGTGGTCATCCGGTCCGCCCCCTACGTCGGTTCCCCGGGCCGGGTCGCGGCGCTCCGGGGCGGTCGGCGTCCGTCCGACCCGACCAGGAGCGTACGAAGTGCCGTACGACCGTTTGAAGCGATCCGGCCGGGATCTCACTCGTTCGAGTGATCATGATGCGAACGGATGAGAACCGTCTACTCCCGCTGCCCGAACGGCGCGGAAACGGCGCAAGGGCCGGGAAGGCTCACGGCCGCGGCCGACCCCCAAAGCGGGCGGGCGGCCGGGAACGGCTCAGCGCGGCGCGGCGAGCGCGTCCTTCAGGCCGGGCATGCCGAATCCTCTGCGAGCGGTGGCCGCCGCGGGGCGCCGGTTCGCCGGCGATCGCGCCGTAGCGGGCGGCGGCGGCCTCCTTGCTGGTCATGCCGCCATGGTGGGGCCCGGGCCGAGGCGGTCGTCCAGCGTGGCTTCGGCGGACGTCGAACCGTTGCCCAGCCGATCGGCGGACCCATAGATTGATCTTGACCGCCCCCACCCGCCCGGAGGCCCCGCCATGCCCTCGTCCGCACCGCCGACCCACACCGTCGCCAACCCTGTCGCCGTCCCCGTCACGACCCCGGCCGCCGTCACGGTCACCGTCACCGTCGCCCAGCCCGTCTGCGCCGCCCCCGGCCGTCCGGACACCCTGGCCGTCAACGCCGCACGGCACGCCGAGGCCGTCCGGGAGGCGGGGGCCCGCCTGGTGGTGTTCCCCGAGCTGTCCCTGACCGGCTACGACCTGGCCGCCCCCGCCGTGGATCCGGCGGACGCGCGGCTCGCCCCGCTGGTCGAGGCCTGCGCCGCCACCGGTGCCCTGGCGCTGGTCGGCGCGCCGGTCGCGGAGGCCGACGGGCGCGAGTCCGTCGCCACCCTGGCGGTCACCGGCGAGGGCGCCGTCGTCGTCTACCGCAAGATGCGTCTGCACGGCCCGGAGCTCGACCGGTTCAGTCCGGGCGAGGAGCCCGTCGTACTGGAGCTGGACGGCCTGCGGCTGGGCCTGGCGGTCTGCGCCGACGCCGCCGACCCGACCCACGCCCAGGAGACCGCCGCGCTCGGCATCGACGCCTACGTCGCGTCCACCCTGTACGGCCCCGGCCCCGCCCAGGCCGAGCGGCTCGCCGGGCACCTGCGGGAGCGGACCACCGCGCACGGGGTCTGGGGCGTGCTGTCCACCAGCGCCGGGGCCAGCGGCGAGTTCCCGGAGACCTCCGGCCGCTCCGGCGTGTGGGCGCCGGACGGCACGGTGATCGGGCAGCTCGGCGCCGAACCGGGCGGGCTGCTCCGCGCCGAGTTGCCCCGCCGGTAGCCTGGGCGCGCATCACCCGCGGCGGACCGGCCGCCCCGGACGGAAATACCCGGGGCCCGCGCGCGGCTGTCGTGACCGGAAGACCCGTGACCGGGCCGGACGGGCCCGTACAGGAGGTACAGCGCGCGATGGGTGACGAGCGGGAGAAGCCGCAGGAGTACCGGGTCGAGCACGACTCGATGGGCGAGGTGCGGGTGCCGGCCGCCGCGAAGTGGCAGGCGCAGACACAGCGGGCGGTGGAGAACTTCCCGGTGTCCGGCCAGCGGCTGGAGCGCGCGCACATCGCCGCGCTGGCCCGGGTCAAGGCGGCCGCGGCGCGGGTGAACGCCCGCCTCGGGGTGCTGGACGAGGAGACGGCCGGGGCGATCGCGGCGGCGGCCGAGGAGGTCGCGGAGGGGCGCTGGGACGACGAGTTCCCGGTGGACGTGTTCCAGACCGGTTCGGGCACCTCGTCCAACATGAACGCCAACGAGGTGATCGCCACCCTGGCCGGCGAGCGGCTGGGGCGGCCGGTCCACCCGAACGACCAGGTGAACGCGAGCCAGTCGTCCAACGACGTGTTCCCGTCCTCGATTCACATCGCCGCCACCGCCGCTGTCACCCACGACCTGATCCCGGCGCTGGAGCACCTGGCGGAGGCTCTGGAGCGCAAGTCGGTCGAGTTCGCCCAGGTGGTCAAGTCCGGCCGCACGCACCTGATGGACGCCACGCCCGTGACTCTCGGCCAGGAGTTCGGCGGCTACGCGGCCCAGGTGCGGCACGGGCGGGAACGCCTGCTGGCGACGCTCCCCCGGGTCGCCGAACTGCCGCTCGGCGGCACGGCGGTGGGCACCGGCATCAACACCCCGCCCGGCTTCCCGGCGGCCGTCATCGAGGAGGTGGCGCGCGCCACCGGGCTGCCGCTGACCGAGGCCCGCGACCACTTCGAGGCGCAGGGCGCCCGGGACGCGCTGGTCGAGCTGAGCGGCCAACTGCGCACGGTGGCGGTCGGGTTCACGAAGATCGCGAACGACCTGCGGTGGATGGGCTCCGGTCCGCGCACCGGCCTGGGGGAGATCAACCTGCCGGATCTGCAACCCGGTTCGTCCATCATGCCGGGCAAGGTGAACCCGGTGCTGCCGGAGGTCGTACTGATGGTCGCCGCCCAGGTGGTGGGCAACGACGCGACGGTCACGCTGGCCGGGGCGAGCGGCAACTTCGAGCTGAACGTGATGCTCCCGGTGATCGCCCGCAACGTGCTGGAGTCGGTGCGGCTGCTGGCCAACAGCGCCCGGCTGCTGGCGGACCGGACCGTGGACGGCATCACCGCGAACGTCGAACGGGCCCGCGAGTACGCGGAGTCCTCGCCGTCGGTGGTGACGCCGCTGAACCGGTACATCGGGTACGAGGAGGCGGCGAAGGTCGCCAAGCAGGCGCTGGCCGAACGGAAGACCATCCGTCAGGTGGTGCTGGAGCGCGGCTACGTCGAGCGGGGCGCGCTCACCGAACAGGAGCTGGACCGGGCGCTGGACGTGCTGCGGATGACGCACCCCTGACCGGACCCGGACGGGACCGGACGGGACCCGGATCGATTGGACCGGACGGGCGCCGGGGCGCGGCGGGCACTCGTGCCCTCCGTGCCCCGGCGCGGGCTGCGGGGAAGGTCAGCCCTTGGCGCGGCCGGCCCGGCCGAGCCGCATCGCTGCTCCGTTCGACGTGATCGTGGCCATCGAGAGCGCCGCGAGGCCGAGCAGGAACATCACGGCACCGACGATGACGCAGGTGACGATGTTCTTGCCGTGCGCGACGGACCCGGAGACGGCCCAGGGAGAGATGATCGTCCAGATGCCGAGCGCCGCGGCGGCCCAAGCCCTAGCGTGGGTGCGCTCGTAGGCCGAGCCGTAGCCGGCCATCAGTGCCGTGTAGGCCAGCCCGACGATCAGGCAGGTCACGGTCAGGGTGCTGAACGCGGTGAAGCCGACGATCCACGGCGATGCCGCGAGGAAGAGGCCGGCGAGTACGGCCAGGGCTTCCACACCCTGGGCGCGGGGGGTCGAGGTGACCCGTTCGTAGTGTTCCCGGAGTTCGACGATGTCCGGGTGGTGCTCCATGCCCGTCGGCATGTGGGTTGCCACCGTTACCACCTCCTGTGGTTCGGACCAGGAAAGGGGCAAGCCCCGTACCTATTCTGGCGCTTCTCCAAGGTTTTGCACCCAATAGTCTGGAATGACCGATAACCATCCGATCACGTCGGTGACCTGCGTCTCAACACGCCGAGGGTCCATTGCCTATGCAACTCGTTGCATAGCAGGATGCGCTCATGGCACTGGAGCACGCGATCCTCGTCTCGCTGCTGGAGCAGCCCGGCTCCGGGTACGAACTGGCCCGGCGCTTCGACCGCTCCATCGGACGCTTCTGGACCGCCACCCACCAGCAGATCTACCGGGTGCTGCGGCGGATGGAGGCGGACGGCTGGGTCGCCGCCGAGGAGGTCGCACAGGACGGCCGACCGGACAAGAAGGTCTACTCGGCGGCCGGGCCCGGACGGGCCGCGCTGGCCGACTGGCTGCGCGAACCGGTCGAACCGGAGACGGTGCGGCACGAGCTCGCGGTCAAGATCCGGGCCGCCGCCTTCGACGACCCGGGCGCGCTGATCTCCGAGGTCGAACGGCACCGCGAGAGCCACGCCGCCCTCCTCGCCCGCTACCTCCACGGCGAGCAGCGGGACTTCCCCGACCTCACCGCACTGGACTCCCGGCAGGAGCTCCAGCACGTGGTGCTGCGCGGCGGGATCGAGTTCGAGCGGATGACCCTCGCCTGGCTGGACGACGTGCTCGCCACTCTGCGCCGGCTCGCGGCGGACGGACGGGGAACAGCGAACAGATGACAGAGTTTGAAATCTGAAATCTGTTCGCTGAAATCTGTCTTCTGAATTCTGTTCGCCCCCGCCGCCCGCCGCGTCCCGCCCCGCTCCACCGAGCCCTCTCACCCTCGACCCCTGGGAGCCCCCGATGCTCTTCAACCCGCGCACCTACGACCCCGCGCAGTTCGACGAGCCGACCCGTCGGCTGCTGCGCGCGACCGTCGACTGGTTCGAGACCCGCGGCAAGAAGGCGCTCATCGACACCTACATCGACCGCGCCTGGTACGGCGACTTCCTCGAATTCGCCGCCCGGGAAGGCCTGTTCGCGGAGTTCCTGACCCCGTCCGCGGCCGACCCCGACAAGCGCTGGGACACCGCGCGGATCGCCGAGCTGAACGAGATCCTCGGCTTCTACGGCCTCGGCTACTGGTACACCTGGCAGGTCACCATCCTGGGCCTCGGCCCGGTCTGGCAGAGCGAGAACGAGGCCGTCCGGGCCCGCGCCGCAAAGCTCCTCGCCGAGGGCCACGTGATGGCCTTCGGCCTGTCCGAGCGCACCCACGGCGCCGACATCTACTCCACCGACATGATCCTCACCCCGGACGGCGAGGGCGGCTTCACCGCGACCGGCCCCAAGTACTACATCGGCAACGGCAACGTGGCTGGCCTGGTCTCGGTGTTCGGCCGCCGCTCGGACGTCGAGGGCCCGGAGGGCTACGTCTTCTTCGCCGCCGACAGCCGCCACGAGGCGTACCACCTGGTCAAGAACGTGGTGAACGCCCAGATGTACGTCAGCGAGTTCCGCCTGGAGGACTACCCGGTGCGGGCCGAGGACGTGCTGCACACCGGGCAGGCCGCCTTCGACGCCGCGCTGAACACCGTCAACGTCGGCAAGTTCAACCTCTGCACCGCCTCGGTCGGCATCTGCGAGCACGCGATGTACGAGGCCGTCACGCACGCCCACAACCGGGTCCTGTACGGCCGCAAGGTCACCGACTTCCCGCACGTGCGACGGGAGTTGACCGACGCGTACGCCCGCCTGGCGGCGATGAAGCTGTTCAGCGCGCGGGCCGTGGACTACTTCCGCACCGCCTCCGCCGAGGACCGCCGCTACCTGCTCTTCAACCCGATGACCAAGATGAAGGTCACCACCGAGGGCGAGAAGGTCATCGACCTGATGTGGGACGTCATCGCGGCCAAGGGCTTCGAGGCGGACACCTACTTCGACAAGGCCGCCAAGGACATCCGCGGCCTGCCGAAGCTGGAGGGCACCGTCCACGTCAACCTGGCGCTGATCCTCAAGTTCATGGGCAACTACCTGTTCGCGCCCGCCGACTACGCTCCGGTGCCGACCCGGCTGGACGCCGCCGACGACGCCTTCCTGTTCCGCCAGGGCCCGGCCCGCGGCCTCGGCGCGATCCGCTTCCACGACTGGCGCGCCGCCTACGACCGGAACGCCCAGCTGCCGAACGTCGCCCGCTTCCGCGAGCAGGCCGACGGCTTCTGCGAGCTGCTGCTCAAGCACGCGCCGAGCAAGGAGCAGCAGGCCGACCTGGACTTCCTGCTGGAGATCGGCCAGCTGTTCGCGCTGATCGTCTACGGCCAGCTGGTGCTGGAGCAGGCCGAGCTGACCGGCCTCACGGCGTCCGACGAGGGCGGCGCCGTCCTGGACCAGGTCTTCGACGCGCTGGTCCGCGACTTCTCCGCGCACGCGACCGAGCTGCACGGCAAGGCCTCCACCACCGAGGAGCAGGCCGCCTGGGCGCTGGCCAACGTGCGCCGCCCGGTCGCGGACGCCGAGCGCGCGGCCAAGGTGTGGGCCCGGGTCGAGGCGCTCTCGGGCGCGTACGAGATGCAGTCGTAGGTCCGCAAGGACCAGGAGGACCCCGGGGGTGCCGGTCGGCGGACCGGCACCCCCGGACCGTTCCCGCCGCCGCCCGGCCGTGGTCCGGCCGCAGTCCGGCTGTTACTCAGCCGTGCTCAGCCGTCGCCGAGGCCCATGTCGCGGGCCCGGGCGACCGCCTCCGCGCGGGTGGCCACGTGCAGCTTCTCGAAGATGTGGGTGACGTGGTTGCGGACGGTCTTCTCCGCGACCACCAGCTCCCGGGCGATCCGCCGGTTGTCGTGGCCGCGCGCGACCAGGTCCAGTACCTCGGCCTCGCGGGCGGTGAGGTCGGGGAAGAGCTGTCCCGCCTCGCGCATCTTCGCGCCGGCCAGCAGGGCGGTGATCCGCCCGGCGACCTCGCCGCCGAACACCGCGCCGCCCGCGGCGACCGTCCGGACGGCGTGCAGCACCTCCTCCCGCCCGGCGCCCTTGACCAGGTAGCCGCGGGCGCCCGCCTGGAGCGCGGCGAGCAGGTTGCCGTCGTCGTCCGACATGGTCAGCATCAGCACCGGCGGGGACTGCTCCTGGACGGAGAGCCGGCGGACGGCCTCCAGCCCGGAGCCGTCGGGCAGGGAGAGGTCCATGATCACCACGTTGGGCCGGTGCCGGGCGACCGCCTCCGGGACGTCGGCGACCCGCTCGGCCTCGGCCACCACGGTGACGCCCTCGGCGCTCTCCAGCGCCGCCTTGAGCCCCTCGCGGAAAAGGGGGTGGTCGTCGACGATCAGTACCCGAACGGGTGTTGCCCCGCCCACCGGGCCCGACGGTGCGACCAGCTGCTGTTCATCCACCCGGCCGACACTAGCAGCGGTGATCAGGTGACTCTCCGTGACATGCCCGAAGGTCGTCCGCACGGCGGGGGTACTGCCCGGCACAGCCTTGTCTTCCGCCGTCTCGCCCATCGCCGCCCCGCACGCCGAGGTCCCGGCCGCCGAGGTCCCGCCCGCCGAGGTCCCGCCCGGGATGCGTGACCGCTGCCTCAGGCGTCCGGGACACCGGGCCGACCACACTGGGAGCGCACGCCTGGGGAGGAGGCGCCGGCGGATCACGTCCCGACCGGCGGAACACCTGCTGTCCAGAACGAGGTGGTGCCATGATCACGGTGTCCTCTCCCCCGCACCGCACCCGGGCCGAGCGGCAACTGACCGCCGCCGCCGCCGTCACCGCGCTCTGCTTCGTCGCCGCGACGGTGTGGATCTGCTACGTCCTCGTCCACCTCGGCGAACCGGGCGTCTCCCACCCCCGCGACCAACTCGCCATCCTGGTCTACGCCCTGCCGACCGCCGGGGCGGGCATGCTGCTGCACGCGCACCGCCCGGGCGGTCCGCTGGGCTGGGTGATGCTCGTCTACGCGGCCACCGACATCCTCCCCAGCGTGGCGGCCGCGCCGCTCTGGGTCGAGGTCCGCGACCCGAACATCGCCGGCGCCGTGCTGGCCTTCGACACGCTGTTCAGCGCGGTCAACGTGACGCTCATCTACGCGCTGCCGCTCTGGCTGCCGGACGGCCGGCTGACGACCCGGCGCTGGTGGTGGTTCATCGGGGCCGTCTTCGTGTGGGTGACCGCTGAAGTGGCCCAGAGCCTCGCCGACCCGACGACCTACGGGCGCACCAACCCGCTGACCGACAGCCCGCCCGCGCACCTCGCCACGACCGTGGTCGACGGCCTGGGCGGCCACGACCTGCTGATCAGCGAGTGCGTGCTCGGGTTCGTCGCACTGGTCCTGCTGTCGCGGCTGCTGCGACCGGCCGTCCCGGGCCGCGACGGGAGGGAGGCCCGTCGGCACCGACTGCGGGTGGCGGGGATGCTCGGGGCATACCTGCTCTGGGTCGGCTTGCAGGACTTCTACCAGCGCGACCGCGCCGAGCACTACTGGCTCAGCTACTGGCTGTTCACCGGGGCGGGAGCGGTCTGGGCGGTCGCGGTCGGCTTCCTGGTGATCCGGGACCACGGCTGGCGGCTCGACCGGGCGGCCCGCAGCGTCCTGATCGGGCTGCTGCTGGGCACCGGCGTCACCGGACTGTTCGTGGCGGCCGCCGCCGTGCTGTCCGACTCGCTGCTGCCGGGGCGCGGCGGCGCCGCCCTGCTGCTGATCGCCCTGGTGTACGCGCTCGGCGCCACCCTGCCGCGGGCCGCGCGGCGGGCCGTGGCCGTGGTGGACCGGCTGTACTACGGCGAACGGGCGCAGCCGTACCAGGTACTGAGGACGCTCGCGGGGCGGGTGCGGCAGGTCGTCGATCCGGAGCGGTTGCCGGCGGCGCTGTGTGCGACGGTCGCCGAGGAACTCAGGCTGCCCGGGGTCGCCCTGGCCGTCACCACCCGGGCCGGACGGCGAACGCTGGCCACCGCCGGTCGGCTGGACGGCCGCAGCCAGGGCTTCGCCCTCGTCCACAACGGGCTGCCGATCGGCGAGTTGACCGTCGGCCTGCGGGCGGGCGAGGAACGGCTGGCGGCCACCGACGTCGACATCCTGCGCTCGCTGGCCGACCAGGCCTCGCCCGCCGTCGCCTCCCTCCAGCTTCAGGAGGACCTGCTGGCCAGCCGGGAGCAGATCATCGCCGCGCGGGAGGAGGAGCGGCGGTGGTTGCGGCGGGACATCCACGACGGGCTCGGTCCGGCCCTGGCGGGCCTGCGGCTTCGGGTGGACGACGCGGCCTCGGCGGCGGACACCGGGCTCGCGGATCCGCTGCGCACGGTCTCGGAGGGCCTGGGGATGGCGATCCAGGAGGTCCGCCGGATCACCGACCGGCTCGGGCCGGCGCAGCTGGGCGAGCTCGGACTGGCCCGGGCCGTCGGGCAGTTGGCGGACAACTTCAGCGGGGCGGGGCTGACCGTGACGACGGAGGTCTCGCCGGAGCCGCTGCCGGAACTGCCGGCGGCGGTGGAGGTCGCGGCCTACCGCATCACCGCGGAGGCGCTCAACAACGTGCTGCGGCACGCCCGGGCCCGGACCGCGCGGGTGACGCTCCGGGTGGACGACGAGGCCCTGACTCTGACCGTGCAGGACGACGGGGTGGGGTACCAGGAGACGGAGAGCATCGACGGGCGGCCGGGCGGCGGGGTCGGGCTGCGGTCGATGGCGGACCGGGCGGCGGAGATCGGCGGGCGCTGCACCGTAGGGCCGCTGCCGCAGGAGCACGGCACGCAGGTGCTGGCGGTGCTGCCGCGCTCGGCGGCGGCCGACCGGTAGGGGAAGCGGGAGCGGGACGCGGTCGACGACTGGGAGCTGACAGATGACAGATGACGACTAACAGATAACAGCTGACAGATTTCGAAATCTGTCAGCTGTTATCTGTTAGTTGTTACTTGTCGGTTGTCATCCGTCGGCCGGGCCGGGGCAGCGGCGCCGAGCGCGGACTACTTGCCGGGCCCGCATCCGAAGTGGCAGTCGTCGGGCGTGATCCCGCCGGCCGCGGACGCGGACTCGGGCGTGGCCCCAGACCCAGCCCGAGGCCCGGAGCGCCCGGTCGACCCGGAGACGGAGGCGGCGACGGAGCAGGCGTTGCGCAGGGCCAGGGCTGCCGCGATCACACCGGCCAGTGCGCCGGCCACACAGATCACCTTGGTCGCAGTAGTCGCGGCAGTCGCGGTGTTCGTAGACATGAGGTGGTACTCCTGATTCCTCCGAGCGGCCGATCCGACCGATCAATCGCTCTGCCCACCACTGTGCGGACCGACCTGCCCCGATTGCATGGGTTCGAGGTCCCGTTCCGGTCCCAGAACGGCGCCGACCCGACCGCGCACAACGGTTGGCGCCCCGCCCGCACCGGCCCGCAGGCCGTACCGCTCGCCCGCCCGGAGGTACACCAAGTCGCCTGGGAAGAGCGGCACTTCACCACCACCGGCCAGATGGAGGCGGACTCCGACCCCGGAGAGCAGCACCAGGAACGCGTCGGCCGCGGTCTCGGCGTACGGCCCGTGGTCCCGCCCCGGGGTGAGGACCACCGTGTCGACGACGATCCGCCGGGCGGACCGGGTGGGCCCGGCGGAACCCGAACCGGCGCGCTGGGCGGGGATGTCGGCGGCGGGCAGGACCGCGCGGACGGTCAGCACGGCGGTCGGAGCGCCGCGCACGGCGGTGAGCCGGTGGCCGCTGCCGGGCGGGTGGTGCAGCACTTGGCCCGGGGAGAGGATCCGCCCCGCCGCGGACAGCCGTCCGGCCAGTACCACGGTGACCGACTCCACTGATTCGCACGGCAGTTGCTCGACCCGGACGCCGGGCGGCAGGGTCTCGACGGTCAGCGCGGCGCGGACGGACGGCCGCCGTTCGGGGTCGATCAGCCTCTGGAAGGCGGGCGCGGTGCGCGGCACGGCGGCGGGGACGAGGATCATGGGTGACTCCTGGAGACGGTGGGCGGTCAGGGCCGGTCGGAGCGTTCGGCCCGGCGGCGGGCGAGGGCGGCCCCGGCGCCGGCCCGGTGGCGCGGCACGGCGAGGGTGAGGCAGAGCAGTTCCGCGCCGAGCGGGCCGGCCTCGATCCGCAGGGTGCGGCCCCTACGGGCCAGCAGCAGGTCGCCGTCCGATGCCAAGTGGTCCGGCTGGTCGGCGAGTTGTCCGATGACGGCGGCGCCTCGCAGCACGTGCAGCACGGTCTCGGTGTCGGGCCGCCCGGGCAGGACGTGGTGCGCGCCCGGGCTCAGCCGCAGGTGGTCGAAGGCCTCGCAGGCACTGCTGAGCATGGTGCGGCGGGCCAGCGAGCGGCTCCGGACCCGCTCGCCGTTCGGCCCGAGCAGGACCGTGGCGGAGCCGGTGTCGGTGGTGACGATCACCTCGGGTCACCTCCTTCGGGGAAAGGTTCGGCTTCTTCGGTGGAGGACTCGGCCGCCGCGGGGACGGCCAGGACGGCGTGGAAGTACTCCAGTCCGGCCGTCCCGGCGGTCAGGACGGTCCGCGCGCCGAGCGGCAGTACGACGGCGGTGCCCTCGACCAGCGGCAGGCCGGTGTCGGCGCGCTCCGCCTGGTCGGGGTGGGCGACGTCCTCCGGCAGTGCGGCGAGACCGGAGCCCGCGGTGACGTACAGCGCGTGCTCGACGCCCTCAGCGGTCACCTCGGCGCTGCGCCCGGGGTCGAGCCACTGCAGGCCGACGGCGCGCAGCGGTCCCGCGAGCAGGCGGCCGGGGTCGACGGCGGCGCCGAGTCGGCGCAGGTCGGTGATGACGGTGCCCGGCATTTCGGGTGCTCCTTCGGTGGTGGGCGGGCCCTGCGGACCGCCGCTGCGCACCACGTTCCGCCGCCCGCCGTCCCGGCCGCACGGGGGTGTCGTCCCGTCCCGCTCCCGTCCCGCTCCCGGCCGCGCCCGCGCACCGTCCCGGGCCGGAACCCGCGAAGTCCCGAGCCCGTGCCCACCCCGGTCCCACCCACGTCCCACCGGCTCCCCGCCGAGCGCTCACCGAGCTCCCGCCGGTGCGCCAGAGGCCCGAGGGACGCCCGGAGGGACGCCCCGGACCGGCGTACGGTGGAACTCGGAGGCCGTGGAATGCACGTCACCGGAACCCACTTCACCGACCGCACCGAGGCGGGCCGCCGCCTGGCCGGCCTGCTCGCCCACCTCGCCGGCCCCGACACCGTGGTGGTCGCCCTGCCGCGGGGCGGGGTGCCGGTGGCGGCGGAGGTGGCGGCGGCGCTCGGCGCGCCGCTGGACATCTGCGTGATCCGCAAGCTGGGCGTGCCGTACCAGCCCGAGCTGGGCATGGGGGCGATCGGCGAGGACGGCGTCCGGGTGCTGAACGAGCAGGTCATCCGGCTCGCCGGGGTCGACGACGGGCAGTTGGCGCAGGTGGAGCGGCGCGAGCGGGCCGAGTTGGAGCGCCGGGCGCTGCGTTACCGGGGCGACCGCCCGGCGGCCGACCTGCGCGGGCGCACCGTGGTCGTGGTGGACGACGGGATCGCCACCGGCTCGACCGCCCGGGCCGCCTGCCGGATCGTTCGGGCGCGCGGCGCGGCCCGGGTGGTGCTCGCCGTCCCGGTGGCGCCCCGGGACTGGACGGAGCGGCTGTCCGGGGTCGCCGACGAGCTGGTCTGCGTCGACACGCCGTCGCCGTTCTTCGCGATCGGCGAGTTCTACGCCGACTTCTCGCAGACCGGCGACGAGGAGGTGCTGCGGCTGCTGGCCGAGGCCCGGGGCGAGCGGCCCGACGGGCAGCCGGCCGGCGTCGACCGCGGGTTGCAGCTGGCCGTCGCCGGGGTCCGGCTGGCGGGTCGGCTGAGCGTGCCGGCCGGGGCGCTCGGGATGGTGGTGTTCGCGCACGGCAGCGGGAGCGGCCGGCACAGTCCGCGCAATCGGCACGTCGCCCGCCACCTGAACCGCTGCGGGCTGGGCACCCTGCTGTTCGACCTGCTCACCGAGGCCGAGGAGCCGGACCGGCGCAAGGTGTTCGACGTCGCTCTGCTCGGCTCGCGGCTGAGCGCCGTCGCCGCGGAGCTCGGGCGCACCGAGGGGGCGCGCGGCCTGCCGCTGGGGCTGTTCGGCGCCAGCACCGGCGCGGCCGCGGCGCTGTACACGGCCGCCGAACTGGGCCCGGCGGTGCGAGCCGTGGTCTCCCGGGGCGGGCGGCCCGACCTCGCCGGGCCGGAGGTCCTGGGCCGGGTGGTCGCGCCGACGCTGCTCGTGGTCGGCGCGCTGGACGCCACCGTGCTCGACCTCAACCGGCGGGCCCGGGCCCTACTGGGCGGCGCGAGCGAACTGGCGGTGGTGCCGCACGCGAGCCACCTGTTCGAGGAGCCGGGCACCCTCGACCGGGCCGCTGAGCTGGCCGGGGACTGGTTCCTGCGCCACCTCCCGCCCGCCGGCGGACCGGCTCCCGGGGGCCGGTAGGTGCGGTTGCGCAGAATTCGTGCGGTGACCGCGCGGAGGCAGCGCATTTTGCGCAGCCGAAGCCGGGATTTCCTGACCAGCTTGTACACATTGAGCAGTGAAAAATCGACCTGTTGCCCAACCCCCACGACAGGAGCAAGCTCTGCGGAACCGCACCGCCCACCCGTTCGCCGTGCGGCCGCGATCCACGCGATCCGACCGGCGGGCCGCAAGCCCCCGGAAACCCCCGGAAGCCTCAACGCCGAGGCCCTGAGTGGAGGAACGAGCGATGACCCCGCAGTCCCACGCCCTTGAGCTGACCCCCGAGGAGCGCGAGGCCGGTCTCGACGCCGACCAGCTGCGCCGCCTCGTCGGCCTCGTCGAGCACGACCAGGCCTCCGACCCGTTCCCGGTCACCGCGCAGGACGCGGTCGTGTTCGTGGTCGGCAACGCCACCCAGACGGCCCAGTTCTACCAGGTCGTGTTCGGCATGGAGCTGGTCGCCTACTCCGGCCCGGAGACCGGCCGCCGCGACCGCAAGGCCTACGTGCTGCGCTCCGGCTCCTGCCGCTTCGTGATCAAGGGCGGCGTCCAGCCGGACAGCGCGCTGCTGGACCACCACCGCCGCCACGGCGACGGCGTGGTCGACCTCGCCCTGGAGGTCCCGGACGTCGACAAGTGCATCGAGCACGCCCGGGCCACCGGCGCCACCGTCCTGGAGGAGCCGAACGACGTCTCGGACGAGAACGGCACCGTGCGCCGCGCGGCCATCGCCACCTACGGCGAGACCCGCCACACCCTGATCGACCGCTCCCGGTACCACGGCCCCTACCTGCCGGGCTACGTCGTCGCGCAGAGCAGCGTCACCCGCCCGGAGGGCACGCCCAAGCGACTTTTCCAGGCCCTCGACCACGCCGTGGGCAACGTCGAGCTGGGCCGGATGGACGAGTGGGTCCAGTTCTACAACCGGGTCATGGGCTTCGTGAACATGGCCGAGTTCGTCGGCGACGACATCGCCACCGAGTACTCCGCCCTGATGTCCAAGGTCGTCGCCAGCGGCAACCACCGGGTGAAGTTCCCGCTCAACGAGCCGGCCATCGCCAAGAAGAAGTCCCAGATCGACGAGTACCTGGAGTTCTACACCGGCCCCGGCTGCCAGCACATGGCGCTAGCCACCAACGACATCCTCACCACCGTCGACGTGCTGCGCTCGCGCGGCGTCGAGTTCCTCAACACCCCGGACGCCTACTACGACGACCCGGAGCTGCGGGAGCGGATCGGCAAGGTCCGGGTTCCGATCGAGGAGCTGAAGAAGCGCGGCATCCTGGTGGACCGCGACGAGGACGGCTACCTGCTGCAGATCTTCACCAAGCCGATCGGCGACCGCCCGACCGTCTTCTACGAGTTCATCGAGCGGCACGGTTCGCTGGGCTTCGGCAAGGGCAACTTCAAGGCGCTGTTCGAGTCCATCGAGCGCGAGCAGGACCGTCGCGGCAACCTGTGAAGCGTCGGCCCGATCTGATCGGTCGACCTACCCTGGTCGATGGCAGCACGGCGGCCTGACGGACGGTCGAGGAGGAGCACGGAGA
Source organism: Kitasatospora sp. NPDC096128 (assembly GCF_040303105.1). NCBI lineage: Bacteria > Bacillati > Actinomycetota > Actinomycetes > Kitasatosporales > Streptomycetaceae > Kitasatospora > Kitasatospora sp. NPDC096128. The sequence goes on along the minus strand of NZ_JBEOSP010000005.1, from coordinate 153,514 downwards.
TGGCGTACTACCGGCAGCTGGGCAACATCCCGCCCAAACGGCACACCCAGCACCGCACGCCCGAAGGCGGGCTGTACTACGAGGAGTTGATGGGCGAGGAGGGGTTCTCCTCCGACTCGTCGCTGCTCTACCACCGGGGCATCCCCTCGGCGGTGGTCAATGCGGTGCCGTGGGAGCTGCCCGACCAGTCCACGGTGCCCAACCATCCCCTGCTCCCCCGCCACCTCAGGCTGCACGAGCTGTTCTCGGACCAGGAGTGGAAGTCCGCGGACGTGGTCGGCAGCCGCCGGCTCGTCCTCGGCAACGGCGACGTGCGGATCTCGTACGTCGCCGCCGGGGCCCCGAGCGAGCTGTACCGCAACGGGCTCGGCGACGAGTGCGTGTACGTGGAGTCCGGCGCGGGCACGGTCGAGACGGTCTTCGGCTCGATCGAGGTCGGCCAGGGCGACTACGTGATCATCCCGCGCGCCACCACCCACCGCTGGGTGCCGACCGGCGATGAACCGCTGCGCGCCTACTGCATCGAGGCGAACAGCCACATCACCCCGGTCAAGCGCTACCTGTCCAAGTACGGGCAGCTGCTGGAGCACGCGCCGTACTGCGAGCGGGACTTCCGCGGACCGGTCGGGCCGCTCGTGGTCGACACCCCCGGCGACGTCGACGTGCTGGTCAAGCACCGTGGCCCGAACGGGGTTTCGGGCACCCGCTACACCGTGCCGCACCACCCCTTCGACGTCGTCGGCTGGGACGGCTGCCTGTACCCGTACGCCTTCAACATCCGGGACTTCGAGCCGATCACCGGGCGGATCCACCAGCCACCGCCGGCCCACCAGGTGTTCGAGGGCAACAACTTCGTGATCTGCAACTTCGTTCCCCGCAAGGTGGACTACCACCCGCTGTCGGTCCCGGTGCCGTACTACCACGCCAACGTGGACAGCGACGAGGTCATGTTCTACTGCGGCGGCGACTACGCGGCCCGCAAGGGCTCCGGCATCGCCCAGGGCTCGATCTCGCTGCACCCGGGCGGGCACACCCACGGGCCGCAGCCGGGCGCCTACGAGCGCAGCATCGGCGTGGAGTTCTTCGACGAGCTGGCGGTCATGGTGGACACCTTCCGCCCGCTGGAGCTCGGCGAGGGCGGTCGGGCCGGCGAGGACGCCGACTACGCCTGGACGTGGGCGGGTCGGGGGCCCGGGCGATGAGCGCCGCGGGGTCCCTGCTCCCGTCCGCGATCCCGTCCGCGATCCCGGAACTGTTCCGCGGGCTCTTCGACGACGCGGCGGTGTTCCCCCCGGGGAACCTGCCGGTCGCCGAGGCGGTGCCCGCGCACCGCGCCCACCGCACGGCCTGGTACGCCGACGCGGTCGGCCCGTTCCTCTGCGGGGCGGGCCGGCTGGGCGAACTGGCCGCGGCGGTGGCGGGCACCGGGCCGCTCAGGGTCGGGCTGGTGCTGCCGGGGGGCAGCGCCGAGCTCGGGCCGGCGCTCACCGCCGCCGCGCCGTTCGAGGTCGCGGGCGTCGAGCTCGCCACCCGGGACGTGCAGGAGGCCGTGGCCGAACTGGACCGGCTGCTGCCGCCGGACGTGCCCGCCGCCGTCGAGCTGCCGCGCGAACTCCTGCGCGGGGACGGCCTGGACGAGACCCTGGACGCCCTGGTCGACAGCGCCTACCGGGCGAAGTTCCGCACCGGCGGGGTCGTCGCGGAGGCGTTCCCGGACGAGGATGAACTGGCCGCCTTCCTCACCGGCTGCGCCCGGCGCGGCCTGCCGTACAAGTGCACGGCCGGGCTGCACAACGCCGTCCGGCACACCGATCCGGCGACCGGCTTCGAGCACCACGGCTTCCTCAACGTGCTGCTGGCCGCGCAGGAGACCGACCGCGCGGCGGCCGCCGAGGTGCTGGCCGAACGCGACGGCGAGGTGCTGGCCAAGGCCGTCCGCGCCCTGAGCGGGCACCAGGTTACGGTGATCCGCAACTCGTTCACCGCGTTCGGCACCTGCAGCATCGCCGAGCCCCTGGACGACCTGGCCGCGCTCGGCCTGTTGTCGCCCAGTCCACTCCTCCAGGAGGACCGTTGAGCACCCCCCGCAGCTGGCTGGCCAGCGCCCAGGACTCGCCGTTCGGCGTGCACAACCTGCCGTACGGCGTCTTCACCGCGGTCGACCGGCCCGGGCAGCGCCGGATCGGCGTGCGCGTCGGGGACTTCGTGCTGGACGCCGGGGCCGCCGCCCGAGCGGCCGGGACACCGTCGGTCCTCCTGGACGCGGACTCGCTCAACCCGCTGATGGCGGCCGGGCGTTCGGCCTGGACCCAGGTCCGCGCCGACCTCACCGCCTGGCTGACCGACGAGTCCTTCCGCGAGGCCCTGTCGTCGGCGCTGCTGCCCGCCGACGAGGTCGAACTGCACCTGCCGTTCGAGGTCGCGGACTACGTCGACTTCTACGCCTCCGAGCACCACGCCACCAACCTGGGCCGGATCTTCCGCCCGGGCTCGGAGCCGCTCACGCCCAACTGGAAGCACCTGCCCATCGGTTACCACGGGCGGGCGGGCACGGTCGTGGTCTCCGGCACGCCGGTGGTGCGTCCGCACGGGCAGCGCAAGGCGCCCGCCGACGCCGCGCCGACCTTCGGGCCGACCCGCCGGCTGGACATCGAGGCCGAGGTCGGCTTCGTCGTCGGCACGCCGTCCGAGCTGGGCCGGCCGGTCGTGCTGGACGACTTCCGCGAGCACGTCTTCGGCGTCTGTCTGCTCAACGACTGGTCGGCGCGCGACATCCAGGCCTGGGAGTACGTGCCGCTCGGCCCCTTCCTGGGCAAGTCGTTCGCGACCTCGGTCTCGCCGTGGATCGTGCCGCTGGACGCCCTCCAGCACGCCCGGGTCACGCCGCCGGAGCGCGACGTCGAGCCGCTGGCGTACCTGGACGACCGCGGCGGCGAGCCATGGGGCCTGGACCTGGCCATGGAGGTCCGGCTGAACGGGCACCTGGTCTCGCGCCCGCCGTTCGCCTCCATGTACTGGACGGCGCAGCAGCAACTGACCCACATGACCGTCAACGGCGCCTCGCTGCGCACCGGCGACCTGTTCGCCTCGGGGACGGTCAGCGGGCCGGAGCCGGACACCCGCGGCGCGCTGATCGAGCTGACCTGGAACGGCGAGGAGCCGCTCAAGCTGCCGGACGGCACGACCCGGACCTTCCTGGAGGACGGCGACGAGGTGGTCATCACGGCGACGGCCCCGGGGCTGGACGGCTCGGTGGTCGGCTTCGGCGAGGTCTCGGGGCGAGTGCGGGGCTGACGACGGACGGCTGGCGGCTGGCGGCTGGCGGCCGACAGGTGACAGGTAACAGGTGACAGGTAACAAAGAACAGCTGACAGATTTCATCATCTGAAATCTGTCAGCTGTTCTTTGTTCGCCCGCCCCCGCCTACAGCCCCGCGCCACCCGTGGCGTCGACGACCCGCCCGGTCACCCAGCGCGCCTCGTCCGACGCCAGGAAGGCGACGATGTCGGCGATGTCCTCCGGCTGCCCGACCCGGCCGAGCGCGGCGAGCGAGGCCGCGTGCGCCTCCGCCTCCGGATTACCGCGCAGCCAGCCCGCGTTGACGTCGGTGTCCACCACGCCGGGCGCGACCGAGTTGGCCGTGATCCGGCGTGGGCCCAACTGCTTGGCCAGGTTGAGCGTGAAGGTGTCGAGCGCACCCTTGGTCGCGCCGTAGGCGATGATCTCCGGCATCGCGAGCCGGGCGGCCCCGCTGGAGATGTTGATGATCCGTCCGCCGTCCCGCATCCGCTCCAGCCCGTGCCGCACGACGAAGAACGGCGCCCGGACGTTCACCGCGAACACCTCGTCGAAGCCCTCCTCGGTCAGTGTCGCGAGATCCGAACTGCGGCCGATCCCGGCATTGTTGACGATGATGTCGACCCCACCGCCGGGCGCGTGCGCCTCGACCTCCGCATCGAAGGCGGCCCACAGTGCGGCTGCGTCCCCGTGCCGCCCGAGTTCGGCGCGCAGCGCGAAGGCCCGCCCGCCGCCGACCCGGATACCGTCGACCACCTCCCGCGCCGCCCCCTCGTCCCTGGCGTAGCCGACCGCGACGACGGCGCCGTCCCGCCCGAGCCGGCGGGCGATCGCCCGACCGATCCCCCTGCTGCCACCGGTGACCAATGCCACCTTGTCCCGAAGTCCGTACACGCCCATGACCGACCCCCTCCTGTTGCATCCCCATTATTCTTGAGCGATCGCTCAAAAAAGACGCTAGCACACACTTCTTGAGCGACTGCTCTAAAATTCGTTCCATGACCGAGGCAGCCACACCCGACAGCGCGCCGACGGCCGACCCGCCGGCTGACCCGGCGGCTGACCCGGCGGCAGGCCGGGCAGCCGACCCGGCCCCCCGCCCCCGCCCCCACCCCCGGCGCGGACGCCCGCCCGCCTTCGACCGGGACGAGGCCCTGGGCGCGGCGATCCGACTGTTCTGGGAGCGCGGCTACGAGGCCACCTCCGTCACCGACCTGACCACCGCCATGGGCATCCGCCCCGGCAGCCTCTACGCCGCCTTCGGCGACAAGCGCACGCTCTTCGAGGAGGTCGTCCGCCGGTACGGGCACTCCCCCGTCGGCGCGTTCGTCGGCATCGCCCTGGCCGAGGAGACCGGCGCCCGCGCGGCCTTCGCCCGGATCCTGCGCGAGGCCGCGGTGATCTATCCGGACCCGTCCCACCCGGCCGGCTGCCTGGTGATCAGCGCCGCCACCAACGTCACCCCGCAGGACGCCGGGGTCCAGGCCCTCCTGCGCGACCTGCGCAACCGGAACCGGCAGGTCTTCGAGGACCGGCTGCTCGCCGCCCGACAGGACGGCGAACTGCCTCCCGGGGCCGACCCGAAGGCGCTGGCCGGGTACCTCGCCACCGTCATCCAGGGCATGTCCCAGCAGGCCCGCGACGGCGCCACCCCCGAGGAGCTGACCCGCGTCGCCGAACTCGCCCTGCGCGCCTGGCCGTGACCGTCGGCACCGACCCCCAGCCGCAAGGGCCCGCCGGGGCCGCCGCCCGGACCCGCGATCGCGGCGGCCGCGTGATCACAACGGCCCACCCGCCCCGGTACGGTGGACCGCGGAAGGCGGGATCACCGAGGGGACGGGAGCGGTTGCGATGAGCGCAGAGGTGGCGGAGGTCCAGGCGGTCCTGGACGGCGACGACGGCCTCGGGCGGCTCGTGCTGAACCGGCCGCGGGCCCTCAACTCGCTGACCCACGGCATGATCACCACCATCCGCTCGACGCTGGACGCCTGGGCAGCCGATCACCGGGTGCGCGCCGTCGTCCTGACCGGCACCGGCGAGCGCGGCCTGTGCGCGGGTGCGGACCTGCGCGCGATGCACGCCGACGTCACCACCGGTGGGGCCGGCACCCGCGCCTTCTTCCGCGACGAGTACCGGGTGAACGCGCTGATCGCCCGCTACCCGAAGCCGTTCGTCGCCGTCATGGACGGCATCACGATGGGCGGCGGCATCGGCCTGTCCGCCCACGCGGCCGTGCGGATCGTCACCGAGCGCTCCGTGATCGCGATGCCCGAGACCCGGATCGGGCTCACCCCGGACGTCGGCGGCAGCCGCCTGCTCGCCCGCGCCCCGGGCGAGTCGGGCACCCACCTGGGGCTCACCTCTGCCTCGATCGGCCCCGCCGACGCCCTGCTGTGCGGCTTCGCAGACCACTACGTCCCGTCCGCCCGCCTCCCCGAACTGCTCGACGCCCTCGCGCGCAGCACCGCCGGCGCCACCGGCGCCGACCCGGCCGCGACCGTCGCCGCCCACGCCGAGCCCGCACCGTCCGCCGGCCCCACCGGACTGGCCGCGCAGCGCGAGTGGATCGACGCCTGCTACGCGGCCGACACCGTCGAGGAGATTCTCCGGCGCCTGCTCGACTCCGGCGTACCGGAGGCGAAGGAGGCCGCCGAGCTGCTGCTCGGGAACTCCCCCACCGCCGTCAAGGTCACCCTGGCCGCGCTGCGCCGGGCCCGTACGCTGCCCTCGCTGGAGGCCGTGCTCGACCAGGAGTACCGCATCTCCTGCGCCGCGCTGGACGGGCCGGACCTGGCCGAGGGCATCCGCGCCCAGGTGATCGACAAGGACCGCGACCCGCAGTGGTCGCCGCGCACGCTCGCCGAGGTGACGGAGGCCGAGGTCGCCCGCTTCCTCGCCCCGCGCGAGGGCGACGAGTTGGGCCTGGCCTGACCGCCCCCCGCGGCCACCCCCGCCGCCCCGCCGACCTCCCGGCCCCCGAATGCCTGGAGGACACCATGACCCACCCGATGCCGACGCGGGCAGTGACGCCGGCGCCGACGCCGGCCGGGGACGCCGACCCACTCTCCCGGGTGCCGCTCGGCGAGCAGGTGCGCGGACTGCTGCCGGAGAGCCTGCTCGGCGGCCGCCGGCAGCCCGGGGGCCGGATCGTCGAGCGGCGTCTGGCGGCCGAGTTGAGCGCCAACCAGGCGCCGGTGTGCGAGGCGCTGCGCCCGCTGCAGGCCCTCGGGGTGCTCGACACGGAACCCAACCGGGGCCTCCGGGTACGCGAGATCGGCCCGGCGCAACCGTGCGAGGTCGACCAGCTGCGGGCGGCACCGGAGCGCCCGGCCGCCGAGGCGGCGGTGGTCCGACCGGCCGGGAGACCGGCACGTTGGAGCTGCACGCCGCACGGGACGGCGGCCGCAGCGGCCGGCGACGGTGACCGGCGTCTCGCATACCAAGACTGGCGCGAGGCGGGGCGCGTCGTAGATCGTTGGACGGTCAGGGCGCGCCCGCGCGGCGCCGAGCAGTGGAATGGCCAGGCAGCGCGATGGCCAAGCAGCGGAATGGAAGTTACGGCGATGACCGAGACCGAGACCTACGAGACGATCCTGGTCGAGCGCAAGGGCCGGGTCGGGCTGATCACGCTCAACCGGCCCAAGGCACTCAACGCGCTGAACACCCAGCTGATGAACGAGGTCGTGGCGGCGGCCACGGCGTTCGACCGCGACCCGGAGATCGGCTGTCTGGTGATCACCGGTTCGGAGAAGGCCTTCGCGGCCGGCGCCGACATCAAGGAGATGCAGGGCAACCGGTTCCCGGACGTCTACCTGGACGACTGGCTGGGCCCGTGGGACCGGTTCGGCGCACTGCGCAAGCCGGTGGTGGCGGCGGTCGCCGGGTTCGCGCTGGGCGGCGGCTGCGAGCTGGCGATGATGTGCGACGTCCTGCTGGCGGCGGACACCGCGAAGTTCGGCCAGCCGGAGATCAAGCTCGGCGTGCTCCCCGGCATCGGCGGTTCGCAGCGCCTCACCCGCGCCATCGGTAAGGCGAAGGCGATGGACCTGTGCCTGACCGGCCGGATGATGGGCGCCGAGGAGGCCGAGCGGGCGGGCCTGGTCGCCCGGATCGTCCCGGCCGACCAGCTGCTCACCGAGGCGCTGGCCACCGCCGAGACCATCGCGGCGATGTCCACCCCGGCGGCGGTGATGCTCAAGGAGAGCGTCAACCGGGCCTTCGAGACGACCCTCGCCGAGGGCGTGCGCTTCGAGCGCAGGCTGTTCCACTCGGTGTTCGCCACGGCGGACCAGAAGGAGGGCATGGCCGCCTTCGCCGAGAAGCGGGCGCCGAAGTTCGAGAACCGCTGACGGCAGGTGGTGGGCGACGCGCGGCAGGCGTGCGCGACAGCTGAGGAATGACAGCTGGCGAATGACGAATGACGAATGACGGATAACAGATGACAGCGAACAGATTTCAGATGATGAAATCTGTTCGCTGTCATCTGACCGCCGCCCCCGGTCAGCCGCTCTCCTCCACCAGCACCGTGTTCAGCCGCGCCAGCCCGCCGCGGGTGGCGGCGACCACGATGCGGTCGCCCGGGGTCAGCCGCCGAGTGCGGTCGGCGAAGCCCCAGTGCAGCTGGTTGCTGCGGGCGAAGCGGACCGCGATCACCCGCACGCCGCCCGGGTCCTCCAGGTCGTGCCGGTTCAGGCCGATCAGTCCGCTGCCGTCCTCCACCGTCAGCTCCGCGATCAGCAACGCGTGCCGGAACACCGACAACGTCCCCCGCACCTCACTGCCCATCAGGGCGGCGGCGAAGGCGGGCGCGGCCAGGTAGGAGACCGAGCGGGAGGCCGCGTTGTCCAGCGTCTTGTAGAAGTGGCCCGCGAAGTTGTCGTCGAACAGCCGGACCACCACCCGGACGTCGGGGTTACCGTGCCGCGCCTCCAGTGCCGCCTCCAGGTTGGTGGCGTCGTCCCCGCTGACCGCGACCACCGCCCGGCTGTGCTTCAGCCGGGCCCGGCGCAGCTGCTCCTCGAACGGCCCGTCACCCAGTACCACGGGGATGCCGAGCGCCCGGGCGGCGGCAATGCCGCGGGCCTGCGGATCGCGCTCCATGCAGACCACCGGCACCCCCATCTCGTGCAGCTGGCTCGCGACCCGGGTGCCGACGTTGCCGAGCCCGACGACGATCACGTGGTCCCGGGTGCCGGTGCTCGGGTTGCGCGGCAGCCCGCGCCGTCCGGAGCCGAGCACCTCGACCACGACGGCGGTGGCGACCGGCGCGAAGGTGATCCCGCAGAGGGTGATCACCACCTGGGCGGCCCGCTGCCACGCCCCGCCCGTCCCCGTCCCGGCGGCGATGTCGGCCGGCTGGTCGGGCTGGGCGGCGCCGGCCAGGTCGAGCAGGGAGATGTAGACGGTCCAGCCGAAGTCCCGGCTGAGGTACCAGAGCACACTGAACGCCAGTAGCACGGCGGCGAGCGCGGTGAGCAGCGTCAGCCGCATCCGGGCGCTGGTGAAGAACCGCATGGTGTCGAGCACCCGCCAGCGCAGCCGCCGCGCCCAGCTGATCGGCTCCCCGGGCTCCATCCGCAGCACCTGCAGCGCGGCGACCCCGCCCGGCGACTCCTCGGGCTCGACCTCGGTCCCGGTCCCAGGCTCGGTCCCGGTCCCGATCCCAGGCTCGGCCTCGGGCTCCGGCACCCGCTCCGGCCCCGGTTCACGGCGGACCCCGCCCGGCCGGACCGGTCCGTCGTCGCCGAACTCGGCGGCGAGCCGGACGAATTCGGCCGAGTCGCCCTCCTGCTCCGGCAGCAGACGGATCTTGCTGAGGTCCTGTCGGTCGATGTGGTCGGCGACCACGCAGATCCGGTCCGGGGTGATGGCGTCGTCGAACGCGATGTGCAGGTAACGACCGCCGATCTCCACCGAGTTGGGCCGACCGAGCGCGGCGGCGGCGAAAGCCGGGGCGGCGGTGGCGGAGCCGGACAGCGCGGCGCCGTTCCTGAGCAGTCGTTCGATGTTCTCGCCGAGGCGCTGGTTGAACATCCGGAAGACGATCCGGATGTTCGGGTTGTGGCCCTGGGCGCTGAGCGCGGCGTGGATGTTCTCCTGGTCGCTGCCCTCGACCAGGGCGAGGCCGCGGGCGGTGTCGATGGACACCGCCCGCAGTGCTTCCTCGGTGATGTTCGGGTATTCGACGACGGCCGCGACGCCGGTGATCTGCTCGATCCGCGGCGCGTGGTCGCGGGTGCGGTCCGCGACCAGGACGACGACCGGGACTTCGTAGTGCTCGACGAGTTCCAGGACCAGCCGGTGGGCCAGGGCGTTGCCCCCGCACACGATGTAGTGCTGGCTGATCGGCTCGACCGGAGGGGTCCCCCACCCTTCAGAAGTCATACCGCCGGATGATATCGGCGGCATGCGACTGGACGATGTCATTCCGGCAGCCGGGGGACATCACTCGAACGGATGTACTCGGCAGGCGGTCCGCTGACAACGCCCAAAGGCTGGGGTTCGTTCTTCGCCCCCGACCACGAGGAGTACGCCGCCGTGGCCCCTCCGATCATCACCCCCGACGGAACCCCGGTCCAGGGGCCGCTCGGCATGCTCGCCAAAGCCGCCTGGCAGGTGCTGCTGGCCGCCGGCGTGGCCTCACTCGCCCTGGGGATCGTCGTCTTCGCCTGGCCGCGGGAGACGCTGCTGGTGGTGGGCGTGCTGTTCGGCCTCTACCTGCTGGTCATCGGCATCGTGCAGTTGGTCGCCGCGTTCGGCACCCACGCCACCACCGCCCTGCGGGTGCTGGCCTTCATCAGCGGCGCGATCAGCGTCCTGCTCGGGCTGCTCTGCTTCCGCAGCGCGGTGCAGTCGCTGCTGCTGCTCGCCCTCTGGATCGGGATCGGCTGGCTGTTCCGCGGCATCACCCAGCTCGCCGCCGCAATCTCCGACCCGCTGATGCCCGCCCGCGGCTGGCAGGCCTTCGCCGGCGTGGCCAACACCCTTGCCGGTGTGCTGCTGATGGTCTGGCCGGTCGGCTCGATCACCGCGCTGACCGTGCTGGCCGGGTGCTGGCTGGTGGTCCTGGGCGTGGTCGAGATCGCGACCGCGCTCCAGGTGCGTGGCCGGGCCAAAAGGATTCCCTCCGCGGTCTGACCCACCGCCACCGCTGCGGGGACCGCGGCCGTCACGGCCGGAGGTCCCCGCCCTCACGGTCGGAGAGCGCGGCCCTCACGGTCGGGGCGCGTAACCGAGCCGGAAGGTGGCGGCCTCCAGCCGCTCCGGGGTGAGCCGCACGTCGGTCAGCCGCTCGGCGAGCGCGAACGCGGCTTCGGTGTGCAGGTCGGCCCGCTCCCCGTCGAGCCGGAAGCCACAGGCCGTCAACAGCTCCGGGATGCCGGGGGCGTCGGCGTCGGTGCCGTGCCGCTGGTCGGCGAAGAGCGGCTCGAACTGCAGGCGGCAGCTCTCGCGCTCCCACCAGTTGAAGTGGTCGACCGCGTGGGCGCTCCGGAAGTGCGAGACCAGCCGGGTGCCCTCGGTGAGGGTGGAGATGACCTCGGACAGGCTGCCGAGGTAGCCGTACGGCTCGACCGCGAGGGCCCAGCCGTCGAGCTCCGTGACGGCGACCAGCAGTCGCTCCTCGTCCGGGCCGAGGAGCTCCTGGGCCTCCTCGTCCTCCCCGTCGTCGAAGGTCTCCCAGGCGGCGATCACCGCGTCCAGCCCGGTCACCTCCCGGCCGGTCAGGGCGTCGAAGCGGCGCAGCAGTTCGTCGGCGGCGGTGTCCTGGACGTGGGTGAGGCAGTAGGCCTCGCCCAGGACGGGGTAGCGCTGTTCGAACCAGGTGTAGTCGTTGGCGTGTGCGGCGGTCATGCGGTGATGCTGTCAGACCCCACCGACACCGCCCACCCCACCCCTGTCCCGTGCCCCGCCCCGCCACGTCCGGGAGGGCACGGGAGCGCACGGGAGGGCACGGCACGGCACGGGGCGGCCCCGCTCAGCGCCAGACCGGTACGTCCGTCCCCCAACGCCCGGGCGGGCCGGCCCAGTCGACGGGCGCACCGGCGTAGCCGATCGGGGGCCGGGCGTACCGCAGCCGCCCGTAGGCCGAGTCGGTCTCGGTGAGCCAGCGCGCCGGGTCGTACGGCTCGGCTCCCGGGAGCGCCTGGTCGACAGGGCCAGACGGTTCGGACGGCTCGGACGGTTCGGACGGGATGCCGTGCAGCAGCCAGGAGGCCGAACCGGCGAAGGAGAAGCGCAGGTGGCGGCCGCCGGGGCGGTGGGTGCGCTGGCCGGTGAGGGCGCGCAGGACGGCGGCGGCGAGGAGGTAGCCGGTGCCGTGGTCAAGCGCCTGGGCGGGCAGCGCGCCGGGGCGGCCGTCGGGGCCGGCCTCGTGGGCGGCGATGCCGACGCCGGCCTGGACCAGGCTGTCGAAGCCGCGGCGGCCGGCCCACGGTCCGGTCCAGCCCCAGGCGCAGATCTGGGCGAGGATCAGGTCGGGGCGGCGGGCGAACAGCGCGTCGGGGGCGAGGCCGAGGGCGTCGAGGGAGCCGGGGCGGTAGGCGTTGACGACGACGTCGGCGGTGTCGAGCAGCCCCTCGAAGGTGGCGCGGTCGGCCGGGTCGGCGAGGTCGAGGCGGGTGGAGCGCTTGCCGAAGCCGGTGTCGGCGTGGGCGTCCTCGGCCTCGGGCAGTCGGGGCGAGTCGATCCGCAGCACGTCGGCGCCGAGCAGGGCGAGGGTGCGGGTGGCGACCGGTCCGGAGATCACCCGGCTGAGGTCGAGGACCCGGATCCCGGCGGCGGGCCGGTCCGGCGGGGCCTCGGCGAGCGGGCGGACGGGTGCGGTGCCGATCTCCCGGGTTTCCACCAGGGGGTGGACGGCTGCACTCACCGGCGCGACCGCCACGGCGAGCGCCCCCGCCGCGTACGCGCGCTCCTGCACCTGCTCGCCCGGCAGCTTGGCCAGCGCCGCGGCGAGCTGCTCGGGCCCGGCGTCGGGGGCGAGGTCGAGGACGGCGAGCAGCCGGTCGCGGTGGTGCGGGTAGTTGGCGTGGGTGCGGATCCAGCCGTCGGCGGTGCGCCAGAAGCCGGAGAGCGGGGCGAAGCCGACCGGCTTGCGGCCGTCGATCTCCAGGTGCCGCTCACTCACGAAGGAGGTGGCGACCGCCCCCTCGTCCACCCGGACCGCCGGGACGGGCCCGCCGCCGCGGTGGGCGGCGAGTTCCGCGGCGGCCAGCGAGCAGGCGGCCACGGTGGCCCGGGCGTACCGGCGCACCGGCAGGCCCGACGGCAGGCCGTCCTGCGGGCCGTGGAAGGCCACCCGGTCGAGGAGTTCGACCGGCCCGCCGAGGGCGGCCCAGACATCGGCGGTGGGACGGTCTGCGGTCCCGTGTCCAATCACGGACCCGGACTTGGACCCGGCCCCGGACTTGGTCCCGGACTTGGTCCCGGACTTGGTCCCGGACTTGGTCCCGGACTCGGACTCGGACGGTGTCGGACGATCGCTCATGCCGCGCATTGTGCTCCGCGTCCGGACCGTTCGCCGTGATGCACACCACCACGCCCGGCGGACCCCGCCCGACCACGTCCGCCGGCCCGAGATCCCGCGGGTCCGAGCGGACCTGACGGGGAAGCAGGCGGACGCCGGTAGGCGGCTTCCGGACGCCGGATAGGGTGCGAACAGCGGCCGCATCGGCCGTCACACGGGGGCTGAGTGTCAAGGGGGACGCATGCACACGATCCGCCGACTGGACCTGGGCCGCATCGTCCGGCCGGCCGCCGAGGTGGGCGGTCCCGAGCCGCGGGTGGAGCCGGTGCTCGCGTACCTGGTCCGCGGCCCGGAGGGGTTGCTGCTGTTCGACACCGGGATCGGCGCCGGCTCGCCGGAGACCGAGGCGCGCTACCGCCCCGCCCGGCGCCCGCTGCCGGAGGCGCTCGCCGCGGCGGGCGTCGCGGTCTCGGACATCGACCTGGTGGTCAACTGCCACCTGCAGTTCGACCACTGCGGCGGCAATCCGCTGTTCGCCGGGACGCCGATCCTGGTCCAGGCCGACGAGCTGGCCACCGCCCGGCGCGGCGACTACACCATCGACGCCCTGGTCGACTTCCCCGGCGCCGTCCACCGCGAGCTCGACGGCGAGACCGAGCTCTGGCCCGGCGTCCGGGTGCTGCCCACCCCCGGGCCCACCGGCGGCCACCAGTCCCTGCTGGTCGAACGCATGGACTCCTGCAGCGTCCTGCTGGCCGGGCAGGCGTACGACTTCGCCTCCGAGTACGGGCAGGCGGTGCTGGCCCGGCAGGCGGCGCGCGACGGGGTGGCGGCGCCGCTGCCCCGCTACCGGGCCTGGCTGGACCGGGTCGCGGAGCACGGGCCGCGCCAGGTGATGTTCGCGCACGACCACGCGGTGTGGGAGCTGTCCGTCTGACCCGCCCGAGGCTCGGACAGGGCGGTACGGGGCAGTACGGGGCAGTACGTGGGCCGAACTGGGCCTTACCGCGGCGGTGCCGGGCCGTCCCGGGGCCGTACGGGCTCAGAAGGTGAAGCGCAGCGAGCGGACCCGGTGGTCGAAGCTGGACGGGACGAGCACCGGCTCGCCGACCGACCGCGTCTCGGGCAGCCGGGTGAACAGCTCGCGGAACAGCGCCGTCATCTCCTGCCGGGCCAGGTGCGCGCCCAGGCAGTAGTGCGGCCCTCCGCCGCCGTAGCCGAGGTGGGGGTTGGGAGTGCGGGTGATGTCGAAGGCCTCCGGGTCGGGGAACACCGTCTCGTCCCGGTTCGCCGAGCCGTAGTACAGCGCGACCTTCTCCCCCGCCCGCAGCAGCGGGCCGCCGGGGCCGCCCAGCTCGTGGTCGACGGCGACGGTCCGGCGGAACTGGACGATCGGCGTGGCGTGGCGGACCATCTCGTCCACCGCCCCGTCGAGCCGGCCGTCCAGGTCGGCGAGGAGCAGCGCGCGCTGCTCGGGGTGGACGGTCAGCAGGTGCAGTCCGTGGGCGAGCGCGTTGCGGGTGGTCTCGACCCCGGCGACCAGCAGCAGGGAGAAGAAGGCGCCCAGCTCGCGGCCGGTGAGCCGGCGGCCCTCCACGTCGGCGGTGACCAGCGCGGAGATCAGGTCCTCGGCGGGCCGGCGGCGGCGCTCGCGGCCGATCCCGGCCACGATGCCCTGCATCCGGGCGAGCGCCGCCAGCCCGCGCCCGGGCACCCGGAGGCGGCGGCGCAGCGGCCGGGCCACGCCGACGTTCTCGGAGTTGCGGTCGACCAGGTCGAGGATGGCGCGGCGGGGCTGCTCGGGGATGCCCATCATGGTGCAGATCACCTGGAACGGGAGCTGGGCGGCGACCGTGCCGACGAAGTCCTCGGGCCGGTCGCGTTCGACCGCGTCCACCAGGGCGGCGGAGATCCGGCGGACGTCCTCCTCCACCCGGCCGAGCAGGCGCGGGGTGAAGGCCCGGGAGACGATCCGGCGCAGCTGGGCGTGCCGGGGGTCGTCGAGGTTGACCATCGAGTCGCCGAACAGCAGCCGGACCCAGCGGGCCGGTTCGGGGGTGGTCACCCCGGGGCCGGAGCGGAAGACGGCCGGGGTGCGGCTGGCCTCGACCACGTCGGCGTGGCGGACCAGGGCGTGGAAGCCCCGGCCGGTGGCGCGGTCGCCGAAGTAGACGGGGGCCGGGCGGCGGCGCAGCTCGGCGAAGGCGGCGGCGCGGGCGGGGGCGGGCAGCTGCCAGAAGCGGGGATCGGTGAGGTCGGGGGTGTCTGCCGTCGGAACGGAGACCTCCGTCGGGGTGTCCATGGCCGTGCCTCCTGCTTCCGGTGCTTCCGGTCGGGTTCGTTCCCGACTCGTGCCGCTTCGCTCGACGTTCGCTCCGGCGCACACGATCCGTACCGGAGTGTGCACATTTAGTGATCGAGAGGTGGGCGTGTCAAGCCGGTTCGACGGCGGCGCGGAACGGTGCTAGGGCGCAACGGCGCCGAAGGCGGACGATCGGTCGCCCCGACCGGCCGGGCGCGGCCTCGCGGGCCGCGCATGTTCTCAGGGGCCGGGCGCTGCCTTACGGGCCGGGCATGTTCTCACGGGCCGGAACCGGCCATCACCGGAGGGTGCGGTACGGACGGGGCGCGGCGGGTGCGACGATGAGTGCCATCGTGATGACCGACCGGATCCGCCTGCTGCGCGCCGCGGTCTTCGCCGCGCTGTGCGTGGCGATGGCCGCCACGGCGCACCTCGCCATGGCCGGGGCCGGGGTCTCGCCGTCGGTGCTGCTCGGCGCGTTCGGGGCGGTCCTCGGACTGACCTGGCTGCTGGCCGGGAAGCGGCGCGGGCTCGGGGTCATCGGCACCTGGATGATCGCGGCGCAGACCGCGCTGCACCTGTTCTTCGAACACGCCGCAGCGCTCGGCCGCAGGGGCGGCGGCCTCGGCCGGCTCGCCAGCACGGACTGGGCCGCCCTGCTGCTCTGCAACCCGGACCGGACGGCCGGCGGGCTCTCGCCGGCCGAGCTGGCCCGGATGGCGGGCATCGACCCGGACGTCCCACCGGCCTCGGGGAGCCTGCGCCCGATGGCGGGCCTGCACCACGGGGCGACGGCGGGGGCCGACGGGGCGGCGATGGACATGGGGATGCCCGGGATGGCGGGGGTGCCCGGCCTGCCGCACAGCATGCCGACGGGCGCGGCGCACCAGATGTCGGACGGCATGTCGCAGGGCATGACCCAGGGGATGTCGCACGGCATGTCGCACGGCATGTCACCGGGGATGGCCCTCGCCCACGTCCTGGCGGCGCTCGGCTGTGCGCTGCTGCTCTGGCGCGGTGACGCCGCGCTGGTCCGGGTCTTCGAACTGCTCGCCGCACTCGGGGGGGTCGTCGCCGGGGCACTGCTGCTCCCGCTGCTGACGCTGCTCACGCGCCCCTTCGGGCACCGGCCGCCGACCGTGTCCCGGCCCGCCGACCGGCCCGCCAGGCTGCCCCGGTCGGTGCTGCTCACCCATGCGGTCGTCCGGCGCGGGCCGCCGGCCTTCGCGCTCGCCTGCTGACGCGCCCGACGCGCTCCTCCCCCCACCGGCCGGTGACCGACCGGTACCGGGACCTCGGCGTCGGGCAGGTCGCCCTGCCGCTGCGCCGCGCCCCGCGTCGTCACGTCCTGTGCCGTCGCGCTCCGGGCCGCGCGTGCCGTCGGGGCCCGGGCCCGGATCCGCGACCGCCCCGGCACCTCCACGAGAGGTGCGGTGCGCGGCGCGGCCGACCCATGGACGCCGGTGGCGCCGCCGTGCGCGGCGCCGCTCCCAGCCTTCCCCTCGGGACCTTCCCATGCCTCACTACGACGGCGCTCCGGTGACCACCGGCGCCCCCGTCCTGCCGCTCCGCGCCCTACCGTTCCGCAGCCCGCGGCGCCTCCGGCACTGCGCCGACCGGACCGTCCAGCCCCAGCCGGGCGGACAGCCCGGCCGCCCACTCCGGCGCCGGCCCGTCGGCGGCCTCCGCCCGCACCTGGGCGCGCAGTCGTTCGGCCCGGTCCAGCCAGTCCCGGCAGCCGGCACAGCGCGCCACATGCTTGTCCAGCCTGGTGCCGGGCAGGCCGCTCGGTTCGCCGTCGAGCCGGGCGGACAGAGCGGTACGGAACTGCGCGCATCTCATATGCCCATCGTCCCGCACGGCCGCCGAGGCAGGACCGGCCGGGGCAGGACTGGCCAGGTCGGAGCCTGTCGGGCCGAAGCCGGTCGGACCGAAGCCGGTCGCATCGGAGGCCGCCGTGGATGACGACCAGCTCACCGCGCTCGCGCTGACCGCCCGCTCGGGCCGGGCGGCGGACGTCGAGGCCTTCGTCCGCGCGACCCAGCGGGACGTCTGGCGCTTCGTCGCCCACCTGACCGACGTGCAGTCCGCCGACGACCTCGCCCAGGAGACCTTCCTACGGGCCCTGCGCGGCCTCCCCGCGTTCGCCGGGCGTTCCTCGGCCCGCACCTGGCTGCTGTCGATCGCCCGGCGCACGGTCATCGACCGGTACCGGATGGCCGCCGCCCGGCCGCGCTGCGCGGCCCTGCCGGACTGGCAGGAGGCGGCGGAACGGCAGGGCGGCGCCCCGGTGGCCGGGTTCGAGGACGGGATCGCCCTCGGGGACCTGCTCGAACGCGTACCCGCGCAGCGACGGGAGGCCTTCGTGCTCACCCAGGTGGTCGGCCTGAGCTACGCCGAGGCGGCCGAGGTCGCCGGGTGCCCCATCGGCACCGTCCGCTCCCGGGTCGCCCGGGCGCGGGAGGAGTTGATAGCGCGCCTGCGGGCGGCCGAGGCCGGGGAGCTCGCGGCGGCCTGCTGAGCAGCGGGCGGGCGGGCTACGGATGACAGCGAACGGATAACAGACTTCAGATGACAGATAACAGCTTTCGAAATCTGTTATCTGAAATCTGTTCGCTGTCATCTGTCATCTGTCATCTGTTCGCCGGGGCCTCTCGGCACCCTGCCCACCCGCCCATCCGTCCACCCGTCCGAAAAATTCCCCCACCTGTTCGGAACCGGAGCCCTCGCGCCTCCGACTGCTGTACCGGACACCGCCGCCGAGGCGGTGCCCGGTACGGCAGCGGGGGACGGAGGACCTTCATGCGAGCGCAACATCCCTCGGCCACGCATGGTCTGACAGGGCGTCAGATCGAACCGGTGGACCGGTGGAGCCTGGTCGTGGCCGCCGGGCTGCTCTCGTTCGTCGCGATGCTCGACATGAACGTGGTCAACCTGGCACTCACCGACATAGCCGCCGGCCTGCACGTCTCCGCCGGGGTCGCGCAGTGGGCCGCCCTCGGCTACCAACTCCCCCTCGTCGCACTGCTGTTGCCCGCAGGGCGGTGGCTGGACCAGGTCGGCACCCGCTCCGCGCTGCTGCTCGCGGTCAGCTGCTTCGCCACCTGCAGTGTGCTGGCCGCCCTGGCCCCGTGCGCGAGTTGGCTGATCGCCGCGCGTCTGCTCCAAGGCACCTTCGGGGCCGTGCTCTTCGTCCTGATGCCGGTCCTGGCGGCGACCTCCGTCCGGCCCGAGCTGCGCGGGCGGGCGATGAGCGTGCCTGCCACGTTGGGACCGCTCGGCGCCGTCACCGGTCCGGTCGTCGGCGGTCTGCTGCTGGACCACCTCGGCTGGCGGGCGGTCTTCCTGGTGAAGCTGCCGGTCTGCCTGGCCGCCGTCCTGATCGTGCGCCGGTACGCCCCGCGACGCGGTGGCCTGAGGCTGCCCGACCGGGGCTCGCTCGGCGACGCCGCGCTGATCGGCGCGGCGGTGGCCGCCGTCCTGCTCGGGCTCACCCTGGCGCCGACGGCGCCGCAGTGGCTGCTGCTCGCGCTGCCCGCCGTACCGCTGGTGCTGCTGTGGCTGCGCCGCCCGGGCGGCCGTCCGGTCGCCGAGGTGCTGCGGGCCGCCGGAACCACCGGGGTCAACGCCGCGGTACTCGCCCTCGCGGCCGGCTTCGCGGCCTGCCAGTACCTGCTCGTCCAGCACCTGCGCGGCCCGCAGGGCGAGAGCGCCACCGCCACCGCGCTGACCATGCTGGCCTTCCCGCTCGGCATGGTGCTGGCCGGACGGGTCGGCGGGCGGCTGGCCGACCGCTGGGGCGCCCGGCCGACGGCACTCACCGGCGCCGTCATCACCACCTGCGGCCTGGCGGCACTCATCCCGGTGGACGCCGACTGGTCCGCGCTCGACATCGCCGCCCGGCTGGCCGCGGCCGGTGCCGGGATGGGACTCAACGGCGGCCCGACCCAGGCCCTGGTGATGACCGCCTCCCCGCCCGGGAAGCTCGCCACCACCGGCTCCGCCGTCCAACTCTCCCGCAGCCTGGGCTTCGCCCTCGGCCCGGCCCTGGCCACCGCCGCCGCCCTGGCGGGCGGCCGCACCACCACCGGCACCCACGCGGGCATCGCCCTGGCCGCCGCGGTGGCGGCCACCGCCGTACTGCTGCTCGCCCTGCACGGCCGCCGCCCGCGCGCGTAGGGCCCACCGGACACATCCGCCCCATCGGAGGAAGCACACCCATGACCGACACCACCCCCATGCCCGCCGCGGCCGACGCCGAGGACCAGGAGCAGGAGCAGGCCCGGACCCAGGCCCAGGCCGACTCCCCGCGCTGTCCGTACGGTCACGACCGCCTCCCCAGCCCCGTCCCGTTGTACGGCGAGGCCTACAAGACCGACCCGTACCCGCTCTACCGCCGGATGCGCGAGGCCGGCCCGGTGCACCGGGTGGAGTTCCCGAGCGGCATCCACGCGTGGCTGGTCACCGGCCACCAGGCCGCCCACACCACCCTCAACGACCCCCGGCTCGGCAAGAACCACAGCCTGGGCAACGAGAACTGGCGGCGCCTGGCGTCGATCATGCCGGAGCCGCAGCACTCCCAGCTCCAGGTCCACCTGCTGCACCAGGACCCGCCCAAGCACACCGTGATGCGCCGCCTGGTGCTGGACGCCTTCGCCCCGCGCCGGGTGGAGTCGCTGCGCCCGCGGCTGCGGGAGCTGGCCGACGCCCTGGTGGACGGGCTGCCCGAGACCGGCGGCGCCGACCTGGTGGCGGGCTTCGCGGCCCACTACCCCTTCCGGGTGCTGGCCGAAGTCATCGGACTGCCCGCCGAGTTGGCCGAGCGCTTCGACCGCGACTGGGGCAAGGTGGTCCAGCCGGTGGGCCCGCTGGACCCGGGCCGACCGGCGTACGAGGCGCGGCTGCGCGGGCTGCAGACGTACATCGCCGAGGTGGTCGCCCGCAAGCGCGCCGACTGCCGGGCGCCCGGCTGGACCGAGGGCGAGGACCTGCTCGGCCGGCTCGTCGCCGCCCACGACGCAGGCGAGTTGAGCCGTGAGGAGCTCGACTCGATCGTGTTCCAGCTGCTGGTGGCCGGCCAGGAGCCGGTCACCAACCAGATCACCACCATGCTGATCACCCTGCTGCGCCACCCCGAGCAGCTCGCCGCGCTGCGCGCGGGCCTCGACGAGCCCGGCCGGCTGGCCCGGGCGATCGAGGAACTGCTGCGCCACGACGCCGCATTCGAGCTCACCACCTGGCGCTTCTTCGCCGAGGACAGCGACCTGTTCGGCACCACCGTCCCGGCCGGCGACTCGGTGATCGTCTCGCTCTGCGCCGCCAACCGCGACGACGCGCAGTTCCCGGAGCCCGACCGGCTCGACCTCGACCGCACGCCGAACGCCCACCTCGCCTTCGGCCACGGCATCCACTACTGCCCGGGCGCCGCCCTGGCCCGGGCCGAACTCCAGGTCGCCGTCGAGACCCTGCTCACCCGGCTGGACGGGCTGCGCCCCGCCGGTACGCCCGGGGACGGCCTGGACGAACTCGCCTGGATCCCCGCCGTCCTGGCCCGCGGCGTGAACCGGCTGCCGGTCGGCTACGACCGGCGCCACTGAGTGCCGCTGAGCCACCCCACGCAGCCCGCACCCCGCACCCCGCCACCGACCACCCACCACCGACCACCTACCCCCCGGAGGAGACCCATCATGCCGCCCGTCGGCGCCGCCCCCTTCGTCACCTGTGCCCCCGGGCAGCCGTCGACGGCACAGCTCGCCGCCCGCGTCCTCGGACTGCTGCTCCCGCACCGCCGCGCCTCCGACCCGGAGTTCGACGCCAGACCCGAGCACTTCCCCATCCAGCTGGCGCAGTTGGCGGAGTACATCGCGGCCGGTGAGCCGATCGTGTTCACCCTGCCGGGCTTCCCGTGCAAGTCGCCGAACCCGGCCAAGGTGCTCGGCCACCTGCCCGACGAGGGCGAACGACTGTCCCTGACCTTCCTGGACGAGCTCTGCGAGCGGATAGGCCGGATCCACCCACCCGGCGCCCGGATCCTGATCTGCTCGGACGGGCACATCTTCGGCGACCTGATCGGCGTCCCCGACGGGCACATCGACGAGTACTCGGACGAGTTGACCGCGATGATCGGGCGCGAGGGCCTGCGCCACCTGGACACCTTCGACCTGCGGGCGGTGCTCGGGGACCTGCCGTACGACGAGAAGCGCGCCCGGGTGCACCAGCGGTACGCGCCGAGCCTCGAGGAGTTGCGTGAGCAGGTGCTGACCGAGCAGGAGACCCTACGGCTCTACCGCGGCATCACCCGCTTCCTCACCGAGGACACCGTGGACTTCCCCGGCACGAAGTCGGCCCTGCAGCGGGAGTGCCGCCGCCGCGCCTACGGGGTGATCCAACGAAGCCGCGCCTGGGGCGAGTTGATCGCCGAGCAGCATCCGCGGGCGGTGCGGCTGTCGATCCACCCGCAGCCGGCCGGTGCGGCGAAGTTCGGCATCCGGCTGCTGGCGGCGGCCGACGCCTGGATGACGCCCTGGCACTCCGCGGTGCTCCACCGGCCGGACGGCGGATGGGAGTTGCGGCGCAGCGAGGAGGCCGCGCGGCTCGGCCGGCCGGTGCTGCGCGACGGCCGGCCGAGCCACTACGAGGGCTGTTCGGACAGGCTCTGAGCCCCGTACCGCGGCGGCACGGCGGAGCCGGCCGGGGAGCGGTGGTCGAAGGCGATCAACGGGTCGCCGGTGAGGGGGTGTTCGACCACCGCGGCCCGGACGCCGAAGACCTCGGCCAGCAGGTCCGCGGTCAGCACCTCGCGCGGGGTCCCGGAGGCCACCAGGGCGCCGCGGTGCAGCACGTGCAGCCGGTCGCAGACCGAGGCGGCGGCGTTGAGGTCGTGCAGCGCGACCAGGGTGGTGCGGCGCTGTTCCCGCAGCAGGGCGAGGAGTTCGACCTGGTGCCGGACGTCCAGGTGGTTGGTCGGCTCGTCCAGCACCAGCACGTCCGGCTGCTGGGCGAGCGCGCGGGCGAGCAGCACCCGCTGCCGTTCGCCACCGGACAGTTGGGCGAAACGGCGGTCCGCGGCCTGCGCCATACCGACCCGGCGGAGGGCCTCGGCGGTGATCCGGTGGTCCTCGGGGTCGTCGGCCGCGAAGGCCCGCTTGTACGGGGTGCGGCCCATCGCCACCACCTCGCGCACGCTCAACTCGAAGTCCCCGCCGCGCTCCTGGGGCAGTGCGCCGATGTGCCGGGCGGACTGGGCGGGTCTCAGGTCCGCCAGGTCCCGCCCGGCCAGCAGCACCCGCCCGGCGCTGGGCCGCAGGTGCCGGTAGACGGTGCGCAGCAGGCTGGACTTGCCGCTGCCGTTGGGCCCGACCAGTCCGGCGATCTCCCCTTCCTCGGCGACCAGGTGGACCCCGGCCACCACGGTGCGCCCGGCCAGGGCGACGCTCAGGTCCTCGACGGCGATCCTCAACTGCGCTCCAGTCGTCGGTCCAGCAGGTAGAGCAGGGTGGGGGCGCCGAGCACGGCGGTGACCACGCCGATCGGCAGTTCCTGGCCGTCCAGGGCGGTGCGGGCGACGGTGTCGACGACGGCCAGGAGCACCGCCCCGGTGAGGGCGGACAGCGGCAGCAGGCGCCGGTGGTCGCCGCCGACGAGCAGTCGGCAGACGTGCGGCACCATCAGTCCGATGAAGCCGATCGCCCCGGAGACGGCGACCAGCACCCCGGTGAGCACGCTGGTGACGACGAAGACCTCGCGGCGCAGCCGGGTGACGTCCACGCCGAGCCCGGCGGCCGTCTCGTCGCCCATCAGCATCGCGTTGAGCCCCCGGGCCCGGGCCTGGAGTAGGGCCAGGCCGAGCGCCACGGCGACCGCGGGGATGGCGAGTTGGGACCAGACGGCGCCGCCGAGGCTGCCCATCAGCCAGAACAGCACGCCTCGGGTCTGCTGTTCGTCGCTGGTCTGCAGGACGAGGTAGCTGGTGATGCCGCCGAGGAACTGGGCGATGCCGATGCCGGCCAGTACCAGGCGCAGCGGGGAGAAGCCGCCGCCGCGCCGGGCCATCAGCCAGACCAGCGAGAACGCGGCGAGCGCGCCGGCGAAGGCCGCCAGGGAGACGGTGAGGCCGAGCGCGCTGCCGAGGGAGAGTTCGACGCCGAAGGCGGTGCCGAGGACGAGGGTGGCGACCGCCCCGAGGGAGGCGCCGGAGGAGATGCCGAGCAGGTAGGGGTCGGCGAGCGGGTTGCGGACCAGGGCCTGGACGGCGGTGCCGACCAGGCCGAGTCCGGCACCCACCACGGCCGCCAACAGGGCGCGCGGGACGCGTAGTTGCCAGACGATGAGGTCGCGGGTGCCGGGCTCGGGGGTCCGGCCGGTGAGGTGGTGGACGACCACCGACCAGACCTCGCCGGGCGGGATGTCCACCGAGCCGAACGAGACGGCGGCGGTCAGCGCGAGCACCAGGGCGACGGCGAGCGCGGCGGCCAGCGGCCCGGCCCGCAGGGTGCGGGCCGGGCGCCGAACGTCCGCGACCTCGGCATCGGTGGCATCGGCGACCTCGGCGGCATCCGCGACGTCGGCGGGATCGGCCGAAGTCACGGTCTACTGCCCGTTCTTGACGAGGTCGGGGTGGACAGTGGCGGCGATCTGCCGGACGGCGTCGGCGTTGCGCACCCCCGCGATGGTGGTCACCTCGGAGCCGAGCCGCACGAAGTGCCCTTCCTGGACGGCCTTCAGGCCCTGGGTCGCCGGGAAGCTCCGCAGGAACGCCTCGGCGTCGTCGAAGGCCTTGCGGGTGGCTTCCTCGCTGCCCCGGTTGCGGACGGCCAGCTGGATCCAGTCCGGGTTCTTGGCCACGACGTCCTCCCAGGAGCCGGGCTTGAAGTCGGCGTCGCAGTCGGCGAACACGTTGCGGGCGCCGGCCTGGGTGATGACGGCGTTGGCCACCTGTCGGCCGCAGACGGCCGTCGGCTGCTTGGTCCCGGCGTCGAAGTCGAAGACGAAGTAGCTCGGCCGCTTGTCCTCCGGGACGGCGGCGAGCGCGGTGCGGACCTCGCCGATCTGCTTCTCCATCCCGGTGACGAGTTCCTCGGCGCGGGTGCCGGTGCCGGTGACGGCGCCGAGGCGGCGGATGTCGTCCTCGATCCCGGCGAGGTCGGTGCGCGGCGCCTTGGCGGCCTTCGGGGTGCCCGCGCAGGCGGTGGAGAGCAGGTAGACGTGCTGGATGCCGGCCGCCGCGTACTCCGCCTCGCTCGGACCGGTGGCGCCGCCCATCATCGGCATCGCGCCGAAGGTGTCGACGTAGAGGTCGGCGCCGGAGCCGAGCAGCTTCTCCTTGGGGATGGTCTTGTCGCCGAGCACCGGCACCTTGGCGCCCTGCTCGGCCAGCGCGGCCGGCAGGGTGCCCTTGCCGGGCGGGAAGCCGGTGCCGATCACCCGGTCGCCCGCGCCGAGTCGGAGCAGCAGTTCCAGGCTCGCCGCGTTGGAGGTGACGATCTTCGTCGGGGCCTTGGCTATGGTCGTCTCCTTGCCCGCGCAGTCGGCGACCGTGACGGGGTAGGCGGCCCCGGCGGTGGCGGGAACGGTGACGGCGGCACTGCTTCCGCCGCCGTTCCCGCCACCGCCGCTTCCGCAGGCCGTGGCGAACAGGGCGACGGCGGCCGCGATACCGCAGACGACGCGAGGGCGCATGAGGACTCTCCTGGTCGGTGATCGTGCTGGGGGCCCGCGCTGCGGACCCGGACCAGGTAGTCGGGCCGGGTCCGCGCCGGGTTCCCGGGACTTCCGGGACGTCCTGGGGCTCCGAGGCGTCCTGGGCTTCCGGCGCCTCCGTCCCGCCCCGCGTGCAGCGCCCCGCGCGTAGGGTGGCCGGATGGCCGACCCCACCGACCCGCGCGACGACCTCGGTATGCCCGTACCGCTCGGACCGCTGCCGCCGCGCCGGGTGGTCTCGCTGGTGCCCTCGCTGACCGAGGCCGTCGCCGCCACCGCCCCCGGTCTGCTGGTCGGCGCGACGAACTGGTGCAGCCACCCCGCCGGCCTGGCCGTGGCCCGGATCGGCGGCACCAAGAACCCGGACCTGCCGGGTGTGCTCGCGCTCGGCCCGGACCTCGTGATCGCCAACGACGAGGAGAACCGCCGCCCGGACCTGGACGCGCTGCGGGCGGCGGGGGTGCCGGTGTGGGTCACCGACATCCGCACCCTGGACGACGCCCTGCGCTCGCTGGACCGGCTGCTCACCGTCGCCTGCCGACTGCCGCGCCCGGCCTGGCTGGACGAGGCGGAGGAGGCCTGGCGCGGGGTGCGGCCGGCGGCGGACGGCCCGCGGGCGGTCGTGCCGATCTGGCGCCGCCCGTGGATGGTGCTCGGCCGCGACACCTTCGCCGGGGACCTGCTGCACCGCCTCGGCCTGCGCCTGGTCCACGCCGGGCACCCCGAGCGCTACCCGGCCGTACCGCTGCCCGAACTGCGCGCCGAGCGGCCGGGATTGGTGCTGCTGCCGGACGAGCCGTACCGCTTCACCGCCGAGGACGGCCCGGAGGCTTTCCCCGGCGTCCCGGTCGCGCTGGTCAGCGGCCGCCACCTGACCTGGTACGGGCCCTCGCTCGCGGCCGCCCCGGCCGTCCTCCGGCGGGCGATCGACCACCCGTTCGTACAGGGGGAATCGGCCGCATCGTAGGATGACCGCCATTCGCCGGGACCACCGGCGGCAAGTGGGGGGACCACAGATGAAGTTGAGCACCACCCGGCGGGCCACCGTACTGGTGTCCGCCGTCGCCGTGTCGACCGCCGTCCTGGTCGGCTGCGGCACCGAGAGCGCCGACAAGCACCCCGGAGCCGGATCCGGCACCACCCTCACCGCGGCCACCGCCACGCCGGCCGACGCGGCCAGCGCGAGCCCGTCCGCGAGCACCACCCCGACGCCGAGCGCCTCGGCCTCCGCGAGCCCCGACGCCGCGCACAGCCCGAGCACCGGCGCGGGCACCGGCCCGAGCACTGGCGCGGGCAAGTCCGCGAAGGCCGCGCCCGGCGCCCAGGCCGGCAACACCAAGGGCAGCGGCGGAGCCGCGGCCGGCGCGCCCGCCACCCAGCCGCCGGTCGAGAAGCCCGCCATCCCGGCGCCCGTCCCGACCGCCAAGCCCGGCGCCGTCGCCCTCCCGGCACCGCCCGCCCCGCCCGTCGGCCACGTGCCCCCGGCGCAGAGCGGCTGCCAGCCCAGCAAGCCCCAGCCGGACGAGCCCAAGGCGACGGTCGGCGCGGCGCTCACGGCGGCGGCCGGCCAGTCCCGGGTGCTCAACCTCAGCTCGGGCGGCACCGACAAGCTCCCGGCGCTGCCGGTCAACCTGGTCAAGGCCATCGCCTGGCAGGAGAGCGGCTGGCAGTCCGGCATCCTCGCCTGCGACGGCGGGATCGGCACCATGCAGGTCATGCCCAACACCGTCGCCTGGATGAACGGCAAGTACGGCACCAGCTCCGACCCCAAGACGCTCGCCGGGAACGTCCAGCTCGGCACCCAGTTGATCGACTGGCTGGTCGCCTACTACGGCGACTCCTCCTTCGGCGGCAAGTACGACCTCTCCGCCGACCCGGCCACCGGCAAGACGCCGCTGCTCGACCTGGTCATCTCGGCCTACAACGCGGGCGCCGGCAACGTGCACTACACCACCGTCACGGACCCGACCTCGGGAGAGATCGTCGGCAGCCTCGACATCCCGAACCCGAAGTACGTCGCCAACGTGAAGGCGCTGATGGCAAGCCAGCCCTGGAACAAGGCGGGCTGACGTACTCCCCCGCCGCCATACGGCGCAGGGCCCGGGACGCGCGTCCCGGGCCCTGCGTGTCCGGCTGTCGCCCGGACGTCAGCCGCGCGCGGCGGTGACGGCGGCGCCCAGCGCCTCCTTGATCCGGGGACCGAGACGGGCGAAGCCCAGCTCCTTCATGGCCGCACGGAGCAGTTCCTCGTCGCTCCGGCCGGTGCCGTCACCGTCGATCCAGCGGACGACGCCGAGCAGTTCGTCCGCCGAGTAGGCGGTCACCGGGCGGCCGGGGGTGAAGTCCGGCTTCGCCGGGCGGCCGGCGGCCTCCTCGGCGACGGGCTCGGGGGTCGGCTCCGGCTCGACGGCGGGCTCGGCGTCGACGGCAGGCTCCTCGACAGTCGGCTCGACAGCGGGCTCCTCGGCCACCACGGCCTGGAGCTCCTCGACGGCCTCGACCTCGACCCCGACCTCGGCCTCGACCGCCGGCTCGATGACCTCGGCGCTGGGGGCCTCCACCACGGCCTCGGGCTCGGCGGCGGGCTCAACGACGACAACCTCGGGCTCGACCCCGACCTCGACGGCGGGCACCTCAGCGACAACCTCGGGCTCCTCGGCCACCACGGCCGGAGCCTCCTCGACGACCTCGACCGAGGCCTCGACCTCGGCCCCGACCTGCGGCTCCTCGACCGCGATGGTCTCGGGCTCGGTCTCGACCGCAACCTCGACCTCAGCGACGGGCTCCTCGACCTCGACCTCGACGGCGGGCACCTCAGCGACGACCTCGGGCTCCTCGGCCACCACGGCCGGAGCCTCCTCGACGACCTCGACCGAGGCCTCGACCTCGGCCCCGAGCTGCGGCTCCTCGACCGCGATGGTCTCGGGCTCGGTCGAGGTCGTAACCTCGACCTCAGCGACGGGCTCTTCGACCTCGACCGGCTCGGCCTCCGCCACCTCGTCCGCGACTGCGGCCTCGGCCAGCGCGACGGTGGCGGCGGCCACCAGGTCGTCAGCGGCCGGGGAGGGCGCCGGGAGGGACACCACGGCGACCGGGGCTTCCTCCTTCTCCTCCACCACCACAACCGACTCGGCCTCAGCCTTGACCTCAGCCTCGGTCTCGGTCTCGGTCTCGGTCTCGGTCTCGGTCTCGGTCTCGGTCTCGGTCTCAGCAAAGTCCACGTCCGAGTCGGAGGCGGTCCCGACGACCTCGGGCTCGACGTCCGACAGGTCGACGTCCGACCCCTCCACCCCGGTCTCCTCGTCGACCGGCTCGTCGACCGGCTCGGCAACCGCCGACTCGGCCAGCCCGTCCCGCTGCCCGGCGGCCAGCGCCTGACGCGCGGCGGCCTCGGCCTCGGCGCCGGACTCAGCCGCGTCAGCCTCGACCTCGGTCTCCACCACGGTCTCCGCCTCGGCCTCGACGTCCGACGAAGCGTCGGCCTCCGCGGCCACCGACGACGCCAGCCCGTCCCGCTGCCCGCCCGCGAGCGCCTGCCGCGCCGCGTACGCGGCCTCGGCGGCGCGGCGGTCGGCCTTGGCGGCGGTGAGTTCGGCGAGCAGGTCGGCGAGGCCGGCCTCCTCCAGGGTGGCGCGCAGGCCGCGGATGGTGGGCAGCCGGTAGAGGGTGCCCTCGTCGGCGGCGAGGCGCTCGACCAGGTCGGCCAGTTCGGTGAAGGCGAGCCCGTCGAGGTCGTGGTCGGGCAGCAGTCGGGCGAGGCCGCGCAGGCCGGTGTTGATCGGCTCGAAGGCCTGGGCGGTGCGCTCGACCAGGTCACCGTCGGCGGGCACCCGCGGGAGGGTGCCGGCGGGGGCGACGGCGGCCCACGCGCGGCGCTCGATCTCGGCGGAGGTGAGCGCCTCGTGCAGGTCCTCGCGGCGGACCTTGCGGTCGTGGGCGAGGGTGGCGGCCTGCTTGCGCAGCGAGCGGCCGCGCAGCCAGGACAGCTTGACGCCGTTCTCTCGGCGCCAGGTGCTGTCGGCGGTGGCGGCGGCGAGGGCGGCGAGGTCGGCGTCGTACGCGGCGCTGGTGAGGGTGGCCGAGGTACGGCGGATCCGCTGCAGCATCTCGACCAGCAGCGCGGTCTTGGCCACGGTGTCGGGCTCGTCCAGCTTGACCTCGGCGGCCATCGCGGTGACGGCCTCCCAGGCCTGCTGGAGGTCGCTGCCGCGCAGTTCGGCGAGCGCGGTGGAGGCGGCGCGGGCGTCCTCCGGGGTGGCGACGCTGTCGACGGCCGCGTACCAGGCGTGGGTGTCGGCGCTGAGAGTGAAGGCCCCGAGTTCGGCGTAGCGGCCGAGGTCCTCTCGGAGGTCGGGCTCCGCAGCGGCGTCCTGGGGGTCCTTGACGTCTGCGGCGTCGGCGACGTCCGCCGGGTCGGCTGCGTCGGCGTTGCGCGAGTGAAGCACTGTCATGTGAGGTCCGGTTCTGGGCGACGACGGCGGGGCTGGCGGCGAGGGGGCGGCGGGCCGGGTGCACGCGGGGCCCCTGGGGCGGGGCCGGGGGGCGCGCGGTCGGGCCGCCGGTTGTGGAGGCCCAGAATACGGGTGCCCGTTCGAGCCTTGCACGCACCCACCGCCCGACGGGCCGGTGTCGCCTGCCATACCGCCCGCCTGGCCGCTACTCGGGAGGGCCGCCCGGGTGGCCCGGTGCTGGTCCGGACGGGTGGCCGGGGTGCTCCGTCCGGGGTGGGCGTGCCCGGCGCGGCCGGTCGAGCGGGACGGTGCGCACGCGTCGGGGACCACTGACGGAACGGCCGGGCGGCGGGTAGTGGCCGGCCCGGCCGAGGGTGGGCAGGTCGACCGGCGCGAGGTAGGCGTGGAGCGCGGTGCGGTGCCACCAGGCGCCGGTTTGCCGCAGTTCGCGCCATCCGGTGAACCAGTAGAGGTAGAGGGTCGCCCGGACGTGGGTCGGCGGGGCGTCGGGGAAGGGGTTGTGGCGCAGCAGCCGCAGCGTCGCCCGGTCGCCGGCCAGCAGGCGGGCGACGAAGGGGAGGAACCAGGGGCGGGCGTAGGAGGGCGAGATGCCGGCGAACCACATCAGCCAGTCCAGGCGCAGGTGGTAGGGGGCGTACTGGCGCGGGAGGCGGCGCACGTCGCCGGGTTTGCCCTTGAATCCGTACTCGCGCCAGACGGTGTGCGGGGTGAGGACGGCCTCGTCGGTGCCCTCGACCACGACCTCCTGGCGCAGCCGGTTGACGCTGCCGAAGGCGCCGTAGGTGTTGACGAGGTGCAGCCGGTTGAAGGAGCGGTTCATCACCTGGCCCCGGGAGAGCAGGTTGCGCACCGGCCAGTAGCTGAGCACCAGGACGGCGGCGGTGACCGTCATGACCACGACCTGGTACCAGACGGGGGCGCCGGCGCGGTGGTGGACGGGCACGGACAGGCCGAGGCGGGCCGGCTCGACGGCGGCGAGGGCGAGGACGACGGTCAGCCAGTTGAGCCAGGCGAAGTTGCCGGAGGCGATCAGCCACAGTTGGGTGGCGATCACGGCGCAGGCCGCGTAGCCGGCGACGGGCTGCGGGAGCAGCAGGCCGATCGGGACGAGGAGTTGGACGACGTGGTTGGCCGCCGCCTCGACCCGGTGCAGCGGGTCGGGCAGGTGGTGGAAGAACCAGCTGAGCGGCCCGGGCATCGGCTGGGTCTCGTGGTGGTACCGCAGGCAGGTCAGGTCGCGCCAGCAGCCGTCGCCGCGCAGTTTGATGAGTCCGGCGCCGAACTCGACCCGGAAGACCAGCCAGCGCATCAGCCAGAGCACGGGGGTGGGCGGGGCGGTGTCGGCGTTGCCGAGGAAGGCGGCGAGCGAGCCGGCTTCGAGCAGCAGCGACTCCCAGCCGAAGGAGTACCAGGTCTGCCCGACGTTGACGATGGAGAGGTAGAGGGCCCAGAGCACCGCCCACACCGGGATGGAGGCCCAGAGCGGGAGGACGTCGGCGAGGCCGGCCGCCACCGCGGCGGCCAGCACGGCGCCGCTCCGGGCGACGGCGGCGAAGAAGCGGTCGCTGTAGTGGAGGTGGAAGAGGCTGGGCGAGCGGCGGAACGGGACGCGGGCGGTGAAGCGGGGTACCGGCAGCATGCCGTCGGTGCCGATGAGGGCGCGGAACTGTGCGGCGGCGGCCAGGAATCCGATCAGGTAGAGGCCGGCGAGCAGGCGTTGGACGAGCAGTCGGCTCAGCCAGTAGTCGGGGGCGGCGAACCAGTCCATCCAGTCCATGCGGCCCATGCCTACCACCGGCGGGGCGCCGTCGGGCCGTCGCCGGGCCCGGCCGGGGTGCGGGCGGTGGCCGGTTCACCCGCTCGGCCCGGAGCGCCCGCCCGGCCCGGGACGGACGGCGGCTCACACGCCGTGCCCGCCCCGGAACGGCACCGTGGCGGGGAGCCTCTCCTCGGGGGTGAGAGGCGCCCCGCCACGGTGGTGGTCGGTACGGGTGGTGCGGGTGGTGCGGTGGGCAATGCAGGTGGTGCGCTGGGCGGGTGCGCCCGCGGGCCGTGCTGCCGCGCATGAGCGACGGTCGGCCGCTCAGCTCGGCAGGACGAGTCCGGTGCCGCCGGCGATGCCCGGTCGGCCGGTCGGGGTGGCGGAGCCGTTCTGCTGGAGCCGGTCGACCAACAGTGCGGCGAGGGTGCCGAGTTCCTCCTCGGTGCGGGACTGGGCGGTGACGTCCATGCCGACGGTGAGGACGCCGTTGACCTGGCCGGTGCGCGCGACCCGCAGCGGGGTGCAGGTGAAGCTGAAGATCTGCTGGATGCGCTGCGCCTCGGGGCGTCCTGACTGGATCCGGACGTCGTTGAGGACGGTGGCCCGTCCGGTGTGGTAGGCCTCCGCGACGGCCTGCTGGAGGCCGGCCGCGCCGAGCTGGGGGTAGGCGGTGCCGATCGAGCCGTACGCCACCGGCGCGCCGAAGGTGTCGGCGTGCTGGGCGTTGGCGTAGCGGATCTCCTGGCCGGGGCCGTCGGTCAGCATGATGGGGAACGGGGAGCCGTCGAAGGCCGCGAACATCTCCTGCTGCTGGGCGAGCAGGTTGTCGCGCAGCCTGATCTCGGAGAGCAGCGCCTCGGCGAGGTGCTGGATGTCGCGCAGCCGCTCGCGTCCCCACTGCCGGGGTTCCCGGTCGAGGACGCAGACGGTGCCGATGACGGTGTTGGTGTCGTCGACGAGCGGGGCGCCGAGGTAGGCCCGGACGCCGAGTTCGTCCACGACCGGGTTACCGGCGAACCGGGGGTAGGCGAGGATGTCGTCCAGTGCGAGGGGTGAACGCTGGGCGACCACGTGCGGGCAGAAGCCGTGACTCATCGGCATCTGCCGGGTGGGAAGGTCGAAGGCGATGCCCCGATCCGCCCAGGACGCGCCTTCCTCGACCGCGACGTCGGAAGAATTTGGCGGAATGTAGAGCCCCCGGAACATCTGGCGCTCGTCGTTGATGAAGTTGACCATCGCGATGGGAGCGCGGGTGATGCTGGCTGCCAGGTGGGCGAAGCGGTCGAAGGCCTCGTCCGCGGAGGGTTCGTTGAGACCCAGGCTGCGCAGCCTGCGGGTGCGTTCGGACTCCCCGGCGGCACCCGGGAACTGGCCTTGAGTGCTCATCACATCAGTCATGGCGCACATGTAATCAGACATTCGGGCACTGCGGTGCTACCGGGACCGATCACCAGCCTTGCTGATGAACAGTCAAAGCAGCATGTGAGCGACCAGGCGGCAGCGCGCCCGAGCGGGGAAGGTCAATCCCCTACCGGCACAGTGGCAAAACCCGCCACCCGCAAGACGGGCCGAATCCCGCCATTCCAAGATCGACTCTGTATGGACCCCATGTGCCCATATGACAATGAGCCCTGCCGAAGACACGGACGGTAGTTCCCCGGGAGCCACGGGAACCCGGTCCGGACCCGCATGCACCGATGGCTTGGAAGCGATCGGCACCGCCACACCTCCACACCCCCACCCGATCTCCCTGGGGGAGCGGCCGGAGCGGCATCTACGGCACGAACGGAGGCACGACACCACCGGAGCGAGAGGACCAAGCATGGCGATGGACTACTTCACCGACGAACGACACGAGAGCCTCCGGGCGGAGGTCCGTGAGTTCGCGGAGAAGGAGGTGCGTCCTCAGGTGGCCAGAATGGAGGCCGACCGGGAGATCGAGTTCGAGCTCTCGCGGGAGATCGCCCGCCGCGGCTGGATCGGCGTCACGATCCCGCGCGAGTTCGGCGGTCTGGGCCTGGGACACCTCGCCAAGACCGTCATCGTCGAGGAGCTGGCGCGGGTCAGCGGCGCGATGGGTGCGATGGCGCAGGCCTCACAGCTCGGTGTCGCCAAGGTCATCCACTTCGGCTCGGACGCCCAACGGCGTGAGTGGCTGCCGAAGTTCGCGTCCGGCGAGTGCCTGCCGACGATCGCGGTCACCGAACCGGAGTCCGGCGGCCACGTGCTCGGCATGGCGGGCACCGCCCGCCGCGAGGGCGACGAGTACGTGCTCAACGGCCGCAAGGTGTTCGTCGGCAACTCGCACATCGGCGACGTCCACGGGGTGGTCTTCCGTACCGACCGGGGCAGCAAGGGGCTGTCCGCCTTCCTGGTCGAGAGCGACCGGCCCGGCTTCCGCGCCGGCACCGTCGGCACCCAGGGCGGACTGCACGGGTTCAGCTTCGGCGAGCTCGTGTTCGAGGACTGCCGCATCCCGGTCGGCAACCGGCTCGCCGAGGAGGGGCAGGGCCTCGACGTCGCCTACTCCTCCTCCACCCTGTACGGCCGGCTGAACCTGGGCGCCGTCGCGCTCGGCATCCACGTCGCCGTGGTGGAGGACACCGTGCGCTACGCCGAGGAGCGGGTGCTCTACGGCAAGCCCATCAACCAGCTGAACAGCATCGCGCTGAAGCTCGGCGAGATGCAGTCCCGGCTGATGACGGCCAAGTTGGCCGCGTACCACGCCTCCCACCTGCTCGACAACGGCAAGGCCTGCGACGCCGAGCTGATGAACGCCAAGCTCATCAACACCGAGTACGCGATGGACTCGGCGCGCCAGGCGATGGAGATCTTCGCCGCGCGGGGCACCCAGGAGGAGCACAACATCATCCGCTACCTGCGGGACGCCACCCACATCTACGCCCCGGCCGGCACCTCGGACGTGCAGAAGCTGCGGCTCGGACAGGTGGCGACGGGCACGTACGGCAAGCAGTGGTCGGCCGAACTGGCCGACCTCGCGAGCTGGGCGTGGACCGAGCTCAACCAGCTGGAGTCGGGGCCGGCCGCGGTGCCCTCGGTGTCCGGGGCCGCCGCAGCGTCCGGGGCGTCTGCGGTCTCCGGGGTGGCCCCGGCGGAGGAGCTGTACGGGTACGGGGTGCGCGGTGTCCGGGGCGTCCGGGGCAGTCGGGTGGTGCCGCTCTCCGCGGCGGGCTGAGAGCGGCGGGCTGGAACCGGCAGGCTGAGAGTGGCAGGCCGAGAGTGGCGGGGCTGAAACCCGCACCGAAGCGCGGATGGTGGCGAACTTTCAGCATGACGACGTTTTGACCTGTTCCTGACGGCTCCTCGAGAGGCCCCGACCGGCCTCCCGGGGAGCCGCTTCCCACTCCACCGCGGCCGCGCTGACCAGCGGCGTTCCGTCGGCGAACGCTCTGACCGGGAGTGGCCGTTCCTGCCATCACCCGTTCACATATCGTCAGTTGATGTTGCGATGAGGGCACCTGGGACTGATAGGTTTCCTGCCGTCGGCGGCCGCGCTGAACCCCGCACGGACGGTGACACCGCGTCAGCCCGTCCGGCGACCCCGGGCCTCGGCGCCCTGACGTCCGGTCCGGTCCGCTCGGGCCGAGCCGCCGTCCGGCCCCGAGACCCGGCCTGCAACTCGGCCCTGCAACAAGGAATCAGATGCCAGGCATATCGGCCCCCCGCTCGGGCCACCGCGCCGGCCGGTCCGGCTCCCTTCGCAGCTCGCTCCTCGCCCTCGTGCTGGTCCCGAGCCTGGGCCTCGCCGCCGCCTGGGGCTACGCCGCCTACCTGCTGCGCGACGCCGGAAACCGCACCGCGCTGCTGGCCGGAACCGCCGTCGTCGCCCTGGTGCTGCTGGTCAGCCTGGTCCGCGGCATACGCGCCGCCCGGTCGCTGTCCGCCCGGCTCGCCGGACTGCGCACCGACACCCTCGCACTCGCCCAGCAGGAGATCCCCGAGGTCGTCGGGCGCCTGCGCGCCGGGGAGCCGGTGCCGACCCCGCCCACCTGGGCGCCGTCCCGGCGGGTCGGCGACGAGGTCCAGCAGACCTCCGACGGCCTGGCCGCCGTCCGGCAGGCGGCCGTCGCCGCCATCGTCCACCAGGCCCAGGGCCGCGAGGGGACGAAGAAGGTCTTCCTCAACATCGCCCGCCGCACCCAGATCCTGATCCACCGGCAGATCAGCATGCTCGACGCGCTGGAGCGCGAGCACGAGGAACCCGAGCTGCTGCGCGAACTGTTCGCCGTCGACCACCTGGCCACCCGGATGCGGCGCAACGCCGAGAACCTGGTCATCCTCGGCGGCGCGCTGCCCGCCCGGCGCTGGCGCAACGCCGTGCCCGTGGTCAACGTGCTGCGCAGCGCCGTCTCCGAGACCGAGAACTACGCCCGGGTCGTCGTCCAGGGCGTGCCGCGCGCCTCGCTCAGCGGCCAGGCCGTCGCCGACGTGATCCACCTGATCGCCGAGCTGATCGAGAACGGCACCACCTTCTCCCCGCCGTACACCCAGGTGCAGGTCTCCGCACAGGAAGTCCCCAAGGGCCTGGCGGTCGAGGTCGAGGACCGCGGCCTCGGCATGACCGAGGAGGAGTACGAGCGGCTCAACGAGTACCTGGCCAACCCGCCCGAGCTGGACGTCTCCGCGCTCGGCGACGACCTGCGGCTCGGCCTGTTCGTCGTCGCCCGGCTCGCCGCCCGGCACGACATCCAGGTCACCCTGCGGCCCTCGCCGTACGGCGGGACCCGGGCCGTGGTACTGGTGCCCTCGGTGCTGCTGGAGCAGGCCGAACAGCCCGCCGCGGTGCCCGGACTGCCGTCCGGCGCGCGGATCACCCGGACCCCGGTGCCCGAACCGCGGCCGTCCGACCGCGACTTCGGCGAGGTCGACGGGGAGCTGTCCGGTGCGCTGGCGGGAGTGCTCAGCGGGCTGACGGGCGACGCGCCGGGCGAAGCCGGGGGGACCGGCGGGAACGGCGGGAACGGCGCCGCGACGGATCCGGCGGGCGGTTCCGGCGGTGCTGCCCCCGGCGCCGTCCCCGGTGCCGCCGCCGGTGGCGGTGACGCCGCTGCCGGCGCCCCCTCCGCGCGCCAGGCCGGTGTGGCCGGCGGCGAGGTGATCGTCGGTGAGCTGCTCGCGCGGCAGGACGGTGCGGGCGGCGGGCCCGTCCTCGACAACGCCGGACTGCCGGTCGGCGCCGAGATCCCCGGGCTGCCCGGGGCTGTGGTGGTGCCCCGGCCCGTACTGCCCCGCCCGTACGACCTGCCCACCGGTCCGTCGGCGGAGCTCGCCGCACAGCTCGACCCGGGGGCCGGTTCGGCGCCCGGCCACGTGGACGCGCCCTTCGTGGACGGGCTGCCGGTGGAACCCACGGTCGCGAACCCGACGGTCGCGAACCCGACGGTCGCGAACACGGCCGTGGTGGACTCCGCCGCCGGCTTCGACGGGGTCCCCGCCGACCGGTCGACGCCCACCCACGAACGCCCGCAGGAGGACAGCGTGCAGCACGGCCCGGACGGCGAACTGCGCACCCCGCGCGTCCTGCCGCAACGGGTCCGCAACGCCAGCCTCGCCGAGCAGCTCCGCGAGGCCCACGCGCCCGGCACCATGATGCCGCCCGCCCCGCCGTCCGCCCCGCTCGCCGCGGCCGCACCGTACGGGGCCCACGCCGCTCCGGCCGGTCCCCGGTTCGGCGAGGCCGACGACCCCTCGCCGTCGCGCTCCCGCGCCACCATGGCCGCCATCCAGCGCGGCACCCGGAGCGCCCGCGCGGCCGGCACCGGACCGGACTCACCCGCCACCGCCCCCAACCCGGCCGCACCTTCCGCCCCCGAGGGAGCCGCGGAGGCCGCCGCCGTTCAGGAAGTCAAGGAACAGCAGTGATGACGCAGCACACCGAGACCCAGCGCGACCTCAACTGGCTGCTGGACCAGCTGGTGGCGCGGGTACCCGAGACCCGGCACGCCATCGTCCTCTCCGAGGACGGCCTGCTGGTCGGCACGTCCAAGGACCTCGACCGGGCCGACGCCGAGCACCTCTCCGCCGTCGCCTCCGGCCTGCAGAGCCTGGCCCGCGGCGCCGGGCACCGCTTCAACGGCGGACGGGTCCGGCAGACCGTGGTCGAGATGGACCAGCTGTTCCTGTTCGTCACCACCGCCGGGCAGGGCGCCCGACTCGCCGTCCTCACCAGCGAGCTGGTGGACGCCGGGCTGATGGCCTACGAGATCAACATGCTGGTCAAGCAGGTCGGCCAGTACCTCACCGCGGCGCCGCGCAGCGACGCGGGCCAGGTCGGCGCGGGTGGCGGTGCGTGAGCACCGCCGACGCCGACGAGGGCTGGTTCTACGACAAGGACGCCGGCCACCTGGTCCGCCCCTACGCGATCACCAACGGGCGCACCGGCCCGGTCCGTGACGGCTTCGCGCTGATCACCCTGGTGGTCACCGCCGACCCGCGCACCGACACCAGCCGGTTAACCCCCGAACCGGCCGCGATCCTCGACCTGTGCCGTGAACGCCCGCTGGCCGTGGCCGAGATCGCGGCCACCATGGACCTGCCGGTGAGTGTGGTCAAGGTGCTGCTGGACGACCTGGCGGAGGCCCGGCTGATCCTCACCCGGGCCCCGGTCCAGCTCGCCGAGGCACCGGACATCTCTCTGATCCAGGCCGTGATCGAGGGTGTCCGCAGACTCTGAGGCTGCGGACCCCGGACGGCCACGACCCACCAGCTCCCCTTCCAGGCCAGTTCCCTTCCAGGAGACCCGAATTGACGACCAAGAGCCTGGTGCCGGGCGCGGTCAAGATCCTCGTCGCCGGCGGCTTCGGCGTCGGGAAGACCACCATGGTCGGCTCGGTCAGCGAGATCGAACCGCTGCAGACCGAGGAGCGGATGACCCGCGCCAGCATCGGGGTCGACAGCCTCGAAGGCATCCAGGGCAAGTCCACCACCACGGTGGCGATGGACTTCGGACGGATCACCGTCCGCGAGGACCTGGTGCTCTACCTCTTCGGCACGCCCGGGCAGTTCAGGTTCTGGTTCATGTGGGACGACCTCGCGCTCGGCGCCCTCGGCGCGATCATCCTCGCCGACACCCGGCGGCTCGAATCCAGCTTCGCCGCCGTGGACTTCTTCGAGCAGCGCGGCATCCCCTTCGCCATCGGGGTCAACTGCTTCCACGGCCGCCGCGACGCCACCCCGGAGGACGTCCGCCGCGCGCTCGACCTCGGGCCGGAGGTGCCGGTGGTGCTGTGCGACGTCCGGGAGCGAACGTCCAGCAAGGAGCTGCTGCTCGCCCTGCTCGACCGGGTGCACCGGGACGCGCTGGCCGCCGGGCGGCGGTGAGGCGCGGTCCCGGTGACTGCACCCGGCGTTGTCACGCCCTCGCCAGGGTGCAGAGCCAGGCATTCGCCGGCGCCGGGTCTTGACTTCGCCGGGTTACGCCTTCGCCGGGCTGAGTTCGGCGAGTGCGTCGACCAGCGGGGCCAGTTCGGGCAGCTCGGCGGCCTGGGCCAGCGTCGCCTCCAGGGTGGCGTCGTGCACCGGGCGGGCGGCCTCCAGCAGGGCGCGGCCCTCCGGCGTCAGCTCGGTGTAGATGCCGCGCCGGTCGTCCGCGCAGAGGTAGCGGCTGAGCAGACCCCGGTCCTCCAGGCGGCTCACCAGCCGGGTGGTCGCGCTGCTGCTCAGCGCCGCCGCACGGGCCAGCTGCTGCATCCGCATGTGCCAGCCGTCCTGCCGGGAGAGCGCGTCCAGCACCGTGTACTCGACCACCGAGAGCTTGTGCTCCGCCTGGAGCGCCTTCTCCAGCGCGGCGTCGATCAGCCCGTGCAGTGCGGCAAGCGTCCGCCAGCCACCGGCCCGGACCTCGGCCGCGTCATCGCGGATGGACATGGCTCGCCTTCCCTTCGCGTTCGTCCGTGCGTGCGTGCTGAGATGTCTCCTCTCTCACAAGTATGCCAGTTGGCGCGGATTATCGGTCTCTGCAAATACTTCGCTTATACCGCCGCCTGCGCCTCCCTCCGGGGCACCTCCCCGTCGTCCGCGTCCTCCGGGCCTCCCCAGGCGGCGGAGCAGAGCGCCGTCGCCAGCGCCTCGGTGTAGTCGGCGGCGGCCAGCCAGGCGGTGGCGAAGGACTCGTGGTCGTCCGCGACGATCCGGCCGAACACATCGCGCGGCTGGTCCGCCGCAGCCGCCCGCAGGCCGTCCAGCAGTTCGGCGGCGGTCGCCAGCCCGGCCGCACGCAGCAGGCCCCGGTCCGCCGCCGCCGTGGCCGCGCTCGGCGCGAGGGCGGACCGGCCGGTGGTGACGGCCTGCTCGACCCGGCGGCCGAGCACGTGTGTCGGCGGGCCGACCGGCGGCGCGGTGGGGAGCTCCGCCGAGGGGCCTGCCGTGGGCTCCGCCGGTCGCCCGGTGGATGAGTCAGTGGACGGGTCGGTGGACGGGGTGGCGGGCAGGTCGGCCGGCAGATCAGCGGTCTGCAGGCGCTCCAGGCCGAGGTTGACCCGGTCCGCCCGGTCGGCGGGGAGGGCGAGGCCGTCGGTGGTGTCCCGGTCGGGCGCACCCGGGGGCGTACCGACAGCCAGCACCCGCAGCTCCGGACGGTCGGCACGCTCCAGCCGGCCGATCAGCCGCAGCCGCAGGCCCGGGACCGTGGCGAGCAGGGCCAGATTGGCCCGGAAGGCCAGGTCCGGGTGCTCGTGCCCCGGGCGCAGCGCGATCACCGACCCGCTCCCCGCCGGGCGGGCGAGCAGCTGGAGCGCCCCGCCGGGACCGGTCGGGGCCGCGCCCAGCAGGACGACGTCCAGGAACAACAGGTCGCTCCCCGCCGGGCGGCTCTCGTACGGCAGCTCCTGGGCCGCCAGCGCCCGCGCCACTTGGGCGGTGGGCGGCTCGGCCCAGAGCCGGGCCACCGGCTCCGCCGTCCAGGCCGCGCCCGTCGCGCGGACCGCCCGGACCGAGGCCCCGGCGCCCAGCCGCCCGCCCGTGGACCTGGTCGCGCCCTGGACCGCCAGCCCGGCCCGGCTGAACTCGCGGTGGGTCAGCGCGGCATCGCCCAGCCGCACCGTCCGGTTGCCCGCCCCGACCGCCAGCGGGGCGGCGGTCGCGGCATCGCCGTGCGGGGTCACCTCGGCGACCGTGCTGAGCCGGCCACCCGCGTCCACCGCCCAACTGACCGCGCCCGCATGGGTCGCGGTCAGCACCGGTTCGGCGAACAGTCCGTACAGCCGCAGGCCGCCCTCCTCGGCGTAGGCCTGGCGGGCGGTGCCGCGCAGCGCGGCGAGCGGGGTGGGGGTGCCAGTGGGGGCTCCGGCGGGGGCTCCGGCGGCGGTGGTCAGGGCGGTGGTGGTCAGGGCGGTGGTGAGGCCGAGCAGCTCGCGCAGGCCCGCCACCAGGTCCGCCAGCCGGTGGTCGGGCGCGCCGGAACGCGCCGCCCGGATCCTGGTCACCACGGCGACCGCCGCCGCAGCCGGGCGGTACAGCCCCGCCACCCGCGCCCCGTGGCCGGACCGCAGCAGCTCCGCCTGGGCGACCGCACCCGCTCCGCTCACCCCGGCGGCCAGCAGCGCGCACGCGGCCCGGTGGAGCTGACGGGCGGCGGCGCGTTCGGCCGGGGTGAGGGCGACAGGTGCCGGTTCGGGCTGGGTCCCGGTTGTCGCTGTGGCCGTGATCGGTGCCTCGGGGGTCGCCGCGGCCGGGGTTCCGGCGGCCTCAAGACCGTCGGCCTGCGCCAGCGGGCAGAGGGTGACGGCGGCGGCCCGGTGGACACAGGCCGGGGCGAGCAGGCAGCCGCACCGGACGTCGGCCGGTCCGAGGACCACCCCGCCCGGGGCGTGCAGGACGAGCACGGCCTCCTCGTCCACCTGGACCCGCCACTCGTCGCCGTCACGGCTGATCGGCCGCTCGGCGAGCTTCGCCGCCGCGCCGTCCAGCCGCTTCTGGAGGCGGGCGCTCAGCGCCGACACCACCTCGGCGACCACCTCGGGCCGGACGCCCGGCCAGCCGTCCCCCTGCCGGTCCTGCACCGCCTGCGTTGTCTGCACCGCCTGCACCGCCTGCGTTGTCTGCGTTTTCTGCGTTGTCTGCGTCGTGGCGTTCATCGCACCTTCTCCCCCACCCAGCGGGCCAGTTCCAGCGGGCTCAGCGCCGCCACGGGCATCCCGGCCGCGACCAGCCGGCCCGCGACCGCCTTCGAATAGCGGGCCTTCCCGGAGTCGTCCAGCGCCGCACAGCCCAGCAGGTGCACGCCGGAGTCCACCAGGGCCCTGGTCTGGGCGATCAGCCCGTTGACCGGGCCGCCCTCCTCGAAGTCACTGACCACCGCGATCAGCGTCCGCGACGGCACCGTCACCAGCTCCCGCGCGTAGCGCAGGCCCGTCGCGATGCTGGTGCCGCCGCCGACGCTCACCTCCAGCAGCAGGCTCAGCGGATCCGCCACCTGCTCCGTCAGGTCGAGGACCTCGGTCGAGAAGGCCACGAAGTGGGTGGTCAGCGAAGGCACCCCCGCCAGGATCGAGGCGGTGAGCGCCGCCCAGACCGTGGACGCCTCCATCGACCCCGACACGTCCACCACCAGGATCAGCCGCCAGTCGTTGGCCTGCCGCGCCCTGGTCCGGAACACCGGGCGCTCGGGCACGATCACGGTGCCCGAACCGTCCGGCGCCGGACGGGCCGTGGCGAGGTTCGCCCGGATCGTCCGGTGCAGGTCCAGCCCGCCGCCCGGGCGCCGCGACGGGCGCGGCACGCTGATCCCGGTCAGCGCCGGGCGCAGCCTCGTCGCCAGCTCGCGGCTCAACTCGTCCACCATCCGCCGCACCAGCGGGCGCAGCCGCGCCACCCGGGCCTCGGGCAGGCCGCCCGCGTGGTCCAGCACCGCGCGCAGCAGGTCCACGGACGGGCGGACGGCGGACGGGTCGATCGCC
This sequence comes from Kitasatospora sp. NPDC096128, assembly GCF_040303105.1. Taxonomy (NCBI): domain Bacteria; kingdom Bacillati; phylum Actinomycetota; class Actinomycetes; order Kitasatosporales; family Streptomycetaceae; genus Kitasatospora; species Kitasatospora sp. NPDC096128. The sequence continues at coordinate 111,600 of NZ_JBEOSP010000005.1, read as the reverse complement.
TCCAGCACGTCCGTACGGCCGTGGGCGACGGCGGCCGCCAGCACCTCCTCCCGCACGCCCGGGCCGAACAGCGCCTCCAACTCCTCCGCCCACTCGCGCACTCCGGGGAAGGACGCCTCGCGGCCGCCCCTGCCACCGCTTCTCCCGCTCCCCCGGTCGTCCAGGCCCGGGCCGGAACCCTCGCCGTGGCCGCTGCCGTACAACTCGTCGAGCGCGGTGGCGAGTCGGGCGCCACGACCGGACAGGCCGCCCGCGCCGGGGCGGCCCAGCAGCAGGCGCCAGCGCTCGGCGGGGGTGAGGGCGTGGCCCGGGTGCGGCAGCCCTCCGGCGGGTGCCGGGGCCGGGGCCTGTTCCTGCCCCTGCTCCTGCCCCTGCCCCGCATCAGCGGCCGGCAGCAGTCCCCTGCCGGCCAGCACCCGGCGGGCGGCCAGGTCCGCGCGGACCCAGCGGGCCACCAGGGCCGGGTCGGTCTGCTCCGGCAGAGCGGCCAACCGGGTGCCCAGGCGCTCCTCCACCAGGGACAGCAGCCGGTCGCGGGCGGCCGGGCTGAGCGTGTCGAAGCCGCCGCGCAGCGCGGGCAGCCGGTCCAGGAACGCGGCGTCCGAGAGCGAACCGACCCGCTCCAGCACCGGAGCGAGCGCCTCGGGCGCACTGTCGAACAGCCCCTCGGCGGCGGTCAGCACCCCCACCAGCGCCCGCCCCAGCACCTGTCGCGCCGGCACGTCCGTAGCCCCGTCCACCCAGGACGCGGCGCGCACACCGAACACCTCGGCCGGCTCCTGCCCGAGCAGCACCCGCACCGCCCCGGCCGCGCCCCGCACCAACGGACTCCCCCGCTCGGCGAGTTCGCCCAGCGCGTACCCCAACCGCACCCCGCCCAGCCGATCCGCCCGCCGCGCCAACTCCACCAGCGCCCGCGCATCCGCCGGATCATCCGACCCGCCCAACCCCTCCACCTGCCGCACCGCCACAGCGGTCAGCAACTCCACCGCCCCACCGAGCGGCACCCCGGCGCAGACCGACCCCTCGGCCTGGCGGTCGGGGGTCTGATCGTCCGGGGTGGGTGGCGTCGGTCGGGTGGGGTCCTGCGGGTTGTCGGGGGTCGGGGTGGGGAGGCCGGGGAAGTGGCCGGCGGTGAGGCGGTCGAGGAGGGTGAGCGCGGCGAGGAGGTCGGGGAGGGTGGCGGTGGTGGGGAGGGTGGTGGTCAGTTGGGTGAGGCGGGTGGTGGTGAGGGCCGGTAGGGCGCAGGAGGCGGCGGCGGTGAGGCCGTCGAGGATCTCGCGGGGGGTGGGGTCGTCGGTGAGGCGGGTGCGGAGGGTGCCCTCGGCGGCTTGGGCGGGGGTGACGCCGCGGGTGCCGGCGACGGTGAGGAGGGCGGTGACGGTGGGGGTCCAGTGCAGGCGCCAGCGGGTGCCGAGGGTTTCGGTGCCGCCGGGGCCGGCGGTGGGGAGGGGGTCGGCGTAGGGGACGCCACAGGCGGTGAGGCGGTGGAGGAGGATCTCGCGGCGCCGGTCGAGGGGGCTGCGCAGCGGGTCGAGGCGCACTTCGCGCGGGCCCGGCTCGGTGGGGCCGGGGAGGCCGAGTTCGGCGAGGAGGGTTTCGACGGCGGGGCCGAGTCCGCTGCGCGGGGCGGCCGGGGTGGGCCGCCCGGTGCGGGTGCCGATCAGGACCTGTTCGAGGGCGCGGGCGACGGCCCGGCCGCGGCCGAGGGGTTCGCCCTGGGCGAGCACGGACTGTACGGCTTCGACGAGTTCGCCGCGGCCGGGGGCGGCGTGGCCGCGCAGCCGGGCGAGGTCGCCGGCCAGGCGGACGATCTCGCGGGCGTCGGCGGGGCCGGAGGCGTGGTCCTGGGCACGCAGGGCCGCGCAGATCCGGACGGCGGTGGCGGTGAGCGCCTCGGTGAGGCGTTCGGGGTCGCCCCCGGCGTCGAGGACGGTGTGCTGCCACTCGGGGTCGCGGATGCCGGCCGGGTAGCCGGAGCGGGCGTCGAGCAGCGGGTAGGTGTACGGGATGAGGGAGAGCACGTGCCCGGGCTCGCCCGGACGGGACGGCTCCTCGGGGACGGTCGGTCCGTCGAGCAGCGCGGGGGCGTGGAAGGAGCCGACCACCACGGCGGTCCGGCGTCCGCCGGCCGAGGCGGCCCGGATGCGGGCGCGCATCCAGGCTTCCCGGCGCAGGTCGTACGGGTCGACGCCGGGGCCGGTCTCGGCGTCGTGGCGCAGCGCCCAGCCGACCAGGAGGGCGGCGCGCCGGACGGCCTCCGGGGTGGAGCCGGGGGCGGCGGTCTCGACGAGGCGGTCCCAGAGGTCGTCGTCGCCGGCGCGGCCGGTGAGGCGGTGGCGCAGCGCGTCGGCGACGCCGGGGCCCGCCGGGGTTGCGGCCGGGTGCCGGTCCCGGGCGCCCGCGCCGCCGGTGCGGTGGGCGAGCGGGAGGTCGCAGGCGATGGCTTCGACGCCGTTGCGCCGGGCCCAGCGCAGGGCGACGAGTTCCGGGGAGAAGTCGGCGAAGGGGTAGAAGGCGAGCCCGCCGGAGGGCCCGTGCGCGTCGTCCGGGCCGGCCGGGGCGGCGGCGAGGGCGACGGGGGCCTCGGTGGCTTCGTCGGCGAGCCGGTCGAGCCAGGGCTGGAACTCGGCGGGCAGTTCGACCAGGACGGCCTCGGGCCGGGCGGCGTCGAGCAGCGCGGGGAGGACCGCACTGAGGGAGGGCGCGTGGTGGCGCACGCCGATCAGGTAGGGCCCGGGCCGGTCGGTGCCGGAGCCGGCCAGCCGGTCCGTCTCGGCGCGGACGGCTCCGGCACCGGCTCCGGCTCGGAGGTCGGCGTCGAGGTCGGCGCGGGCCGTGGCGGGGCCGTCCGGGGTGGTGGCCCTCACCGCGCTGCTCGTCATCGTCAGGCCTCCAGCGCCGAGCGGAGGTCCCACAGGGTGCGCCAGGTGGCCGCGCCCTGTTCGGCCCGGCGGCGGACCGGGCCGTCCCAGTAGCCGAGCAGCCGAGCCGCGTCCGCCGGGTCGTCCTTGCGGACCACGCCGAGGAGTTGGCCGGGGAGGCGGCCGAGGAGGTCGCCGCCGTCGGGCAGGTAGGCGGCGGTGACGCCGAGGGCGGTGGCGACGGAGACCGCTTCGGCGGTGCTCATCACGGTGGAGGGGCGTTCGACCTCCCAGCCCTCGGTGGAGCGGCCGGTGCGCAGGTCCCGGAAGGCGGTGACCAGTGCCTCCAGAACGGCGTCGTCGACGGCGTAGCCGGCGCCGGCCCGGGCGACGGCGACGGTGGACTGGCGGCGGACCAGTTCGACCTCGGCGGCGAGGCTGCCGATCGGGCCGACCGTCTCGAAGTTGAACCGCCGCTTGAGGGCGGCGGACATCTCGCTCACGCCCTTGTCCCGCAGGTTGGCGGTGGCGATCAGGGTGAAGCCGGCGGCGGCGTGCAGCTGCCCGTCCGGGGTGCCGGCCAACTCGGGGACGGCGATGCGGCGTTCGGAGAGCAGGGAGACCAGGGCGTCCTGCACCTCGGGCAGGCAGCGGGTGACCTCTTCGACCCGGGCGACGGCCCCGGTGGTCATCGCGGTGAGCACCGGGGAGGGGACGAGGGCTTCGCGGCTGGGGCCCTTGGCGAGCAGCAGGGCGTAGTTCCAGCCGTACTTGAGCTGGTCCTCGGTGGTGCCGGCGGTGCCCTGGACGGTGAGCGCGCTGGTGCCGCAGACGGCGGCGGCGAGCAGTTCGGAGAGCATCGACTTGGCGGTGCCGGGTTCGCCGACGAGCAGCAGGCCGCGCTCCCCGGCGAGGGTGACGACGCAGCGTTCGACCAGGGCGCGCTCGCCGACGAACTTGGGCTCGACGGCCAGGCTGCGGCGCCCGGCCTTGAGCTTCTCGCCGCCGCTGCCCATGACGAAGGTGACCACGGCGCGCGGGGTGAGGCGCCAGCCGGGCGGGCGCGGGCCGCTGTCGTGGGCGGCGAGGAACTCCAGTTCGGCGGCGTGCTTCTCCTCGGGCGGGACGATCTGCCGGGTTGCGGTGGCGGTGGTTTCGGTGCCGGTCATCGGCGGGCCTTCCTGCGCTTGCTGGTCTGGAGCTCTTCGTAGCCGGGGGCGTCGCCGTCGAGGGTGCGCTGCCAGGCGCGGGCGAACAGTTCGGGGACGGGCAGCCGCGGCAGCGCCGGCTGGTGGGCGGGCAGCGGGTACAGGGCGGCCTTCCAGGTCTCCACCGGCAGGGCGGGGGACTTGGCCTCCTGCCAGCCGCCGGGCAGGAAGAGGGTGCGGCCGGCCCGGGCCCGCTTGGCCTCCAGCACCAGTGCGTCGGCGGCGGCGAGTTCGGCGCGGGCCCGCTTGAGCCGGGCGGGCTTCCAGCCCGTCCAGCGGGCGGTGTTGCGGTCCGTCGGGTCGGGCAGGGCGAGCAGTTGGAGGTAGAGCGCGGCCGCGTCCTCTCCCAGGCCGTGGGTGCGGGCCGCCTCGGCGACCAGCTCGGGGACGCTGAACTGCGGGTTCTGCAGCCAGGTCTGGCCGTCGGCGGTGGCCGGGAGGGCGGCGGGGGCGACCAGGCGCTCCGGTTCGCCGTCCAGGACGGAGCGGACGGCGGTCAGGTCGTTGACGATCCAGTAGCCGTCGCCCAGGCCGAGGAGCAGGTCGAGCAGCGGGTCGTCGGCGCCGGTGAGGCCGGCGGGGCGCAGCCAGACCTGTTCGAGTTCGGCGTGGTAGGGGCTGAGGACGAGCGCCGGGCCGCAGCGGACCAGGCCGTCCGGGTCGGCTCCGCCCTCGGCGGGCAGGCCGAAGTGTTCGCGCAGGACCGCGGCCACCGGGGCGCCCTTGGCGGTGCGGACCAGGCCGAAGCCGATCAGCAGCTCGGGGTCGGCGAGCCGGTCGCGCAGCGCGGTGGCCGTGCCGGCCAGCGGCGGGCGCAGCGGGCTGTCGGCCGGCAGGTGGTAGGCGAGCCAGCGCAGGGCGTCGATCGCGCCGACGAGGGCGGCGGGGACGGCGCTCGCGTCCTCGGGCTCCAGTTGGGTGAAGCCCCGGCCGCTGTCGGGGTTCAACCGGTAGGTGGTGGTGCGGGTGAGCCACGCTGCCCGGCCGGGGTTGAGCATCTCCTCGATCTGGCTGATGGACACGCCCCGGACGCCGGGCAGGACGTCCTCGGGGAGGGTGACGAGCTGTCCGAAGTGCCGGTTCCACACCGCGGCCGCGGCCTGGACGTCGGGGCCCTCCGTCCACAGCCGCTTCGGGTCGTCGGTGGGCAGCAGGGCGCCCCAGACGTCGGCGATCGCGTAGTGGGCGTGCGCGCGCAGCCAGGCGTGGGCGGCCTTGACCTCGGCGGCCTTGAGGCCGTGTTCGGCGGGCACCTCGACCGTGCCCCAGTGCAGGAGGCCGGGGGGCGGGCAGAGCAGCAGGGTGGCGCGGGCGGTGCCGATGCCGGTGAGTTCGGCGAAGGCGGCGGCGCGGGCGGGCTGCCAGGGGACGGTGCCGCGCAGGGCGGCGACCCGACAGAACTTGGCGACCCAGGCGGCGCTGACGCGCTCCTCGGTGCCGCGCTCCTCGACGGTGGTGAAGTGGGCGACGGGACCGAACTCGCCGCTCGGGTCGTGGTCGACGGCGCGCCAGTGCACCGTCCCGTCCTCGTGCTGGTAGCGGTAGTCGAGGATCACCACGGTGCGGTCGCCGTGCCGTAGCACCTCGCCCTGCCGGTAGGGCTCCGGCCGTCGGCCCTTGGCGCGTTCGTCCGTCTCGGCGAGGACGACCTGGCGCAGGGTGGCGCCGCGGTCGGCGAGCGGCCCCCTGGTGAGCTCGCCGAGCAGCAGGACCAGTGTGGAGCGGTGCGCAGCCGTGGTGAGCGGGTTGGCGACGGCGTGGGCGAGGACGTCCACCCGGCCGAGCAGGTGCCGCCAGCCGTTGTGGGCGTCGCCGCCCCGCAGGGTGACGGTTCCCTGGGCGGTCCAGCCTCCGTCGCCCGCACCGCCGTCGGCTGCGCCCTCGCCGGCCGGGCCCTCGCCGGCCGGGACGGTCGGGGCCACGAGCGCGGCGCTGACGGCCCGCAGGTTGTTGAGCACGTGGTACTGCGCGGTCGTGCCCCAGCTGTTGCCGAGGCCGGCCGTTTCGGGCAGGACGGCACCGACCGCGTCGCGCAGCTGGTGGTCGCGGCCGTGGTCGGGACGGAACTCGGCGGCCTGGGCCTTGCTGGGCCGCTCGGCCTCCGGCTGGGGGAGGAACCGGGCGACCCGGTCGAGCAGGTCGGCGGCGGTGCGGGCGAACCCGGCGACGCCGGCCAGCAGCAGCGGGTGGGTGATCCCCGGGAGGGCGGCGCCGACCGCCTCGACCGGCAGGCTGTCGCGGGCCTCGCCGTGCTGGGCGAGCGGGCGCCGCACTCCCTGGACGGTGAGCCAGCGCTGCTCGTCCGCCGGGAGGGGTTCGGTGTCGACGGGCCAGGCGAGGTCGATCAGTCGGGCGGCCTGCTCGGTGGTCAGGGCGCGCAGCACCCGGGAGCCCGCCTCGTCGCGGGGCCGCAGGGCGTGCCAGTGGTCGTACGGCGGGATCAGCGCGGTGCCGGCGGCGGCCAGCTCGCCCGACCGGCAGGAGCGCACGCCCGCGGTGCGGTCCGCGCCGCCCGCGAGACCGGGCAGGTTGAGGAAGAGGAACTCGCCGGTGCGGGTGACCACCGGGCCCTGCGCGCCGGGCAGGGCGAGCCGGCCGACCGGGACGATGTGGGCCTGGGTGTCGTCGATGCTGTCCGGCGGCAGGACGATCCGCTGCCCGTCGGCGGTGAAGGTGGTGACGGCGCGTCCGGCGTCGCGGCGGACCCAGCTGCCGAGCACGGTGCCGTCGGTGCCGAGCGGGGTGCCCTCCAGACCGGGCTGCAGCGGCAGCAGGCGGGTGCTGTCGAGGACGAGCCGGCCGGCCGCCGCGGTGGCGGCGATCACCGGCGGTTCGGCGGCCCGGCCCAGGGCGCCGGTGGCCGGGTCGAGTTCGTGCAGGACCGCGGTGCCGTCCGGGGCGTGGCGCACTGTCCAGTGGCCGGTGCCGTCGCCGAGGACGGGGTGTGCCTCGGGCAGTCGGGTGTCGCCGGGGTGCAGCGGGCGGGCGCCGGTGGTGCGGCCGCCGCCGGGCAGCGGGAGGGAGGTGTCGTCGGGGTGGCGGTCGCCGTAGTGGTGGCCGGCGATGCTGCGGCCGGTGAGCTCGAAGACCTGCTCCGGCCGGCTGGACCAGTAGGCCTTCTGGTCGCCGGCCTCCTGCCAGACGACGAGGAGTTCGCCGTCGACGAACCGCAGCCGGGGCCGGTTGTACGTGCCGGGCAGCGGGGGCACCCGCAGGGTGTGCTCCAGCAGGATGCCGTCCGGGCCGACCACGAGGGCCCGGTCGTGGCGGGCGAGGACGAGGTGGGGCCAGGCGTCCTCGACGATCAGGTCGTCGAGGCCCTGGCGGCGGTGGCCGGGGGCGGTGCGCGGGTGGGCGTCGGGGGCGGGCGGGTCGGCGAGCCGGGCGAGCGCGTCCTCCAGGGCGGGCCAGCCGAGTTCATCCAGGATGCCGGCGCCGAGGGCGCGGGTGAGCAGCCCGGTGACGTCGAGCGCGGCGATCTTCTCGGCGGCGGCCGGGGCGACCGTGCGGATGGCGGTGCGGTGCAGGGTCAGCGAGCGGACCAGGTCGTCGGCGCCGACCAGGCCGCGGATGCTTGCGAGGTCCTCGGCGCGCTCCTCGGCCCACTCCCGGAACAGCTCGTTCAGCAGCGGCAGGGCGGCAGAGCGGTGCGTGACGGCCGGCTCCCAGGCGGGCGGGGCGGCGCGGCGCAGCAGCGGCCGGAAGCGTGCGTCGGCGGCGATGGCGGCGAGTGAGGCGCCGGCCGCATCCGGCCGGTCTTCCGTGCCGCTCTGGGAGACCCACTGGCGCAGGTCGAGGCCGAGGCCGGCCGGCGGGTCGGCCACCGGGATGCCCGCGGCCAGCAGGAGTTCCAGCAGGTCGATCCGGGTGAGGCCGGCGTTGGTGCCGGTGAGGAGGTCGACCGGGACGGCGTCGGCGCGCAGCCGCTCGACCATCCGCCCGGCCAGGGCGACGGTGTCCGGGCAGCTGGGCCTGGTGCGGTAGCCGCGGCCGAGGTGGTGGCACCAGCGCTGCAGCCAGGCGGCGGCGGGCTCGGCGCCCTCGGCGCGCGGGCCGGTGAGGAGTTCCTCGGCGCCGGTGTCGGCGAGGACCGCCAGCCAGGCGGCGTCCTGCGCGGCGGCGTCGGTGCCACCGGTGGCCGGGTCGGGCAGCAGTTCCAGCAGCCGGGCGCGGATCCGGGCGTCGCGGCGGCCCAGTTCGACGAGGGCGCCGTGCCAGGACGTCCAGAACGCGGCGGGCGCCCGGTTGACGGCCGGGGACTCCAGAAGTTCGGCGAGCAGGGCCTGTTCGTGCTCGGCGCGGTCCAGCCCGGCGGCCCGGATCAGCGCGCGGGCGTCCTCGGCGACCCCGGCGTACGGGGCCATGCCGGCCGCGGAGCGTTCGGTGCACAGCTGGCGGAAGCGCTGCCAGGCGGTCTGCGGGTCGAGCCGCCGGGCGAGCTCCTTGACGTACTGGCGCAGGGACTTGACGGTGAGCGCACCGGCCAGCGCGAACTCCAGGAAGACGGCGCGCAGCCGCTCCTCGTCGACGGGCAGGGTGTGGGTGCGCTCGGCCTCGCGGGCCTTGCCGAACCAGGCGGCGGCGTAGGTCTGGTTGCCGTGGGCGAGGAAGATCCGGCCGACCTCCTCGCAGAAGGTGGGCAGGAAGTGCGGGACGGCGCGGCCGAGCCGGGTGGCGAGCTCGTCGAAGCCGTCCTTGGCGGCGCCGGGCTTGGACCGGGCCTGCCGGGCCAGCCGTTCCAGGTCCTTGACGAGGGCGAGCGCGTGGTGCCCGTTGGCGGGGTCGTGGACCAGCGCCCAGGCGGGGAAGCCGAGCGCCTCCTGGCGGACCTGGCCGACCTCGGCGGGTCCGCCCTCGGGGGCGAGGCCGAGGAACTCCAGCGCGAGGTCCTCGGCGGGGCCGAGCGCGCCGGGGACGAGCCGGACGATCCGGCGGCCGTCGAGGGCGGGGTGGGCGTAGCCGCGGGCGGTCAGCACGTCGGCGGCGCTGTCGGGGCGGCCGGCCCCGGGCAGGGTGCCGGGCGGCAGGACGGCGCCGGCGTCGAGCAGCGCCTCGGGCGTCGCGGCGCCCTGGTGCGGGACGGTGGTGGTCATGCGGCGTCCTCCCCTTCGATCGTGCGGCCCGCGTACAGGGCGGCGGCCATCCTCATGCCCTCGGACCAGGCGACCGGTCCGACCTCGGCGAGCGGCAGGGACCGGCCGTCGGGGCCGGCCCAGCTGAGCGCGCCCGTCTCGCAGGCGTCGTACTCGTAGTAGTCGCCGACCCACACCCGGGCCTCGACGGTGCGGCCGCCCTCGGTGATCGGCTGGACGGCGGAGCCGCCGCGGACCCGGCAGCCGAGCCGGGTGCAGCGCCCGACCAGCTCGCGCAGTTCGCGGTAGCGGCCGCCGGCGTAGGTGCTCAGCCCGGTGCCGGCCGGGGGCTCGGCGGGCCGGTGCCAGACCTCGCGGTAGAGCTGCTGGACGCGCTGGGAGACGCCGAGTTCGACGGCGAACTCGCGCAGGTCGTCGAGGTCCGGGAGGAGCACCGGGTGGGGTATCAGGACCTCGCCGTCGGTGAGGCGCACGGTGTCGCCGTCCAGGTCGACCAGACCGAGGCCGCGCTCGGCGTCGGCGTCGCGCAGGAAGCCGGCCACGGCGCCGTCCGCGCCGGTGACCACGACGTCCCGCAGGACGGCCTGCCACGCCTCGTCCGGCCAGACGGCGGCGAGCACGGCGGCGGGCACCGGCAGCGAGCGCACCATCCACCGCTCGACGTCCTCCTGGCAGCGCCGCTCGTGCGCCGCGAGCCATTCGGAGAGCTGCTTGAGCTGGGCGACCACGGGGTCGTCAGCGAGCTTCGACGGGACGGACTTGAGGTCGCGGCCCGCCGCGTTGCGGCACACCACCCTGCCGTCCCCGTCGAGCGCGACGCGGTACCCTCCCGCGCCCGTTTCCACCCATGCCACAGCCGTACTCCTCCCACCGGGGAACGTCGTTCGATCGCCCCGCTGACCAGCGATGCGAGGAACGTAGCGAGGGTCACTGACAACGCGACGGGCGGGGTGGAGGCCGGTGGGAGGCGGACGCTTCGAAACCACTCGAACGGGTGGTCGATCGGGTACGCAGGGGGCGCCCGGAGGCCGCCGGACAGCGCCGGCCCTTCGGCCGCGTGAGAAGGCGGCGTCACCCCGCCCGGGGTGACGCCGCCTGCGCGGACAGCCGGACGCTCAGCCCAGCGGCGCCCGGGGGACGATGACCGGGGCCCCGTCGTCCGGGGCGGCCAGGACGTGGCTGTCGATGTCGTACAGCGCCCGCACCAGCGGCGCGTCCACCACCTCCCGGGGCGGCCCGCAGGCCACCACCGCGCCGTCCCGCAGGGCGACCAGCAGGTCGGCGTAGCGGGCGGCCGCCGCGAGGTCGTGCAGGACCATCACCACCGTGCGCCCGCCGGCCGCGACCGCCCGGACCAGCTCCAGCACCTCCACCGCGTGGCCGAGGTCGAGCGCGCTGGTCGGCTCGTCCAGCAGCACCAGGGGGGCGTCCTGGGCGAGCACCATGGCGAGCCAGCAGCGCTGCCGCTGGCCGCCGGAGAGCTGGTCCAGGCGGCGGTCGGCGAGCGCGTCGACGCCGGTGGCGCGCAGGGCCCCGGCGGTGAGCCGCTCGTCGTCGGCCGACCACTGGCGGAACAGCCCCTGGTGCGGGTGGCGCCCGTAGCGCACCAGGCCCGCCACGGTGACCGCCTCGGGGGCCTGCGGGCTCTGCGGGAGCAGCGCGACCCGGTGGGCGGCCCGGCGCGGGCGCAGCCGCCAGATGTCCTCGCCGCCGACCAGGATCCGTCCGCCGTCGGGCCGGTGCAGCCGGGCCACCGCCCGCAGCAGGGTGGACTTGCCGCAGCCGTTGGGGCCGACCACGGCCACCACCTGCCCGGCGGGCACGGTGAGGTCGATGCCGCCGAGCACCGGGCGGCCGGGCCGGTACCCGGCGGTGACGCCCTGGATCGTCAACTCCATCTCACAGTCCCCCGGTTCCGGCCGCGCTCAGGATCCGGCCAGGGCCTTGCCGAGGTCGCCGATGACGGCGTCGGCCGCCAGCGGACCGCCCCGGGTGGACCAGACCGAGCCGTCCACGGTGACGGCGCGGCCGTTCTTCACCGCGCCCAGCTGCTGGTAGGCGGGCTTGGACTGGACGTCCTTGAGCGCGGCCTTGCCGTCGTCGGTGAGGGTGGACAGGAACAGCCAGTCGCCGTCGATCTCGGAGAGCTTCTCCAGGCTGAGCGCCGGGCTGTGGGCGTTGCCGTCCTTGTCCTGGGCGGCCGGGCGGGTGAGGCCCATGTCGAGGGCGACGCCACTGGCGAACTGCTTCTTCTCCATCCAGCTCGGGCCGGTGGGGTTCCAGCGGACGATGGAGACGGCGGCGCCCTTGTTCCTGCCGAGGCCGGCGCCGGCCTCGGCGGCCTTGGCCTGGTAGTCGTGGATCACCTTGTCGGCCTGGTCGAGCTTGTTGACGGCGTTGCCGATGCCGCGGAAGGCGAGCTTCCAGTCGTCGGTGGGCGCCATGGTGACGAGGGTGGCGGGGGTGATCTCGCGCAGCTGCTTGAGCACCTGCTCGTCCTGCATGTCCCCGGCCAGGATCAGGTCGGGCTTGGCGGCGATCACCTTGTCCATCACCGGCTGGAGCAGGTTGCCGACCACCGGCACGCCCTGGACCTTGTCCTTGAGGTAGGCGGGCGGCTCGTTGAGCCCCTGGCCGTTGGTGATGCCGACCGGCTTGACGCCGAGGGCGAGCACCGCGTCGAGGTCCTCCTGGGTGAGGGTGACGATCCGCTTGGGCTCGGCGGGGACCTCGACGGCCCTGCCGGTGGCGTCCTTGACGGTGCGCCTGCCGCCGTCGGCCGCGTCCGCCGCGCCGCCCGGGGCGGCGGACGCGGAGTTCGAGGACTTCCCGGAGTTCGAGCCCGAGGAGCCGCAGCCGGTGAGCAGGAGGGCGGCCGCCCCGGTGACGGCCAGTACCCGGGCCGCGCGGCGGCGGACAGGGCGGAGCGGGCTCTGGGCGTACGGCATGGGTGCCTCCGGGGCGGGGTGGTACGGGAGTTGGGCGGCGTCCGGGTGGTCCGGCACGACGGCGGTGCCGAGGGGACGCCCCGTTCATTAGGTTAGCCTTACCTTATGACATTGTCGCAAGTGGGCGCCCACGAACCGCCCGCCGCCACCGCGCCCGACGCCCATCCCCCACCGGCCCGGGCCCGCCGCGGCAGCGCCTGGGCGGTCGCCGTCGGGGCGGTCGCGGTACTGCTCGCGCTCACCGCGCTCTCGCTCTCGGTCGGCGCCGGCGAGGTCGGACCCGGAAAGGTCCTGGACTACCTGCTCGACCGCGACGGTGCCCGCGCCGACGGCCGTCTCGCCCTGGTCGTCGGCGAGTTGCGCCTGCCCCGCACCCTCACCGCCCTGCTGGTCGGCGCCGCCCTCGGCGTCGCCGGCGCCCAACTCCAGTCCGTCACCCGCAACCCGCTGGCCGAGACCGGCCTGCTCGGCGTCAACGCGGGCGCCTCGCTCGGGGTCGTGCTCGGCATCGCCGTGCTCGGCGTGCAGACCTCCTACGGGTACCTCGCCTTCGCCTTCGGCGGCGCCGTCGTCGCCAGCACCCTGGTGCTGCTGATCGCCGGCGGCCGGGGCGGCGGCTCCCCCGTGCGCCTGGTGCTCGGCGGCTCCGCCGTCGGCGCGACCTTCGGCGGCATCACCGGCGTCCTCATCGTCAACTCGCCTGAGGCGTACGACCGTTACCGGGTATGGGTGCTCGGCTCACTGGCCGGGGTGGAAGGCTGGACGACGCTGCGCCAACTCGCCCCCGTCCTCGGCGCCGGCTTCCTGCTCGCCCTGCTCACCACCCGCCCGCTCACCGCCCTCACCCTCGGCGACGACCTCGCCCGCGGCCTCGGCCACCGCCCCGGCGCCACCCGCGCGGCCGTCGCCGCCGCCGTCACCCTGCTCACCGCCTCGGCCGTCGCCCTGGCCGGGCCGATCTCCTTCCTCGGCCTGCTCGCCGGCTTCCTGGCCCGCGCCCTCGCCGGGCCCCGGATCGGCCGACTCACCCTGCTCGCCGGGCTGTTCGGCGCCGCCGTGCTCACCGGCGCGGACGTGCTCGCCCGGGTGGCGGCCCGGCCCTTCGAGGCGCCGGTCTCGGTGATCGTCGCCCTGGTCGGCGCCCCGGCCCTGATCGCCATCGTCCGCTCCCGCCGCTCCGCCGCCCTCGTGCTCACCGACGCCGCCTCCGAAGCCCCACCCGTCCAGCGGTCCGAACCGCGCCCGGTAAAGGCGGACCCGGCGCTGCGCTACGGCGCCTGGTCCCTGCTGGTCCCGCGCCGACCGCTGCTCTGCGGACTCGGGCTGGCCGCCGCCCTGCTCACCGCCGTGGTCGTCTCCGCGCACGCCGGGCAGAGCGGACTCGGCCTCGGCCGGACCTTCCAGGCCGTGTTCGGCTACGGCGACCGACTGGACGTCCTGCTGGTGCAGAAGTTCCGCCTCGGCCGGATCGTCGCCGGACTCGCCGCCGGTGCCGCCCTCGGACTCGCCGGCTGCCTGACCCAGACCCTCGCCCGCAACCGGCTCGCCACCCCCGAACTGCTCGGCGTCAACGACGGCGCCACCGCCGCCGTGCTGATCTCCGCCACCGCCTCCGGCACCTTCGGCGCCTGGTGGGCCGGACCGCTCGGCGCGCTGGCCGCCGTCCTGGTCGTCACCCTCGTCTCCGGCGGGCTCGGCGCCCGCGGCTACCGGGTGCTGGTCGTCGGACTCGCCATGTCGGCGCTCGCCTCGGCGGTCGTCCAGGTCGCCCTGGCCCGCCGCTCGCTCAACTCCGCGGGCTCGCTGTACGTCTGGACCTCCGGCAGCCTCAACGGGCGGGACTACGCCATCGCCACGCCCGTACTGATCGGGCTCGCCGTACTGGTGCCGACCGCCCTGGTGCTCGCCCGACGGCTGGCGGTGCTGCGCTTCGACGACAGCGTGGCCGCCTCACTGGGCGTCGACCCCGGGCGGGTCCGGCTCGCCTGCCTGCTGCTCGCCGTCGCCCTCGCCGGGCTCGCCGTCGGGGTCTGCGGGCCGGTCGGCTTCGTGGCCCTCGCGGCGCCGGTGCTGGCCGCACGACTGGCCGGACCGACCCGGGTCCCCGTACTCGGCTCCGCACTCACCGGCGCACTGCTCGTCGTGCTCGCCGACACCCTCGGCCGGGTGCTGATCGGCGGGGTGGAGATCCCCGTCGGCATCGTCACCACCGTGCTCGGCGGGCCCTTCCTGCTCTGGGTGCTGCTCTCCCGCCGGACCGACTGACAAAGCAACGAGGAAACCGTGAACGCCTTTCCACTGATCGAGACCGACCCCGACGACCCCGCGTACCGGCTGGTCACCTTCGTCGCCACCGACCAGGACTGTGACGGTGTGCTCGCCCTCGTGCACACCGTCACCGACCGGGACCGGCACGCCGGAGACCTCACCCCGCACCTGATGCGACGCCGCGACGACCGCTGGGAACTCACCCACCGGCTGCGCGCCGACCACCGCGCCTCCTACCAGTTCCACCCGTTCCGGGGCGACGCCCCCGGCACCACCCGGGCCGACTGGCTGCACGTCCTCGACCACGCCCGCCCCGACCCGCACGACACCGAACCCCGGCTCCCGGCCCGCGACGGCCGCCACCCCTCCTCGGTGCTCAGCCTGCCCGAGGCCCCCGCCCAGCCGTACGTCCGGCGGCGCGAGGGCGTGCCGCGCGGGCGGACGATCCCCCGTACGGTGGCCGGCCGGCGGGTCGACGTCCACCTCCCCGCCGGACACGGCGGCGACGGCCCGTACCCGGTGGCGGTACTGCTCGACGGCGAGATGTGGGGCCAGGTGCTGTCCGTCGGCGACACCCTCGACAACCTGGCGGCGGACGGCGCCATCCCGCCCACCGTCACCCTGCTCGTCCACACCATGGGGCCGGGACGCCCCGACGACCTCAGCTGCAACCCGGCCTTCGTCGACCTCCTCGCCGACCGCCTCCTCCCCTGGGCCGGGGCCGAGTTCGGCGCGACCACCGACCCGCGCCGCACCGTTGTCGCCGGCCAGAGCGCGGGCGGCCTCACCGCCGCCTACGCGGCCTTCCGGCGGCCGGACCGCTTCGGCAACGCGCTCTCCCAGTCCGGCTCCTTCTGGTGGCCGGACGAGACGGAGTTCGACGAGGGCAGCGAATGGCTGACCCGCCGCTTCGCCGCCGAACCACGACGGGAGGCCCGGTTCTACGTCGAGGTCGGCCTCCAGGAGTGGATGCTGCTCACCCAGAACCGCCACCTGCGGGACGTCCTCACCGCCCGCGGCTACGACCTCCGCTACCGCGAGTTCAACGGCGGCCACGACTACGCCTGCTGGCGCGGCGGCCTGGCCGACGGGCTGGCGCACCTGCTGGGGTCACCCACCAGGACGGTTTAGGGTCGATTCGCATGGTTCACCCAGAACGCTTCTTCCGCCCCGGGCTGAGGCACCGGACAGGCCTCGTGCCGCCGTCGGCGGCGCGACCGCGCCCGCCCCGGACGAGAGGTGCGCCGCTCCCGGCCTTCTGCCCGAACACCTGACGGCGGTGCCCACCGCCTCAGCCGTGGGCACCGCCGGCCCTGCTAGCTCTGCTTGATCGCGGACAGGTCGAACTCCAGCACCACCTTGTCGCCGACCAGCACCCCGCCGCCCTCCAGCGCCGCGTTCCAGGTCACCCCGAACTCCTTGCGGCTGATCGTCACCGAACCCTCCAGGCCCACCCGCAGGTTGCCGTACGGGTCGACGGCGTTGCCGGTGTACTCGAAGTCGATGCCGATCGGGCGGGTGGTGTCCTTGATGGTGAGGTCGCCGGTCACCCGGTACTCGGTGTCGGACTTCGCCTCGACCGCGGTGGAACGGAAGGTGATGTCGGGGAAGTTGGGGGCGTCGAGGAAGTCGTTGGTCCGCAGGTGCTGGTCGCGCTGCTCGACGCCGGATTCGATGCTCTCCGCCTTGATCACCACCTGTCCGGTCGACCTCGACGGGTCGCTGCCGTCCAGGTGGGCGCTGCCCTCGAACCGCCCGAACGAGCCCCGCACCTTGGTCACCATGGCGTGCCGCGCGACGAAGCCGATCCGGGAGTGGGCGGGGTCGAGGACGTAGTCCCCGGTGAGCTCGGGAAGCGAAACGGTCATGAGGAACCTCCAGAGGCGGCCCGGGTCCCGGGCGTCAGCCTGCAAGGTGCCAGCCCAATGCAGTACCGCCCCGCCCGCCGCGCGGCACCGGTCCGCCAGGTTCCCGCGAACGGGTGAAACCGGGTCAGTCCCGGTAAGGGGACGAGCCTCGCCAGGTCCGGTTCGAAGCCGAACGGTTCGGGGATCCGGATCGTCTCGCCGAACTCCCGCTCGGTGCGGGTGCGGTACCGGTCGCGGTTCGGCTCGGAGAACCGGGTGACGGTCCGGCCGGGCGGTGGTGGCGCCCGGCCGGACGGGGTGACGCTCAGGCCGCGCGCGGAAGGCGGCGGGCAAGGAGGGTGCCGGCGGCGACCAGGAGGGCGGTGAGGGCCAGCGCGACCCGGTAGGGGGCGGGGTCGGCGCCGTCACCGAGGGCGCCGATCAGAGCGGCGGTGGCGGCGATGCCGAGGGCGCCGCCGAGGGTGCGCAGGATGGTGAACAGCGCCATCGCCCGGCCCATCGCGGGCGGCGGGACGTCGGCGAAGCCGGCGATCTGGACGGTGAGCACGGCGGTGCCCAGCACCAGCCCGACCGCGAACATCAACGCCCGTACGGCCCACGGGTTCTCGGCGAGGCCGAGGGCGGCGAGGATCGCCGCGGCCAGCAGCAGGGCGGGCAGGGCGAGGCGGCGGGGGCCGAGCCGGGGCAGCAGGCGGTCGACCAGCTGGGAGGCGGCCATCAGGCCGATCGCCTCCGGGAAGACGCTCAGCCCGGCGTCCAGGGCCGTGGCGCCGCGGGCGGCCTGGTAGAGCAGGGGCAGCACGAACAGGGCGCCCATCAGTGCGGCCGAGGTGAGCAGGGCCAGCCAGCTCGCCGCGCCGTAGGACCGGTCGGCGAGCAGTCGCAGGTCCACCAGCGGTTCGGGGGCGCGGAGTTGGTTCCGAACGGCCAGCGCCAGCAGGACCGCCCCGGCGAGCCCGCCGAGCCAGACCGCCGGTGCCGTCCAGCCGTGGGCCGGGCCGAAGCCGAGGGCGTAGGTGAGCAGGCCGAGTCCGGGGGTGGCGAGCAGGAAGCCCCGGGTGTCGAAGCGGCCCGCCGAGGGTTCCGGTGCGGTCCGCAGGGCGGCCAGGCCGATCGCCACGGCGGCGATCCCGACCGGCAGGTTGACCAGGAACAGCCAGTGCCAGGAAAGGTGTTCGGTGAGGAAGCCGCCGAGCGGCGGCCCGAGGGCGGGCATCAGGGCGGTCGGCACGATCAGGATCCGGCCGAGGCGCGGGCGTTCCCGCGGTTCGAAGGCGCGGAACAGCAGGGTCATGCCGACCGGGGTGAGCAGGCCGCCGGCCACGCCCTGGACGGCGCGGGCGGCCGCCAGGGCGCCGAGGCCGGGGGCGGAGGCGCAGAGGGCGGAGGCGAGGGTGAAGACGGCGAGCGCGCCGAGGAAGACCCGCTTCACGCCGTACCGGTCGCCCAGCCAGCCGGCCACCGGCAGGCCGAGGGCGAGGCCGACCAGGAAGGCGGTCTCGACGGAGTTGGCCGCCGCGACGGGCCGGCCGAAGTCCTCGGCGATGCGGTAGAGAGCGGGGTTGACGATGGTCGAGTCGAGGCCGTTCATGCACATCGCGGCGGTGTACACGACGACCACCGCGGTGCGCCCCGCGAGCAGGGGGCGCGCCGGGGACGCGACGGCCGGAGGGGTCACAGGTCGGTCCAGTGCGCGGTGATCCAGGCCAGGGCGTCGGGGCGCGCGCAGGGGCCGTGGGCGACGGTCCAGCCGGCCGGGACGGCGGCGAAGGCGGGCCACAGGGAGTGCTGGCCCTGGCCGTTGACGAGGGCCAGGAACTCGCCGTCGGCGTCGAAGGGGTTGGCGGGGGCGTCACTCATGGTCGGGGTTCTCCAGGCGGTCGGCGATCACGCCCGCGATGTGCGCGATCGGGGCGGGCAGGGTCATGTCCTTGTGCGAGCAGGCCACGTCGGTGTTGTCGATCCGGCCGGTCACGTAGGGGGCCCACAGTTCGGGCACCAGGGTCTCGTCGATGGTGTCGACGGTGGCGCGGAAGAACCGCACGTCGCCGTGGAAGGGACGGTGGTCGTAGCCGCGCACCAGGTGGTTGGTGTTGAGGTAGATCTCGTTGAGCGCCGTCACGGTCGCCCGGTCGAGGCCGGCCAGCGGGCTGCCCTCGCGCCCCAACAGCGCGATGACGGCGTCGAGTTCGAGCGGCTGCCCGGCGAGGTCGTCGGGCCCGAAGCCGCCCATGGTCAGCAGTGCCTCCAGGGCTTCGGCCTGGTCGGGGACGGGCAGGTCGCGGAAGCCCTCGGCCGGGTAGGCGTCCAGGATCGCCAGCAATTCGACCCGCTGGCCCAGCTCCTGGAGCCGGACGGCCACGGCGTGGGCGATGATCCCGCCGGTGGACCAGCCGAGCAGCCGGTACGGGCCTTCGGGCTGGACCTCGCGCAGCCGGTCGGCGTAGTGCGCGGCCAGCTCCTCCATCGTGGCGGGCAGCGGCTCGCCGACCGTGGCGGCGCCGACGCCCTGGGCCTGGAGGCCGTACAGCGGAACATCGGCCGGGAGGTGGCGGATCAGGCCGGTGTAGCACCAACTGAGGCCGCCGGCCGGGTGGACGGCGAACAGCGGAGCGCGGCGGCCGGGGGCGGTGGGCCGCAGCGGGAGCAGGACGTCCAGGGCGTCGGCACCGGGGGCGCCGTCGGACAGCGCGGCGTCGAGCGCGGCCACGCTGGGGGCCTGGAACAGCGCGCCGATACCGACCTCCAGGCCGAGCACCTCGCGGATCCGGCCGGCCAGCCGGACCACCAGCAGGGAGTGGCCGCCGAGCGCGAAGAAGTCGTCCTCGACCCCGACCGCCGCCAATCCCAGCACCTCGGCGAAGAGTTGGCACAGCTGCTGCTCGCGCGGGCTGCGCGGCGGGCGGCCGGCTCCGGCGGCGGGGGCGTCGGGGGCGGGCAGGGCGCGGCGGTCGAGCTTGCCGTTGGCGGTCAGTGGCAGCCGGTCGAGCGGGACCACGGCGGACGGCACCATGTGGGCGGGCAGTTCGGCGGCGGCGTGGGCCCTGAGCTCCTCGGGTCCGGCAGTGCCCACCGCGTAGCCGATCAGGCGCTGGTCGCCTGGGGTGTCCTCGCGGACCACCACGGCGGCGTCGGCGACACCCGGATGGGCGGCCAACACGGCTTCGATCTCGCCGAGTTCGATCCGGAAGCCGCGCAGCTTGACCTGCTGGTCGGCGCGGCCGAAGTACTCCAGCACGCCGTCCGCGCGGCGCCGGGCGAGGTCGCCGGAGCGGTACATCCGGGCGCCCTGCTCGCCGAACAGCCCGGCGTACGGGTCGGCGACGAAGCGGGTGGCGGTGAGTCCGGGGCGGCCGAGGTAGCCGCGGGCCAGGCCGGCCCCGGCGACGTACATCTCCCCGGTGACGCCGGGCGGGACGGGCTGGAGGTGCTGGTCGAGGACGTAGACCCGCAGGTCGGGGATGTTGACGCCGATGGTGCTGCTGCTGGTGGCGGCGGCGCTCGCCCGGTCGAGGGCGATGTACGAGACGTGCACGGTGGTCTCGGTGATGCCGTACATGTTGACCAGGGTGGGCGCGTCCTGCGGGTGGCGGGCGTACCAGTCGTCGAGGCGGCCGAGTTCCAGCGCCTCGCCGCCGAACACCACGTAGCGCAGGGCGAGTTCGCTGCCGGGCCGGTCCCGGTCGGCGGCGCTGAGCTGGTAGAAGGCGGACGGGGTCTGGTTGAGCACGGTGACGCGCTCGCGGGCGAGCAGGTCGAGGAAGGCGGCCGGGTCGCGGCTGACCAGGTGCGGGACGACGACCAGCCGGCCGCCGTACAGCAGGGCGCCCCACAGCTCCCAGACCGAGAAGTCGAAGGCGTAGGAGTGGAAGAGGGTCCAGACGTCCTGGGCGCCGAAGCCGAACCAGTGGTCGGTGGAGCTGAACAGCCGGGCGACGTTGCGGTGGGTGACGGGCACGCCCTTGGGCCGGCCGGTGGAACCGGAGGTGTAGATGACGTACGCGGTGTCCTCGGCGCGCAGCGGGCGGGTGCGTTCGTGCTGGGCGAGCGGGGTGGCCGGGTACTTCGCCGACTCCGGTCCGTCGACGAGGAGTCGGGGTACGGAGTGCTCGGGCAGCCGGGGGGCGGTGGCGCGATCGGTGAGCAGGGCGGCGGGGGCGGCGTCGGCCAGCATGTAGGCGAGGCGGTCGGCCGGGTAGTCGGGGTCGAGCGGGAGGTAGGCGGCGCCGGACTTGGCCACCGCGAGCAGGGCGACGACCAGGTCGACCGAGCGGGGCAGGGCGAGCGCGACGATGGTGCCGGGGCCGATGCCGTGGGCGGCCAGCAGGCGGGCCAGGCGGTCGGCGCGGGCGGCGAGTCGGGTGTAGTCGAGTCGGTCGTCGCCGCAACTGACCGCTACGGCCAACGGGTTGGCGGCAGCCGCGGCCTCGAAGAGCTCGGGCAGGGTGGCGGCCGGGTCGACGGTGGACCGAGGGGTAGCGGGCTCCGGGGCGCCGTTCCACTCGACCAGGGCTCGCCGGCGCTCCGCCGCGCCGATCAGCGGCAGTCGGCCGATCGGCGTGTCCGGGTCGGTGGCGGCGGCGGCGAGCAGCCGGGTGAGGCGGTCGGCGAGGGCGGTCGCGGTGGCGGGGTCGAAGAGGTCGGTGCGGTACTCCAGGAAGCCGCCGATGCCGCCGTCGGGCCGCTCCCCCGCATTGAGGGTGAGGTCGAACTTGGCCGTGCCGCTGGGGATCGCGGCGATCTCGGCGGTCAGGCCGCCGCCGAGCGCGACGGGTTCGTCGGCGCGGCTCTGCCAGGCGAGCATCACCTGGAACAGCGGGTGGCGGGCGAGCGAGCGGGCCGGGTTGAGCTCCTCGACCAGGCGGTCGAAGGGCAGGTCGGCGTGCTCGTGGGCGGCCAGTACGGTGCCGCGCACGCGCTGGAGCAGCTCCCGGAAGGACGGGTCACCGGACGTGTCGGTGCGCAGCACCACGGAGTTGACGAAGTAGCCGACCAGGGCGGCGGTCTGCCCGTCCTCGCGCCCCGCGAGCGGGGTGCCGATGGGGATGTCGGTGCCGCAGCCGTGCCGGGTGAGCAGGGCGGCGAGGCCGGCCTGGACGGCCATGAACACCGTGCTGCCGGTGGAGCGGGCGAGCCCGGCGAGGGCCGCGTGCGCCTCGGCGCCGAGGGCGAAGGGGACGGTGGCGCCGTCGTGCCCGGCCACGGCGGGGCGGGGGCGGTCGGTGGGCAGGTCCAGCTGGTCGGGCAGTCCGGCGAGCGCGGTGCGCCAGTGCGCGCTCTGCCGTACGGCGAGCGGCGTGGGCTCGTCCGCGGTGCCGAGCAGGTGCCGCTGCCAGGCTGCGTGGTCGGCGAACTGGACCGCCAGTGGTTCGAGTTCGGGCGCGCGACCGGCCTGCCGGGCGGCGTAGGCGGCGGCCAGGTCGCGCAGCAGCGGGGTGGTGGAGGCCCCGTCGCCCGCGATGTGGTGGAGCAGCAGGAGCAGGGTGTGCCGTTCGGGGCCGTGGCCGAACAGCGTGGCGCGCAGCGGCGGTTCGGCGGCGAGGTCGAAGGCGTACCGGACGGCGTCGGCCGGCTCCCCTGCACCGTCGTGGAGTTCGACCGGAGCGGGGGACGTGATCCGCTGGAACGGCGTGCCGTCCGGTTCCTCGCCGTAGACGGTGCGCAGGACTTCGTGGCGGGCGGTGAGGTCGCCGAGGGCGAGGGTGAGCGCGGCGCGGTCGAGCGGGCCGGTGAGGGTCAGGGCGAGCGGGATGTTGTAGGTGGGGCTGGGGCCTTCGAGCCGGTGCAGGAACCAGAGGCCGCGCTGGGCGGGCGAGAGCGGCATCCGGTCGGCGCGGGGTACGGGCAGCAGGGCCGGACGGGGCTCGGGCCGTTCGACCTGCGGTTCGCCCTGGAGCAGGGCGGCAAGGGCGGCCGGGGTCGGGTGGCGGAACACGTCGGCGAAGGCGACCGGTGCGGCGAAGGTCTCACGCAGCCGGGCGGCCAGGCGGCCGGCGAGCAGGGAGTGGCCGCCGAGGTCGAAGAAGGAGTCCTCCCGCCCGGGCGCCTCGGGCAGGCCGAGGACGTCGGCGAACAGTGCGCAGACCAGTTCCTCCTGCGGGCCGGCGGCTGCCGCGCCGCGGGCGGTGGCGGCGGGCTCCGGGAGGGCGCGGTGGTCGAGCTTGTCGTGGGCGGTGCGCGGCAGTTCGTCCAGCACCTGGACGGCCGCCGGGACCATGTGGGCGGGCAGCCGGGCGGCGAGCGCGGCGCGCAGGGCCTGCGGGTCGGGCGCGTGACCGGCGACGGGGTGGCCATCGGTGGCGGCGAGCCCACCCGCGGCCGGGACGACGTAGCCGAGCAGTCGCTTGCCCTGCGGCCCGGGGCGGGCGATCACCACGGCCTGCGCGACGCCCGGGAGTTGGGCCAGGACGGCGGCGATCTCGCCGGGCTCGATCCGGAAGCCGCGGATCTTCACCTGGTCGTCGGCCCGGCCGAGGAACTCCAGGGTGCCATCGGGGCGGCGGCGGGCGAGGTCGCCGGTGCGGTACATCCGGCCTCCGGGCGGGCCGTAGGGGTCGGCGAGGAAGCGTTCGGCGGTGAGGTCGGGGCGGCCGAGGTAGCCGCGGGCCAGGCAGGCGCCGGCCACGTACAGTTCACCGGTCACGCCGTCGGGCGCAGGGCGCAGCGAGCCGTCCAGGACGTAGGCGCGGGAGCCGCGCACCACCCGTCCGATCGGGGCGCCGTCCGGGCCCGGGGTCCAGGCGTAGGCGTCGACGGTGGTCTCGGTGGGGCCGTAGAGGTCGATCGGGTGCAGCCCGGGGACGGCGGCCAGGCGCTGCCAGAGCGCGGGCGGGGTGGCCTCGCCGCCGACCGCGAGCACCGACGGGCGGTGCCGGCCCTCGTCCAACACTCCTTCGGCGAGGAGGACTTCGAGGTAGGAGGGGGTGAGGTCGAGGTAGTCGATGCGCTCGCGGTGGAGGTGGGCGGCGAGGGCGGCCGGGTCGCGGTAGGTGGCGTCGTCCAGCAGGTGGAGTTCGTGGCCGTGGACCATCCACAGCACCGGGTCCCAGGAGGCGTCGAAGGCGAAGGAGGCGCTGTGGGCGATCCGCAGGCGCTCGCGGCCGGCGCGGCGGACGGCGGGGGCGATGTGGTCCTCGGCGTGGCCGGCGTGCAGGTTGGCGAGCGAGGCATGGGTGACGACCACGCCCTTGGGGCGGCCGGTGGAGCCGGAGGTGTGCAACACGTAGGCGGCGTCGTGGAGTTGCGGGGGCACCAGGGGGGCCTCGGGCGATTCCTCGGGGGCCTCGGGGGCCTCCGGCGATTCCTCGGGGGCCTCCGGCGAGTCCTCGCCGTCCTGCGGCCGGAGGATGGCCAGGCCGGGCGGCAGGTCGAGGGCGGCGAGCGCCTCGGGGGTGCCGACCGCGCAGACCGGACGGGCGTCGGCGAGCACCGCGGCGAGCCGCTGCCGGGGGTGGGTCAGGTCGAGGCTGACGCAGGCACCGCCGGCCTTGAGCACGGCGAGCATCGCGACCAGGGTGTCCGCGCTGCGCGGCAGGGCGAGGGCGACCGGTGCGCCGGACCGGACGCCGAGGGCGCTCAGCCGGCGGGCGAGGCGGTCGGAGCGGCGCTCCAACTCGCCGAAGGTGAGGGCGGTTTCGCCGCAGCGGACGGCGACGGCGGCCGGGGTGCGGGCGGCCTGGGCGGAGAACAGCTCGGGCACGGTCCGCTCGACCGGGGGTTCGGTCCGGCCTTCGGTGGCGCGACGCAGGGCCTCGGCGTCCAGCAGGTCGATCCGGCCGATCGGGGTCCTCGGGTCGGCGAGCAGCAGCTCGGCGAGGGCGTCGAGGTAGCGCAGCAGGCCGTCGCGGTGGGCGGCCAGTGAGGCGGCGCCGTGGCGGGCCGGGTCGGCGTCGAGGGACAGGCGCAGGGCGCCGTCGGGGCCGGGCGAGACGTTCACGGCGAGGTCGTCGACGGGCCCGGCGGCGAGGTTGCGGACCACGCCGGGCAGGCCGGCCAGGTCGAGGTCGCCCTCGAAGGCCTTGATGTTGACCATCGGGCCGAACAGGGCACGGCGCCCGCCGGTGCCGCCGAGGTCGCGGCGCAGGTCCTCCAGGGGGTAGCGCTGGTGGCGGCGGGCGGCGCGCACGGCCCGGACCACCTGGCGCAGCAGGTCCTCGGCGGCGTCGGCGGGGCGGACGGCGAGGCGCAGCGGGAGGACGTTGGCAGCGGCGACGGGGGTGCGCAGGGCGGCCGGGCCACGGCGGTTGGCGAGCGGGAGGCCGAGCAGGACGTCCTCGGCGCCGGTCAGGCGGTGCAGGTAGCCGGCGGTGGCGGCGAGGAGGAGCTCGGCCCAGGTGGCGCGGGCGGCGGTGGCGGCGCGCTCCAGACGCTCGCGGGCGCCGGCGGGGAGGGTGGCGGTCAGGCGCAGCGGGGCGGCCGCGGGCCCGGGAGCCTCGGCGGGGGTGCCCGGCGGGATGCCGGGCAGGGTGGCCGGGGCTTCGGCACCGGCGAGCTGGGCGGACCAGTGGGCGCGGTCGGCCCGGTAGTCCTCGCCCGCCCGGTAGGCGGTCTCCTCGGCGACGGCCTCGGCGAGGCTCGCGAAGGGGCTGGGGCCCGGTTCGGCTCCGCTGGTGCGGGCGGTGTAGTGGGCGGCTACGCGGTCGCCGAGGAGGGCCAACGCGTAGGCGTCGACGGCGAGATGGTGGATCCGGCGGTACCAGATCCGGTGGTCGTCGGCGAGCCGGATGAGCGCGTGGGTGAACAGCGGGCCGGTGGCGAGGTCGGCCGGGCGGGCGAGGTCGGCCGGGCGGGCGAGGTCGGCCCGCATCCAGGCCTCGGCCTCGGCTGCCGGGTCGTCGGCGGCGCGCAGGTCGAGGCGGTGCAGCGGCCAGCGGTGGCCGGGGTTCAGGCGCTGGTACGGGATGCCGTCCGAGCCGGTGACGACGACCGCACCGAGGGCCTCGGCCTCGTCGACCGTCTGCCGCAGGGCCGCTTCGAAGGATTCCTCGTCGAGCGCTCCGGTGATCTCGACGGCGTCGCCCGTGTTGTAGACCGGGCTGGCGGGGTCGAGCGACTGGGCGTACCAGACGGCGGCCTGGGCGGCGAGCAGCGGGACGTCGGCGGGCCGGGCCCCGGTGGGCTGCTGATCGACGGGCTGCGTTTCGACGGGCTGCGTTTCGACGGCGGGCTGCGCTTCGGCGGGCTGCGTTTCGACGGCGGGCATGGTGCGGAGAGCTCCTCGGGGATCCGGAACGCATTACTTAGGTTAGCCTAATCTAACTTCATACGAACTGGTCAACAGCCCGGTGCCGCCGGGCCCCTGACACCCGGAGACGCCCCCATGCCCCAGCCCCAAGCCGCGCCCCAGGCACTCGAGGCCCCGAACGCGGCCAAGCAGGCCGTCCGCGAGCGCATCCACGCCCACGGGGCAGACCTGCTGGCGCTCAGCCACCGCATCCACGCCCACCCCGAGACCGCCTTCGAGGAGCACCGGGCCGCCGCCCGGTGCACCCAACTGCTGCGCTCCCACGGCTACTCGGTCACCGCACCCGCCCATGGCCTGGCCACCGCGTTCACCGCGAGTCTCGGCAGCGGGCCGGTCACCGTCGCGCTGGTCTGCGAGTACGACGCCCTTCCCGGCCTCGGGCACGCCTGCGGGCACAACCTGATCGCCGCCGCGGGCGTCGGCGCGGCACTCGGGCTCGCCCCGTACGCGGCCGAACTCGGGCTCAGCGTAAGGGTGATCGGCGCTCCGGCCGAGGAACGCGGGGCGGGCAAGGCGCTGTTGCTGGAGGCGGGGGCCTTCGCGGGGGTGGACGCGGCGATGATGGTCCACCCCTGCCCGGTCGAGGTCGCCGACTTCCGCTCCTTCGCGCTCGGCACCCTGTCCGTCCGCTACACCGGACGCGCCGCCCACCCCAGCCTCAACCCGCACGAGGGCCGCAACGCCGCCGACGCGCTCACCGTCGCCCAGGTCGCGCTCGGGCTGCTGCGGCAGCAACTGCCGCCCCAGTGGCGGGTGCACGGCATCACCACGGCGGCCGGGACTACCCCGAACCTGATCCCCGACAGCGCGAGCGCCGAGTACGAGATCCGGGCCTCGGCGGCCGAGGACCTCGCTCAGTTGCGGGCCCGGGTCGAGGACTGCTTCCGGGCCGGGGCGCTGGCCACCGGCTGCGAGATGGAACTGAGCCGGCCCGAGCCGGACTACCTGGACATGCGCTCCGACCCGGCTCTGCTCGCGCACTGGCGCGCCAACGCGGCGGCGCTGGGGCGGCCCGAGCCGGTGGAGCGCGGGCCGTTCGCCTGTACGGACATGGGCAACGTCTCGCACGTGGTGCCCTCCATCCATCCGGTCCTGGACATCACCGGGGGCGCCTGCGCGCCGCACGAGGCCGCGTTCGCGGCGGCCGCGGTCGGGGCGGAGGCCGAACGGGCGCTGCTGGACGGCGCGGTGGCGATGGCGTGGACGGCGGTGGACCTGGCGCTCGGGTGGCGGTCGGCAGCTGACGGCTGACGGCTGACAGATGACAACTTTCAGCGAACGGATTTCAACTTTCATTATCTGTTCGCTGAAAGTTGAAATCTGAAAGTTGTTCGCTGTCGTCTGTCAGCCGCCAGCTGTTCGCAGCCCGCCGCCCCGCGCCGCCCCGCCGCCCCCTCACTCCCCCGTCAGCACCACGGCCGCGCCGGTCCGCAGCGGCCAGAGGAAGCCCCAGTGCGGCAGCCGCAGCTGCAACACCCGGTCCCCCGGCCCGAGCGGGTGGGCGGCCTGCAGCTCGCGCACCCGTCGGTCCGCCTCGCCGTGGGTCAGCCGGACGGCGGCCGGGCGCCCGCCCGGGCCGTAGCCGACGCTGAGCAGGTGCTGCGGGGTGAGGGCCCGCGGCGGGTCGGTGTCCAGCTCGCCCGTGGTGTCGAGCCCGGTCAGCGCCCCCGGCACCGCCTCCCCCAGCACGCACACCGGCTCGTTCTCGGCGAGCAGCCGGTCCCGTCGCCCGGGCGGGTCCGCCGGGTCCAACGGCAGGTACGCCGCACCGGACTTGGCCACCGCGAGCAGCGCCGTCAGCATCTCCTCCGAGCGCCGGGCCGGCGCCAGCCCGACCACCGTGCCCGGCCGGGCGCCGCGCCGGGCCAGGGCCCGCGCCAGCCGGTTGGCCGCGGTGTTCAGCTCCCGGTACGTCACCACCCCGCCGTCCGCGAGCAGCAGCGCCGGGGCCTCCGGGCTCCGGGCCGCCTGGGCCTCGACCGGGCCGACCACGGTGGTGGCCGGGTGCTCGACCGCCGGGCCGGCGCGCAGCGGCCCCGGCAGGACCAGCCCCTCCGCCGCCAGCATCGCCGGCACGGTGGTCACATCCCCCGCGTCAGCTCTGCCCGCACCGATCCCGCCCGCGCCCGCCTCCCGTACGACCGCCCCCATCAGGCCACCACACCCAGCAGTTCGGCCCAGGCCTCGACGGACGGCCGCTCCGCCAGCCGCACGAACGCCACCTCGGAGCCCTCGGCCCGCCAGCGTTCGGCGAGCGTCATCAGCCGGATCGAGTCGAGGCCCCAGTCGGCCAGGTTCTCGTCCAGCGGGATGTCCGCCGGGTCCTCGCCGAGCAGGTCGGCGACCTCGGCCCGGATCCGCTCCACGGTGAAGCCTGTGTGGTCCATGCCCGTCACTTCCCGTCCGTCCTTTCCAGCGCCCCGTCCGACGAACCGACCAGCGCACCGTCCGACGGACCGTCCAGCGAGCCGAGTACGGCGTCCGCCGTGGTGACCAGCCCGCATCGCCCCGCGATCCACTCCAGCGCCGCGCGGTGCTCGTCCGGCCCGAAGTCTGCGACCGCGTCGGCCACCACGAAGGCCTGGACGTCCCGCATCCAGGCATCGCAGGCAGTGGCCTGCACACCGATGTGGGCGTACACCCCGGTGATCACCAGCTGGTCGCGGCCCTGCTCGCGCAGCAGTCGCTCCAACTCGGTGCGTACGAAGGCGCTGTACTTCCACTTGGTGAGCACGGCGTCGCCAGGCACCGGCGCGGCGGCCGCAGCGATCGCCGTGGCGCGCGGGTCGTCCGGGATGCCCGGACCCCAGAAGTCCTGCTGCAGTCCGCGTTCGGCCGCGCTCTGCCCGCCGCGCTGCGCCGAGTAGACGACCGGCACCCCGCTCGCGCGGGCCGCAGCCGTCAACGCTACGACCTTGTCGAGGAGTTCGGGCACCGGGGCGGCATCGGCCGGGAACGCGTCCAGGAAGTGGTTCTGCAGGTCGTGCACCAGCAGCACGGCACGGGCCGGGTCCACCGTCCAGGAGACCCGGTTGGCGGGCAGCTCCTCGGCGGCGGGCAGCGGATACGAGGGAATGCGGGGCAGGCCCACGATGGTCGGACTCCTCAGCTGTACAGGGGTGTTGGCGGCAGGGGTGTTGACGGGCTTCAGGAGCGGGTTTCAGGGGCGGGTTTCAGGGGTGGGTGAGGGAGGCCGCGATGGCGGCCCGCAGGTCCTTCTTGCTGACCTTGCCGATCCCGGTGGCGGGGAAGGCGTCGACGAACTCGACCCGGTCCGGCACCTTGTAGTCGGCCAGTCCGCGCCGGCGGACGAAGCGCTTCAACTCGACGCTTCTCGGCGGCCGTTCGCGGTGTTCGGTGCGGAGCACGACATACGCGCAGGTGCGCTCGCCCAGGTACGGGTCGGGCATCGACACCACCGCCGCGTCGTGCACGGCCGGGTGGGCGAGCAGGTGGTTCTCGATCTCCTCGGCGGCGACCTTCTCCCCGCCCCGGTTGATCTGGTCCTTGGCCCGGCCCTCGACCACCAGGTGGCCGCTGGGCAGCCGGCGGACCAGGTCGCCGGTGCGGTAGAAGCCGTCCGGGGTGAAGGAGTCGGCATTGTGCCCGGGGGCGTTCCAGTAGCCGCGGATGGTGTACGGACCGCGGGTGAGCAGGTGCCCGGTGGTGCCGTCGGGCAGGTCGCGGCCCTCGTCGTCGACCACCCGGACCTCGTCGTCGGGGGAGATCGGGCGGCCCTGGGTGGTGGTGATCAGCTCCTCCGGGTCGTCCAGCCGGGTGTAGTTGACCAGGCCCTCGGCCATCCCGAACACCTGCTGCAGCGTGCAGCCCAGCACCGGGCGCACCCGCCGGGCCGCCTCCGTACTGAACTTGGCGCCGCCGACCAGCAGCACCTCCAGGCTCTCGTACCCGCGGGCTCCGCGCTCGGCGGCGTCCAGCCAGAGCAGCGCGAGCGGCGGGACGAGTCCGGTGACGGTCACACCCTCGCGCCCCATCAGCGGGAACGCCGTCTCGGGGTTCGGCCGGGGACAGAGCACCACCCGGCCGCCCGCGTACAGCGTGCCGAGCGAACCGGGCGAGCTGAGCGGGAAGTTGTGGGCGGCGGGCAGCACGCACAGGTAGACGCTGCGGGCGTCCAGCGCGCACAGCTCGACCGAGCCGCGCAGCGAGTAGATGTATTCGTCGTGGGTGCGCGGGATCAGCTTCGGCACGCCCGTACTGCCTCCCGAGAGCTGGAGGAAGGCGACGTCCCCAGGCTCGGGTCCGCACGCGGGGCCGGGCCCGTCGCAGGGCACGTCCGCCAGCCGGACGTGCCCGCCCGGGTCCTCGCCCGCCACCAGGACCAGCCGCAGATCCGGGTTCTCCACCCTTACCCGGTCGGCGAGTTCGCGGTGGTCGAAGCCGCCCTCGACGCCCGGGACGACGTACGCCACCGCGCCGGTGAACGAGCAGAAGTGCGAGATCTCCGCGTACCGGTGCGCGGGCAGCGCGAAGACCGGCAGGGCGCCGATCCGGAACAGCGCGAAGACCACCTCGAAGAACTCGGCGGCGTTGGGCAGTTGGACCACCACCCGGTCCCCGGCCCGGACCCCGCGGGCGAGCAGCCCGGCGGCCATCCGGTCGGCCCGGCGGTCGAGTTCGGCGTACGTCCAGCGCCGTTCCCCCGCCGCCGCCGAGTGGCCGCCCGGATCGACGACGGCGATCCGCTCGCCGTGCGCGGCGGCGCGCTCGCGCAGCATCCGCCCGAAGGTCTCGCCGCGCCAGTGGCCGGCGGCCCGGTAGCGCTCGGCGAACTCGGCCGGGTACGGGGTGAATCCGCCCAGCACGTCGTCCAGGGGCGTCACAGCGCCACCCCGGCCGCGTCCAGGAAGGTGCGGAACTTGGCGCTGGTCTCGGCGAGTTCGGCCTCGGGCCG
Organism: Kitasatospora sp. NPDC096128; assembly: GCF_040303105.1. NCBI lineage: Bacteria > Bacillati > Actinomycetota > Actinomycetes > Kitasatosporales > Streptomycetaceae > Kitasatospora > Kitasatospora sp. NPDC096128. The sequence continues at coordinate 81,192 of NZ_JBEOSP010000005.1, read as the reverse complement.
GGACTGCTCGACCACCCCGGCGCCCGCGTACACCCGCAACGTCCGCCCCTCCGCCTCGGCGCAGCGGATGGTCACCACCCACTCGCCGTCTCCCGTCTCGTCGCCCCAGCCGACCATGCCGGTGTAGAGGCCCCGGTCGAAGGGCTCGACCTCGCCGATCACCCGGCGGGCGACGTCCGTCGGCGTGCCGCAGACCGCCGGGGTCGGGTGCAGCGCGCAGGCCAACTCCAGGGCGGAGACCGCCGGATCGGCCAGCTCGCCGCTGATCGCGGTGGCCAGGTGCCACATCGCGGCCGTCCGCACCAGGGTGGGCTGCTGCGGCACGTCCAGGCTGCGGCAGTACGGCGCGAGCGCCGCGCGGATGGCGTCCACCACCACGGCGTGCTCGTGGAGGTCCTTGGGCGACTCCAGCAGCGCGGCGGCGCGCCGGACGTCCTCACCCAGGTCCTCGCTGCGCGGCACCGAGCCGGCCAGCGGCTTGGCCAGCACGGCTGTTCCCCGCCGGGAGAGCAGGAGTTCGGGGCTGGCGCCGATCAGGGTGCGGCCGCCGCCGGCCGGGACCGCGAAGGTGTAGCCGCCGGGGTCGCGCCGGGCCAGGCGCTGCAGCACGGCCGGCAGGTCGAGCGGCCGGTCGCCGCTCAGTTCCAGCGTGCGGGCCAGCACCACCTTGCTCAACTCCCCGCCGCGCAGCCGCTCGACGGCCGCCGCGACGCCCGCGCCGTATGCCTCCGGCGCCGGGACCGGACGGATCCGCCAGTCGGTCTCCGCGACCGGCGGCGCGGGCAGCGCGATCAGCGGGTCGTCGCCCAGCGCCCCGGCGGACCGGACCCGGGCGGGGACGGCGAGTTCGACCCGGCTGTCGCGGTCGAAGGCCATCGCCCCGACCACCAGGGGCCGTTCGATCCCGGCGCGGCGGGCCTGGGCCAGCGTCTCGGCGACCCGCAGGGGCAGCGGACGCGCGTCCTGCGGCACCCGGGCGTGCACGCCGGCGGCGAGCAGGGTGCGGGTCGGCGAGGCGAGGAACGCCTCGTCCTCGGCGGCCCGGTACTGGCCGAGCAGGCCGCTGGCCGCGCCGATGGCGGTCCGGTCGGGGCCGCCGTCGGTGGGGGTCGGCGGGGCGTGGTGCACCGTGGTCACGGTGTTCTCTCCAGTCTGGGACAGGTCTACGGTCTGCCGGTCTTGCGGTCCAGCGGCCTGCGCGGACCCCGGCTTGCGGGGACGCCGGTCGGCGGGGACCCCGGTCAGCGGGGATTCCGGTCGGCGGGGATGCCGGCCTGGGGGAACGCCGGTCGGCGGGGCTGCCGCACAGCGGACGGCCGGGGGCGTCTCAGGCGCGCAGGGTCGCGCCGCCGTCGACGTACAGGTCGTGCATGGTGATGTGCCGGGCCCGGTCGGAGGCCAGGAAGAGCACCGCCTCCGCGACGTCGGCGGGCTCGGCGATCCGGCCGAGCGGGATGCCGACCCGCCAGGCTGCCAAGTCGCCTTCTATCACGCGCCGTTCGGCCGCCTCGGCGTCCTCGCCCCACAGTCCGCGCTGCATCTGCGTGTCGGTCGACCCGGGCGAGACCACGTTGCAGCGCACCCCGGAGCGGGCGAGCTCCAGCCCGAGGCAGCGGGTGAACATGGCGGCCGCCGCCTTGGACGCCGCATAGGCGGCCATCCCGGCCCGGGGCACCCCGGCGGCGTTGGAGCCCACGGTGACGATGGCACCCTTGCCCCGCCCGGCCATCCGGCGGCCGACCGCCCGGCTGGCGTGGAACACCCCGGTGGCATTGACGGCGAAGGTCTCCGCCCAGTCGGCGTCGGTGAGTTCCACGATCGGCCCGACCCGCAGGACACCGGCGACGTTCACCAGCACTCCGATCGGCCCGAGTTGATGCTCCATCAATTCGGCTCCGCTGTCGATCGCCTGCCCGTCGGCGACATCCAGCACATACGGGTGCACCGCGTCGGACTCCGCCGCGAGCCGGGCGAGCGGACCGGCGTTCCGGTCCACCGCCGCGACGACGGCCCCCTCCGCGACCAGCGCCCGGACCACGGCCGCACCGATCCCCTGCCCGGCCCCGGTGACCATCGCGACGACACCGTCGAATTCGGACCGCTCCACAGGACATTCCCTCCGACCAGCATTGTTAGGCAAGCCTAACCTAACACAATTGTTCGCCTACGCCGAGAGCTCGTTCGACCGGCCTTCCGACGGACCGTCCGACGGCCCTTCAGCCGGACCCTTCGACACCTGGCCCCTCGTCAATCCACCCGGGCACGCGAAGAGGCCGCCCGCCCCGAGAACGGGTCGGACGGCCTCAGGTCCTTGTCGCCGAGCCCCGGCACCGGCCTCCGGCGGGTGCGTCAGCCCAGCGGCCCAGCGGTGTAGATCCAGTCGAAGCCGTCGTACCCCGGCCCGTCCAGGTGCTCGGCGCGGTGCAGGCCGACGCGGAGGGCGACGCCCTGGGAGGCGAGGTTGTCGGGGCGGATGCGGGCGATCAGGGGCAGGCCGGGGACGTGGGCGGCGGACCACTCCACGACGGCACCGGCGGCCTCAGTGCGCGGCCGGGGGCGGGGTGAGGCCGGCGCAGCCGCGCAGGCCGTCGCGGCGCTTGAGGGCGGCCTCGGCGGCGGCGCCGGTGACCGGCTGGGGGATTCCCTTGTCGTCGATGGTGGCCGGGGCGAAGGCCTCGCCGGTGACCTTGCCGTCGGCGGCGAGGGTGAGGGTGGTGACGCCGGTCTCGTTGGAGAAGGCGTAGTTGGAGGTGCCGTACCAGAGGAAGTTGCCGAAGCCGTACCCGATGTAGGTGTTGCCGAGCATGCCCGAGCCGACCATGGTGTGGGCGTGGGTGCCGACCACAGCGGAGGCGCCGACGGCGGCGAGCTTCTTGGCGACGGCGGTCTGCGCGCCGGTCGGGCAGGCCTTGCCCTCCTCGCCCCAGTGCAGGTAGACGAGGACGACCGGGGCCTGCTGCTTGGCCGCCTGCACCGCCGAGACCAGTGCGGGGACATCCAGGGCCGAGGCGATGCCGGGCTTGTTGGCGCCGGCCCGCCACTTCTGGTTGGTGATGTCCTCGACCTGGCTGGCGGCGACCACCGCGACCTTCACCCCGCGCACGGTGGTCAGGTACGGGGCGTACGCCTCCTTGGCGTTGTGTCCGACGCCGATCACCGGGATGGGCGAGGAGTCCTTGGCGGCCAGGGTGTCGGCGAGGCCGTCGGCGCCGAAGTCGACGGCGTGGTTGTTGGCCATCGAGACGACGTCGACGCCGGAGTCCTTGAGCACGGACAGCGCCTTGGGCGCGGTGCGGAAGGTGTACGTCTTCGGCTCGGGCGCGCCGCGGCCGGTGATCGCGGTCTCCAGGTTGAGCACGGAGAGGTCGGCGTCGGCAAGGGTGTGGGAGATCGGGCCGAGGGCCGGCTCGGGCGGCTGGACGGACAACCGGGACTGGGTACGGCCCTCGAAGTGGACGTCCCCGGCGAAAGCGACGGTGATGGTGCCGTCGGGGCGGGGCGCACCGCCCTTGGTGGGGGCGGCGGCGGGGGCCGTGCCGGTGGTCGCGGCGGCGGTTCCTGCCGGGGGTGCGGCCTCGGACGGGGCCGTCGCCGCCGGGCGGGGCGCCGGATCGTCCGGCCCGCAGGCGGCGACGGCGGTCAGCCCGACGAACACGGCAACGGCGGCCGCGGCACGGCGCATGAGTGGTTCCCCCCGGAGGTCGATGCAAGGCGGTCAGCCTACGCCACCGAATCGGCACCGCTTGAGCCCGTCCCCACAACATTCCGGACACAAAAGGGCACCATCGGTCGCACCGGACATCTGCACCCCGCCCCGCCCAGCCCGGACCAGGCCGAGCCCCGCCCAACCCCGACCGGGCCCAACCCCGACCGGGCCCCGCGCCGACCGGGCCCGTCCGTCCCGGTCCCCCGCCCCACCGGGCCACCGCGTCCCTGGCGCCCCCGCCCGGCGGCGCGCAGCGTGGAGGAGGAGGCCGCCGGCGGGACCGCCCGGCCGCGCCCGGCCGCCGGAGGAGGTTCGTGATGGCCAGCAACCAGACGGCCGGCAACCGGACGGCCGGTGACGAGACGGCCGTCAACCGGACGGCCCCCGGCCGGGAGCGCCGGATCGTGGTCGGGATCGACGGTTCGGAGCCGTCGAAGGCGGCGTTGCGCTGGGCGGTCGGCCAGGCGGTCCTCACCGGGGCCGTCGTGCACGCGGTGGCGGCCTGGGAGTACCCCTCGCTGTACGGGTGGTTCGCGCCGATGGTGGACGAGGGCTTCGAGCAGGCCGCCCACCGCACGCTGACCGCCGAGGTCAACGAGGTGGTCGGGGCGCAGCGCCCGGCGGAGGTCCGGGAGAGCCTGGTGCTCGGGCACGCCGCCGAGGTGCTGCTGGACGCGGCCGAGGACGCGGACCTGCTGGTGCTCGGCAGCAGGGGCCGGGGCACCTTCGCCCGGACGCTGCTCGGTTCGGTGTCCACCCGCTGCGCGGTGCACGGGGTCTGCCCGGTGGTGATCGTCCGGCCGGACGGTACGGCCGCCACGCCGCGGCGGTCGACGGCCGGCACGGCGGTCGGTGCGGTCGGTGCGGTCGGTGCGGTCGGTGCGGTCGCGGCGGACGAGCGGGCCCCGGCGGACGAGCGGACCAAGGACTGGCAGCTCAGCCTGCATGTGGTCGAGGACCGGGACACCACCCGGGTGCACGCCGTGCTGGACGCCGACGGCACCCTCCTGCACAGCGACGCCATGGCCCGCCGCAACCCGCGCGACACCCCGGCCCCGGCGGTCGGCGACGAGTTCGCGGTCGGCCGCGCCCTGGTCGACCTCGGCCACCAGCTGCTGCGGGCCGGTGTCCACGGCGCCACCGGTCCGGCGGAGTCGGAGGGGTGAGCTCCGGGCGCGCCCCGGTGACGGGTCCGGCACGGGCACCCACCCGTCTCGGGTCCGGCACGGGCACCGGCCGCCTGCGGTGGTCCATGCTGGACCCGCCTCACTTCACCCCGCCCTCGCCGGAGCCTCCCTGCCGATGAACGAGCCCGCGCCGGATCCCACCCCCGGCCCCGCCCCCGACCTCACTCCCGCCCCCGATGACCCCACCTCCGCCGGCCCCGCCCCCGACTTCACCCCCGCCGAGCGCGCCCGCGGCCGCGCGCTGCGCCGCGCCCAGCTGCTGTGGGCGCTCGGCGGCCGGCTGGCGGGCCTGGCGCTGACCCTGGTGCTGGGCCTGACCCCGGCCGGTGCCGCGCTGGTGACCGCCACCGGCCGCTGGTTCGGCGGCTCCCGCACGGCCGGGGTGCTGGCCGGCGCGGCCGCCCTGGTGGTGCTGGGCCAGGCGCTGCAGTTGCCCTTCGGGGCGGGGGCACGCGCCGTCCGGGCCCGGTTCGGCCTGGTGACCCAGGGCTGGGCGGGCTGGGCGCTGGACGCCGTGCGCTCGCTCGGGCTGGCGCTGCTGCTGGTCCTGCCGCTGGTGCTCGGCCTGTTCGCGCTGACCGCGTGGTCGCCGCGGCGCTGGTGGCTCCCGGCGGCGGGGGCGGCGGCGCTGCTGACGGTCGCGCTGTCCTTCCTCCACCCGCTGCTGATCGAGCCGGTGTTCAACCGCTTCGCCCCGATGCCGCCGGGCGAGCTGCGGACGGCGCTGCTGGCGCTGGCCGAGCGGGACGGCGTACGGGTGCGGGACGTCCTGGTGGCGGACGCCTCCCGGCGCACCACCGCGCTGAACGCCTACGTATCCGGGTTCGGCGCGACCCGCCGGATCGTCGCGTACGACACCCTGTTGTCGGCCGCCGAGCCGCGCGAGGTGGAGCTGGTGGTGGCGCACGAGCTGGGGCACGTCAAACACCGGGACGTGCCGCTCGGCACGGCGCTCGGCGCGGTGGGTGCCGCCGTGGCGGTGGCGGTGCTGGGCCTGCTGGCGGACTGGCCCCCGCTGTTGGCGGCCGCCGGGGCGGACGACGCGGCCGACCCCCGGGCGCTGCCGCTGCTGGCCGCGCTGGCGGCGCTGCTCGGCGCCCTGTCGGGGCCGGCGCAGTGTGCGGTGAGCCGCCGGATCGAGGCCAGGGCGGACCGGCACGCACTCGAACTGACCGGGGACGCCGAGCAGTTCGTGGCGATGCAGCGCAGACTGGCGGTGGTGAACGTCTCGGATGTCGACCCGCCGCGGCTGCTTGAGCTACTGTTCGCCACTCACCCGAGTGCGACCCGCCGGATCGCGGCCGCCCGCGCCTGGCAGGCCGGGCGGGGCCGGGCGGCGGGCCCCGCGGCCGATGGGCCGGCGGCGGAGGCGCGCCCGACCCCGGAGTGAATCCGTTGTATAGTGCAACAAATCCTGAGGAGGTAGGAACGCCGTGCCCGGCCGCGAGTCGTCCATCGACATCATCCAGCGCGAGCTGACCGCCTTCGCCCGCCGTGCCCGGCACAAGGCCTCCCAGCTGCACCCCGACCTCTCCCTGGTCACGTACAGCATCCTCGACCTGATCACCGAGCGCGGCGGCTGCCGGGCCGCCGACGTGGCCGCGCACTTCATGCTCGACAAATCCACCGTCAGCCGCCAGGTCACCGCCCTGGAGAAGCTCGGCCTGCTGCGCCGCGAGACCGACCCGGACGACCAGCGCGGCCAGATCCTGCGCGCCACCGAGGCCGGACTCACCCTGCTGCGGGACGCCAACGAGCAGCGCCGGATGTCCTTCACCGCCCGCTTCACCGACTGGTCGGACGAGGACGTCGCCCGCTTCGCCGCGTACCTGGCCCGCTACGGCACAGAGGGCTGACCCCAGGGCTGAACCCTCGGCCCCGCACCCCGCCCGCGCCGACGCCCGCACCCGCCCCGCGCCGACGCCCGCCCCCGCCCCGGGGTGCGCCCCACCGCCCCCACGGTGTACAGAGGAGAGGTGCCCCTCCGGCAGCGTCCCGATGACCCGCGTCCCCGCGCCCGCCGCCGCTCCTGGCGGCCCGACCGCCGAGTGATGACGGCGCTGCCGCTCGCACTGATCGTCGTGATCACCGTCGTCGACATCCTCTCCCCGCCGGAGATCCACCTCGGCCCGCTGCTGATCGTCGCCCCGGCCCTCACCGCCTCCATCGCCGGCCCCCGGGCCACCGCCGGGGTCGCCCTGCTGGCCCTCGCCGCGCTCACCGTCATCGGCTCCGTCCGGGACGGCCTGACCAGCGCCAACATCGAGACCCAGCTGAGCGCCCAGGTGGTCGTCTCGGCGCTGATCGTCGGCCTGCGGGTGCTGCGCGACCGGCACGAACGCGAACTGGCCCGGGTGCGCTCGGTCTCCGAGGCCGCCCAGCGGGTGCTGCTGCGCCCGTTGCCGGACCGGATCGGGCCGCTCCACCTGGCCTCCTTCTACCTGGCCGCCGAGGCCGAGGCCCAGGTCGGCGGCGACCTGTACGCGGCCGCCCGGACCACCGACGGCACCCGGCTGCTGGTCGGCGACGTCCGGGGCAAGGGGCTGTCCTCGCTCGGCGACGCGGCCCTGCTGCTCGGCGCCTTCCGCGCCGCCGCCCACCTGCACGCCGACCTGCCGGGCCTGGCCGAGTACCTGGACGGCAGCGTCTGCTGGGACCTCGCCCAGCTGGCCGAAGCCCGCCGGGCCGAACGCTCCCGGCACCAGCACCAGCACCAGCACCCCGCCCCGGACCCGGACCCGGACGAGGAGGATCCGGACGAGGGCGGCGAGTCCTTCATCACCGCCGTCCTGATCGACATCCCCGACGACGGCACGCGAGTCCACCTGATCGACTGCGGCCACCCTCCCCCGCTGCTGCTGCGCCCGGACGGCGTCACCACGCTCACCACCCGCAACCCCGCACCGCCGCTCGGCCTCGGCGAACTCGCCCCGGTCTCGTACGAGGTGCAGACCTTCCCGTTCCACCCCGGCGACCGGCTGCTGATCTACACCGACGGGGTGATCGAGGCCCGGGACGCCCAGCGCCGCTTCTACCCGCTGACCGAACGGGTCACCGCCTGGCAGTCCGAGCGCCCCGGCGTTCTGCTGAGCCGCCTGCGCCGCGACCTGCTGGCCCACGTCGGCCGCCGGCTGGACGACGACGCGGCGATGGTGGTGGTCGAGCGGCTCCCCTGACCGCCGGGGGTGGGCAAACGGTCAGGGCCGGTACGGCAGCTGCGGCACCTCGAAGCAGTCGGTGGTCATGGCCGGCACCTGGGTGACCCAGCCGCCCGGCCCGCCCCCGGCGGAGTCCTGCCAGCGGGCGACGTTCAGGCAGGCCCGGGTCGGCCCGCTCGGCGGCGGCCGCGGCACGAAGGAGGCGGGCAGGATCAGCCCGTGCGCGTCGTAGGGCTCGGCGCGGTCCAGGAAGGCCTCGACGCAGGCCCGGGCCGGCGCGGCCCCGCAGGAGTCCAGCGCGTCGGTGAGCCACTGGGCGCCCGCCCAGCCCTCCAGCTCCCAGGCGGACAGCTGCCCGGCGCGGTCCGGGAAGTAGCGGGCCATCGCGGCGCGGAAGTCGTGCACGGCCGGGTACTGCTCGTCCTCGTAGTTCAGGCTGGACGACGTCGCCCAGAGCGCGTTGCGGCAGTTCGGCGAGGAGGCGTAGTCGGTGCGCACCGACTCCGACCAGTTCTGCACGGTGGTCACCTTCGCCGCGACCGCCACCCCGGCCTCGTCCAGGGCCCGGCAGAGCGCCGCGTTGCCGCGCGAGTCCATCGCGTCGAACAGCAGCTGGGAGCCGTCGGCGCGCACGGCCGCGGCCACCGCCTGGAAGTTCGGCAGCGCGAAGTCCACCGTCTGGAGCAGTACGCGGTAGCCCTCCGCCTCCAGCCCGGCCTTGAGCTGTCCGGCGTAGCGGGCCGAGTCGGCCTGGTTGTAGGCGACCACGGCGGCGCTGCCGGCACCCAGGCGCTGCTTGAAGAAACGGAACACCTCGGTGCTCTGGTAGAGCGTGCCGTTCCAGCCGACCGCCCGGCCGTCGCGCGGGGCCGCGCTGCCGTAGATCCCGTACAGGTGCGGCCAGCGGTCGTAGGCCGTCCCGATCGGCTGGCCGCCGACGTCCGGCACCCCCTTGCCGCTCACGTACGGCGCGCCCGCGTAGTCCAGCACGCTGCCGCTGACGAAGGCGAGGACGTGGGCCTGGTCGATCAGCCGGTGCACGCAGTCCTGGTTGCCGATGCCGCTGCCGCCGTCGTCGCAGGTCACCAGCCGGACGGTGCGCCCGTGCAGGCCGCCGCGGTCGTTGAGGGCCTGGAAGAACGCCTGGGCGCCGTAACGGGGGCCGCTGAACACCTCGCTGCCGACCGGGCTGGTGAGGGAGGTGACGATGCCGATCCGGATCTCGGTGGCGGACACCCCGGTGTCGGAGGCCGGGGAGCCCGCCCCCGGGGCGGGCGTGGCACGGGCGGCGAAGGCGCCGTCCGGCAGCCGGGTGCCGCAGCCGGCGAGCAGCGGGAGCAGCGGGAGCAGCAGGACCAGGACGGAGATCAGCATCCGCACGCGGCCGGGCCGCCGGCGCGGGGGTGCGTCGGCGGCCCGGCCGGGCGGCGGTGCGGTCAGCTGCATCCGGGGACCGGGGTGCCGCTCGCACCGCCGGCCTGGGTGAGCAGCCCGCACAGGGTCGAGCGGGAGACCTTCCAGGTGCCGTTGTCGAGGACGGCCTGGCCGCTCGCGCTCGGCTCGACCACGGTGCTCTGGAGCGAGAGCGCGTAGGTCACGGTCGCGTCGGCGGCGTCGGTGAAGGCGACGCCGTTCACCTTCGCCTGCACCTGGCCCACCCGGGGGTCCTGCGAGAAGCCCTGGAGCACCGGGAGCAGCGCGTCGCCGCCCTGGAGCAGCTTGGCCTTGTCGGCGATCGGGGTCGCCGGGTCGAAGAACTTCTCCCAGTTGGCGGTGATCTCCGCCGTGGCGGCGGCCGGATCGGCGGGGGCGGTGCCGGTGGCGCTCGCGGTGGCACCGGCGCTCGCGCTCGCGCTTTCCGTGGCACTGGCGCCGGCGGCGGGGGCACTCGGGGTTCCGGCCGGCGAGGAGGCCGAGGAACCGGACTTGCTGCTGCTGCACCCGGCCGCCGTGCCCGCCAGCAGCAGGGCGAGCAGCCCGGCCGCCGTCCGCAGGAGGGGGCTGCCGCCCCCGTGGGTGCCGCTTCGCGTCACGCGCATGCTGTGTTCCCTCTCGACTGCGCCGCCCGGGCCGGTCGCGGTGCCCCCTGTGCGGTGCCCCGGATGCTGTTCCAGGCCGATCCTGGAAACGTCTCAAGTGACACCATGAAGGCGGATCCATGGACGAATCGCAATCCGACGGAGAAATCACCCGTAACGCCCCGAGGGTTTCCCCCGTCCGGCGCGGTGCCCGGCTGCTGCGGACCGCCCGGGGCGGGCGCGACTGGGCCGGCTGGCTGCTCGTCGCGGTCGGGGCCGTGCTGTGCGTGCTCGGCTGGTACGGGGTCTCCGGCGAGCGCTTCGTCGAACAGCAGGTCCCCTATCTGGCCTCGTCCACCGTCCCCGGCGCGGCCCTGATCGTGGCCGGCGCCGTGCTGGTCGCGCTGCGACCGCCGCCCGCGCGCGGCGAACTGACCGACCGGCGGGTCGAGCGGCTGTACGACCTGCTGGTGGAACCCGGGACCGAGCCGGGGCCTGCGCCGGACCCGACCCCGGCGGACCGGCCGGGCCTGCTCGCCGTCCCCGAGGGCACCCGCTACCACCGGCCCGACTGCCCGCTGGTCACCGGCAAGGCCCGGGCCGCACCGGTGGACGCGGCCGCCGTAGGGGAACGGGGGCTGACGCCCTGCCCGCTCTGCTCGCCGGGCGCCCCCGGCGCCCCCGGCGAGCCCAGTGCCCCCGGCGCCCCCGGCGCTCCCACCGAGCCCGGCGAGCACACCGAGCCCACCGAGCCCACCGAGCCCGGCGAGCCCACCCGTCCGGGCGAAGCCGCCCCGCCGAGCGGCTGAACCGATGACCGTACCGCTCACCGCGCCCGACTCGCTCGGCCTCACCCTCGACCTCGCCCTCGCCGGACTCACCGTCGGCAGCGCCGCCGCCCTCAGCGGCATCGGACTCGTCGTCTGCCACCGCGCCACCGGCGTGCTCAACATCGCCCAGGGCGCCCAGGCCATGGCCGTCGCCTACCTGCTGCGCGACCTCGTGGTCGTCCGGCACTGGCCGGTCTGGCCCGCCGTCGCCTGCTGCCTGCTGGTGGTCGCCCCCGCGCTCGGCGTGCTGCTCGACGTCCTCGTCCACCGCCCGCTGCAACGGCGCGGCGCCGGACCGGCCGAGACCATGGTCGCCGGACTCGGCGTGTTCGTGCTGCTCATCGGCGTCGCCGTCCTGCTGTGGGGCCCGGCCCCGGTGGCCGGCGCCCCCAGCCCGTTCGGCGGCGCCCCGATCCGGCTGCCCGGCGGACACACCCTGCGCCCCGACACCGTCGCCCAACTCGCCGCCATCCTCGTCCTGGGCCTCGCCGTCGCCGCCACCACCCGCTGGACCCGCCTCGGCCTCCACCTGCGCGCGGTCGTCGACGACCGCCGGCTCGCCGCCCTCACCGGCGTCGACGCCGACCGGGTCTCCGCCACCGGCTGGGCCTTCGGCACCTTCACGGCCGGACTCGTCGGCGTCGCCCTCGCGCCCTACCTGCTGCTCGACCCGTACGGGCTGCCACTGCTGGTCATGGAGACCATGGCCGTCGCCGTCGCCGCCCGGCTGCGCAGCATCCCCGTCGCCGTCGCCACCGGACTCGGCCTCGGCATCGCCCAGTCCGAACTCACCCGGCTGCGCCCGTCCGGTCAGCTCCTTCCGCTGGTCGAGGCCGTGCAGTCCAACCTGTTCGTGATCGCGCTGCTCGCCGCGGCCCTGCTCGCCGGGCCCGGCACCACCGGGGGGCCGGGCACCACCGCGCCGCTCGCCGCCCCGCCCCGCCGGGCGGGCCGGGGCGCCGGCGGGAGCCGACTGACCGGAGCCGTCTGCCTGGTGCTGCTCCTGATGCCGTTCGGCTTCCGGGGCAACGACCTGCGCAGCGCCCTGCTCGTCCCCGCCCTCGCCCTGGTGCTGCTGTCCATCGTCGTCGTCACCGGCTACGGCGGGCAGATCTCCCTCGGCCAAGCCGGCTACGCGGGCCTCGGCGCGCTCGGCACCGCCCTGCTGATGAGCGGTCGCGTCCCCGGCCTGCCCGCGCTGCCCGCCGCCCCCGCCCTGCTCCTCGCCGTCCTCGCCACCGCCCCGCTCGGCCTGCTCACCGGCTGGCCCGCGATCCGCCGCCGCGGACTCGCGCTCGCCCTCGTCACCTTCGCCGTCGGCACGGCCGTGAGCCGCTTCGTCTTCCAGCAGCCCTACGCCACCACCGGGCTCACCCTCGACCGCCCCTCCTACCTCACCGGCGACCGCGCCTTCTACCTCGCCGAACTCCTCCTCCTCGGCCTCGGCCTGCTCATCGTCCGCGCCCTCCACCGCGGCCGCCTCGGCCGCGCCCTCACCGCCATGCGCGACCACGAGGCCGGGGCGGTCGCGGCGGGCGTCGACGTACCGGGCCTCAAACTCCTCGCCTTCGTGGCCGGCGCCGCACTCGCCGCACTCGGCGGCGGCCTGATGGGCCTCGCGGGCCGCGCCTTCGACGCGGCCTCCTTCGACCCCGTCCGCGGCCTGCTCTGGTTCGCCGCCGTGGTCGTCGCGGGCGCCGACAGCGCCCTCGCCGCCGTCCTCGCCGCGGCCCTGCTGATCGGCCTCGACGCGGGCACCGTCACCGGCGTCTCGGCCGTCGCGGTCGGCGCCCTCGCCGCCGCCATCGGCCGCCTCCCCGGCGGCCTCGCCGCCCTCCCCACCCGTCGCCGGGGCCGCACACGGGCGGTCCCACCCCTGCCACCCGGACACCTCAGCCCGACCGGGCAACGCCTGCGGGCCGACCTGGAGCGCCGCCCGTGAACGCCGAGCGGACCCGCAACCGGAACGGAGCAGCGGCAGCCGGAACTCCACCCGGAAGGAAGCGGGTCGACAGGATTCCCGCACCCCGGGCCGCAGGTGCACGGGGCGCAGCCGGCCCCGAGGAACCGCGGACGTGCCAACCCCCCTGCACCGCCCGGACGTCGAGGACGGCGGCCCACGGTGGGGCGTCGTGAGGGGGGCGCGGTTGACCGTGCGGGGGGTGGTGCGGCGCTATGGGGGGATCGAGGCGGTGGGCGGGGTGGATCTGGTGGCTCCGGGTGGGCGGATCACGGCGTTGATCGGGCCGAACGGGGCGGGGAAGAGCACCCTGTTCGACTGTCTGGCGGGGACGGTCCGGCCGGATGCCGGGCGGGTGTTGCTGGGTGGACGGGATGTGACCGCGCTGGCCGCGCACCGGCGGGTGCGGCTCGGGTTGGCGCGGACGTTCCAGCAGATCGCCGTCTTCCCCACCCTCTCGGTGGCCGACAACGTCCGGGTGGGGGCGGAGCAGCGGCGGGGCAGGGTGGCGGCCCGGACGGTGCTGGAGCGGACGGAGCGGGCACTGGGGCTGTTCGGGCTGTCGGGTCTCGCGGACGAGCCGGCGGGGGTGCAGCCCACCGGGGTGTTGCGGTTGGTGGAGTTGGCCCGGGCCTTGGCCGGCGGGCCCCGGGTGCTGTTGCTGGACGAGCCGGCGGCGGGGCTGGACGCCGCCCAGACGGGCCGCCTGGTGGCCGTCCTGCGCGGCCTCGCGGAGCGCGGGATGGCGCTGCTGCTGGTGGAGCACGATGCCGAGTTGGTGGCCGAACTCGCCGACTCCGTCTACGCGATGGCGCAGGGCCGGGTGGTGGCGGCCGGTCCGACGGCGGCGGTGCTGGCGGACGCCCGGGTCGCCGAGGCCTGGGGCGGTCGGCCGTGAGCGCCGAACGTGCGTTCAGCGAGGCCTGCTCGGCCGATCGGGAGGTGGCCGCATGCCCGTAGCCGCCGCCCTGCACGCCGCCCGGGTCCGGTACGGCCCGTTGGAGGCGCTGCACGGCGTGGACCTCGCCTTCCCCGCCGCCGCCGTCACCGTCCTGCTGGGCCGCAACGGTTCGGGGCGCACCAGTGCGCTGCACGCCCTGGCGGGGGTGGTGCCGCTGTCCGGGGGGCGGGTGTGCTGGCGGGGGCGGGACGTCACCGGTCTGTCCGTGCACCGGCGGGTGCGGATGGGGTTCGGGCTGGTGCCGGCCGAGCGCGGGGTGTTCGGGTCGCTCACCGTGGCCGAGCACCTGGAGCTGGGCGGTGCCGGGCGGGCGGAGGTGCTGGCGGCGTTCCCCGAGCTGTCCGCACTGCTGTCCCGACTGGCGGGCACACTGTCCGGTGGCCAGCAGCAACTGGTCGCGGTGGGGCGGGCGTTGGCGGCCCGGCCCGCCTTGCTGCTGCTCGACGAGCCGGAGCGCGGGCTGGCTCCGGCGGTGGCGGCGCGGCTGCACGCCGTGCTGCTGGCCGGTGCGGCCGGGGGCCGTACGGTGGTGCTGGCCGCGCAGTCGCTGCCGCGTTCGCTCGCGGGGGCGGCCGTGGTGCACCTGCTGCACCGGGGCGAGGTGGTGTTCTCGGGCGAGCCCGGGGAGCCGGTGCCGGGGCGGTTCACGCCCACCGGGTGAGGATCCCCGGCCCCGGCCCCGGCCCCGGCCCCGGCCCCGGCCCCGGCCCCGTCTGGTTCCGTGACGTCGGAACGGCGGTTGCGGAGATCCGACCGGGCTCGGAACACCCCGCGGCCGACTGACCGACCATCCGACTGACGGGGCCTTCCTCCCGCCTGCCCGCCGGGCGGACGCCCTCCCCGCGCGCTACTGCGCCAGGTAGCCCCCGTCGACCGGCAGGACGGCGCCGGTGATGAAGGAGGCCTCGTCGGAGGCGAGGAAGAGGACGGCGGCGGCGACCTCGGCCGGGTCGCCGAGGCGGCCCATCGGATGGAGCTTCTCGATCGCCTCGAGGTACTCGGGCCCGCCGGGCTCGTCCCGCAGCCGGGCGACCCGCTCGGTGCCGATGGTGCCGGGGGCGACGGCGTTGACCCGGATGCCGCGGTCCGCCCATTCGACGGCGAGGTGCTTGGTCAGCCCGGAGGCGACGAACTTCGCGGGCCCGTACACCGCCTGGCCGCGCTGGCCGGCCTCGCCGGAGATGGAGGACAGGCAGACGATCGAGCCGCCGGGCCGCTCCTGGGCGAGCATCGCCTCGATCGCGTACTTGCAGGTGAGGAACATGCCGCGGCCGTCCACGGCCATCACCCGGTCCCAGTCCTCGGCGCTCGCCTCGGTGATGTCCATCAGCGGGATCACCCCGGCGTTGGCCACCAGCACGTCGATCCGTCCGTGCCGTTCGACGGCCGCCCCGACCATCCGGCGGGCGTCCGCGTCGACGGACACGTCACCGGCCACCGTGCTGACGGCCGCCGGGAACCGCCCGGCCAACCGGCCCAGCCCCTCGGCGTCGAGGTCGGTGGCGACCACCGACGCACCCTCCCGGACGAAGCGTTCCGCGACGGCCCGGCCGATGCCGCTGGCCGCGCCGGTCACCACGCAGGAACGGCCGGCCAGCCGCCCCGCCGCACTCGAAGTCACCATGGCGGGACTCTACCGAGCGCGGCGCTGCGGGGCCGGGCTTCCGCGACGCGAGTCCGGACGGGGCCCGGCGGGGACCACCGTTCAGACGGTGAGGACGATCTTCCCCCGCACGTGCCCGGCCTCGCTGATCCGCTGCGCCTCCGCCGCCTCCGCCAGCGGGAGAACCCGGTGCAGCGGCAGCCGCAGGGTGCCCGCCGCGTGCAGGGCGAGGGCGGCCGCGAAGGCGTGCCCGTGGTACGACCGGCCGTCCTCGGCGCCGCCCGAGAAGCGCACGCCGTGCTGCTGCGAGCCCGCGATGTCGGCGATCGTCACCACCCGCTCGGCGCTGCCGGTCAGTTCGATGGAGAGCGGCAGCACGTCGCCCTTGCCCGCCGCGTCCAGCACCCGGTCCACCCCGTCCGGCGCGACCGCCCGCACCCGGTCGGCCAGGCCCTCGCCGTAGGTCACCGGGACGGCGCCGAGTTCGCGCAGGTAGTCGTGGTTGGCCTCGCTCGCGGTGCCGATCACGGTGATGCCGCGGGCCCGGGCGAACTGGAGCAGCAGGGTGCCGACCGCGCCCGCCGCACCGTGCACCAGCAGCGTCTCGCCGGACCGCACGCCCAGCAGGTCGAGGACCCGCTCGGAGGTCTCGGCGGCGACCGGGATCGCCGCGGCCTCCTCCCAGCTCAGCGTGGCCGGCTTGGCCGTCAGCAGGTCGGCGTGGAGCAGCGCGTGCTCGGCGTAGCCGCCGCCCATCAGGGCGCCGAACACCTCGTCACCGGGGGCGAAGCCGGTCACCTCCGCGCCGACCGCCTCCACCACCCCGGCGATCTCGTAGCCGGGCACGGCCGGGAAGGTGACGGGGAAGAAGCCGTCCAGCTCGCCGCTGCGCACCTTGTGGTCCAGCGGGTTGACGCCCACGGCGCGGACCGCGACCCGCACCTGGCCGGGCCCGGGGGCGGGCAGTTCGAGCTCGATCGGGCGCAGCACGTCCGCGCCGCCGTACTGGGGGAAGGCGATGGCCTTGGTCATGGAAGATCCTCGCTTCGTCCGGACGTTGTCCCGTCCGGGAGTTGTTCGCTCCGACGGGATCCATCCTGCGGCGCGGGACGCACCTCCCCGGCCGGCCGTTCGGACAGTTCGACCTGGCCGAAGGGAGGGGCTGCGGACGACGGCCCCCGAACTAGGGTGGACGGCATGGACGTGGAGAACGCGCAGGGCGCGCAGGACGTGGACGGCCCGGCCGAGGCCTGGCAGGAGCACTGGGGCCGCCCGGAGGACGCGCTGGCCCGCGCCGTCGAGGTGCTGCGCGCGCCCCGGCCCGATGTGGTGCCGCGCCTGTCGGAGGCGATCAGCACGCTCGTCCCGCACACGGCGATCGCCCACCTCAGCGGCGTCTGCACCTACTCCCCCACCCACGCCCACGGCTCACCGGAGCTGGTCGGCAGCCTGACCGGACTGGAGCTGTCCGGGCTCGCCGAGCGGGCCGCCGGCACCACCTCGGCCGGCCGGCCCTGGCAGGGCGAGGCCGAACTCGCGGGCCGCACCCGGCCGGTGGTGGTGATCGCCGCACCGGCCGACGACAAGGAGGTGCTGCTGGTCCTGGTCCGCAGCGACGCCGCGCCGGTTCCCGCCGGCGCGCTCGCCGTGCTCCAGCGACTGTGCGAGCTGGTGATCGCCCACACCGGGCACCGCGCCACCGACGCCGCGCCCACCCAGGCGATGGTCTCCCGCACCGCCGCCGTCACCCGCGCCCGGACCATCGCCGAGTTCACCGGCACCCACAGCGCCGCCCTGACCGCCGTCCTGGCCCCGCTGCGCTCGGCCGACCTGGACGACGCCGCCGCCCGCCGGGCCGCCACCGACCTGGCCGTCACCGCCCTGCTCGACCTGCGCCGGGCCGCCGACCTGGACCGCGTGCTCAGCGAGGAGCCCGCCGACGCCGCCTTCGCCCGGCTCGCCCGCGAACTGCGCCCGCTGCTGCGGCACACCGGGGTACGGCTCGACCTCGCGCCGCCGTCCGAGAGCGCCCGGTCCATCCCCGCGGACACCGCGCACACCGCCCGGGCCGCCGTGCAGTGCGCCGTCATGCTGATGATGGAGCAGGAGAAGCCCGAACGGCTGCACCTGAGTTGGCAGTTCACGGCGGACGGCGCGCTGCGCACCGTGGTGCGCGACGACGGGCTCGGGCTGCTCGCCGCCGACGCCCTCGCCGTGCACCGCACCGCCGACCGGATCACCGCCCTGGGCGGCCGCTACCAGGTCGAGTCCGTCCCCAACTGGGGCACCACCGTGACGGTCGAGCTGCCGCTCGGCCTGCCCTCACCGGCCGCCGTCACCGATCCGCTGGACGGGCTCCAGCCCCGCGAACTGGAGGTGCTCGACCAGCTGGCCCAGGGCCGCCGCAACCGGGACATCGCCGCGGCGCTGCACATCAGCGAGTCCACGGTGAAGTTCCACGTCGCCAACATCCTGGCCAAGTTGGGCGTCGGCTCGCGCGGCGAGGCGGCCGCCCTCGCCCACCGCGCCGGGATGCCCGGCGGCGCGCGGCTGCACGTGGCATCCTGATCAAGATCCGCCGCCGCCACCCCCGTCGACACCCGCCGGCACCCGCCGACATCCGATGCCAGGAGTCCCGTTGACCCCGTCCAGACCGACCGGTCCGTCCACGCCGACGCGGACCGTCCTCGTCACCGGCTCCACCGACGGCCTCGGCCGCGCCCTCGCCCACCGCCTGGCCGCCGAGGGCGCCACCGTGCTGCTGCACGGCCGCGACCGGGGCAGACTGGACCGCACCGCCGGGGAGATCGCCGACGCCCACGGCGTCGACCGCCCCGCCACCCTGTGCGCCGACCTCGCCGAGCTGGACCAGGTCCGCGCCCTCGCCGCCGAGGTCCGGGCCACCACCGACCGGCTCCACGTCCTGGTCAACAACGCGGGCATCGGCGCCGGCGAGCCCGACGGCCGGACCCGCCGCACCAGCGTGGACGGCCACGAACTGCGCTTCGCGGTCAACCACTTGGCCGGCTTCCTGCTCAGCCTCGAACTGCTGCCGCTGCTGCGCGCCTCGGCGCCCGCCCGGATCGTCAACGTCGCCTCCGCCGGGCAGGAGGAGATCGACTTCGACGACCTCATGCTGACCGGCGACTACGACGGGACCAGCGCGTACTGCCGCAGCAAGCTCGCCCAGATCGCCTGCGGCATGGAACTCGCCGCCCGGGTGCCGGCCGGCGAGGTGACCGTCAACAGCCTCCACCCCTCGACGTACATGCCCACCAAGATGGTGCTCCAGGAGATCGGCCACAGCATCGACAGCCTGGAGGACGGCCTCGCCGCCACCCACCGGCTGGTCACCGACCCGGAGCTGGCCGGCACCACCGGCCGCTACTACGACCGGCTGCGCGAAGCCCGCGCCCACCGCCAGGCCTACGACCTGCGGGCCCGGGCCGAACTCTGGGCGCGCTGCCTGGAGCTCGTCGGGCACGCCGACGTCTGAGCGGAGACACCGCGGACCCTCGAGCGGCGACCGCCGAACACCGGAAGGCCGCACCCGCCGACCCCGAAAGGCGACACCAACGACATGACCGAAGGCTCCCTCACCAGCTGGGACCCGGACGCCCCGGGCGTGCTCCGACTGCCCTCCGGGCGGCTGCTGCGCGGCCGCGGCGTGCTCAACCCGCTGCCGCCCGGCCCCCGACCCGACTTCGGCGTCTACCTGCTGGGGCGCGAGCCGAAGCCGCTCCCCTGGGAGAGCCGCTGGGTGCGCTGGCCCGACTTCCGGCTGCCGTCGGACCGCACGGACGCCGCCGACGCCTTCCGGGAGGCCTGGGAGCGCTGCCCGGGCGAGCGGGTGGAACTCGCCTGCGCGGGCGGCCGCGGACGCACCGGCACGGCCCTCGCCTGCATCGCCGTGCTGGACGGCGTGCCGGCGGCGGAGGCGGTCCGGTACGTGCGGGAGCACTACAGCCGGCACGCCGTGGAGACGCCCTGGCAGCGGAAGTTCGTGGAGCGCTGGACCGACCCCTTCCGTACCTGACGGACCGTCAGCCGGTGCTGCGCGGGTACGTCTTCAGGACCGTGCCGTCGAAGTCCGCCGTGAGGTAGGCGCCGCCGTAGGCGTCCGCCACGTACACCAGGAGGGACGGTTCGGTGTCGCCCATCCCCTGGGCGTTGTGCAGGGTGATGTAGTGGCTGGTCGGGTGGGCGACGCCGAGGTCGGCGTCGGCGCGCTGCAGGAGCGCCGGGAGGGCGTCCCAGTTGACGCTCCGGAGGTCCAGCGGCTTCTCGCCGAAGGCCACGGTGCCGGTCCGGATGCCGGGCGTGGCCTTGCCGTCGCGGTAGGAGAGGCTGTCGTAGAGGGTCGGGTTCGCCGCGGTCGCGACGAGGGCGTCCCCGGAGTCCTGGCGGAGCGTGAACTCCAGGACGGCGCGGCCGCCCGACTTCCGGTCCATGGACTGGATCACGCTGCGGGCGCCGGCCGGCGTGAGCAGGCCCGGGTAGGCCGCCGGAGGGGCGCTGGTGTCGCTCCCGCTGTTGCCGCCCGCGTAGTGCTGGATGACGTAGCCCACCGTCAGCATCAGCGCCGAGACCAGGAGTGCGGAGCCCGAACGGAGCGCGGCCCGCAGCTTGACGGAACGGGCCTTGGGCCTCGCGTCGCTCGGCTGCTGGACGACGGTCTGCGGCGGCCCGAAGGTCTGGCCGGCGGGGTGCCCGAAGGTCTGGCCGGTGGGGTGCCCGAAGGTCTGGCCGGCGGGGTGCCCGGCGGCCTGCGGCGGGACGGTGCCGGCGGGCGGGTACAGGCGTATGGTGCCGACGGCGCCGGCCTGCGCCTCCGCCGCCGCCGCGGCCTCCGCCTCGGCGAACTGCCGGTCGAGCAGCCAGGCGTCCGGCCGCGCGGCCGTGTCCCGGACGAGCAGACCGGCGAGCACCGGGCCCAGCGGCCCGGACCGCACCGGCGCCGGCACCGGCTCGTCGAGCAGGGCGGCGAGCGTGGCGAGGGTGGTGGCGCGCCGCAGCGGGTGGTACCCCTCCACCGCGACGTACAGCATCATCCCGAGCGACCACAGGTCCGAGGCCGGGTTGCCCTCCTCGCCCCGGACGCGCTCGGGGGCGATGTACTCGGGCGAGCCGATCAGGGCACCGGTGGTGGTCAGGCTCGGCGCCTCCGACAGGGCGGCGATGCCGAAGTCGGTGAGCACCGGGGTGCCGTCCGGGCGCAGCAGGACGTTGCCGGGCTTGACGTCGCGGTGCTGGATGCCGGCCGCGTGGGCGGCGCTCAGCGCGGACAGCACCCCGCGGCCGAGCCGGGTCGCCTCCAGCGGTGCCATCGGGCCCTGCGCGAGGCGGTCGTGCAGGGAGCCGCCGGTCACCAGCTCCATGACCAGCCAGGGGTGCGGGTACTCGGGCCGGTCCACGATGTGGTGGATCGTCGCCACGTTGGGGTGGTTGAGCCGGGCCAGCGACCGGGCCTCCCGCAGGACCCGCTCGCGCAGCACCGCCGCCGCCCTCGGGTCGCCCGCGAGCTCGGCCGGATCGGGCGAACGCACCTCCTTCAACGCCACCTCGCGGTGCAGGAGGGTGTCGCGTGCCCGCCACACCAGTCCCATGCCGCCGCCGCCCAGCCGCTCGAGCAGTTCGAAGCGTTCGTCGATGATGTGGAGCCCCGGCCCCCCAGAATTCATGACGGTCATCGTAGGGGGGCCGTCCGTCAGCCGTGACACCGCCGGGTCGCACCGACCGGTCACCGGCCGCCCACCGACCGGTCACCGGCGTCTGCGCAGGCCCAGCACCTCCGCCAACGGCACTCCGGCCGCCGCCCACACCTCCAGCCGCGCCCGGTCCAGCCAGTGGACGGCGTGCCGGTCGCCCCAGGCCATGGCACTCCTGGTGAGCCCGCCGTTGGTCACCACCACCGCCACGTCGGCGCCGTGGGCGGGGCCGGCGGTGCCCTTCACCTCGTACATGACGTGCACGCCGACCTTCGCCGCGACCCTGGTGTGCTTCGCCTGGACGACGATGCGGCCGTGGTCCGGGTGGTGGCCGATCACGTCCGCCGCCTGGTCGCCCTGCCCGCCGACCTTCTCGGCGCTCCAGCCGTCGCGGACCAGCAGGTCCCGCAGGGCGTACTCGAAGGTCCGGTCGTCCATGGCGTCCACGGTGGCGAGCGGTATCCGCAGGGCGGCGAGGTGCCGGGTCCGGGCCCGGTCGAGGACGGGCCCGCAGGCGGCGGAGGCGAGGGCGAGCGCGGCGACCACCGCGAGGAAGACCCAGGACCGCAACAGCGTCTGGACTGCGGAGACGACCAGGACGGCGACGGCCACCGCCACCAGGAGCGCGGCGAGTTGCTCCCGCGCCCCGCGCGGGCGGCGGATCGGACGCACCCGCCGAGCCGGGCGGGCCGGACGCGTCGACCGTGCCGGGCGGACCGGGCGGGCCATCAGGGGGCGCCGACCGCGGTCGGGGCGGTGGTGCCCTGCGGGGCGGGCTGCGGGGCGGGCTGCGGTGGGGTGTCGGCGAAGCCGACGAAGTGGCCCCACAACCAGAAGGCGGCCAGCGCGCCGGCGATCAGCCAGCCGCTGCCCCTGACGGCGCCGCCGCCGGGGGCGGGTCGGCGGCGGTAGTGCCCGCGCACCCGGATCCGGTCGTCTCCGCTCCGATTCGCCACTGTGCCTCCCGAGTTCGGGCCCGGGCGCCCGATGCGCCGCTGCCCGTCCATCGGGTGTAGCAGCGGGGGCGGACGTGCGTGGGCGGATCCTCGGCACCCGGACGGCCGCTCCGACCGGAACCGGCCACCGGGCGCCGGTGCCGGGACGGCCGTGGCCCGTCACGACCGTCCCGGCACCGGCCCTGAGCTGTGCCGATGCGGGCCGCGCCGGGCTGGCGCGATCCCGCCGGGCTCACTCGGGGCACTTCCCGGCGCACGTCGGCCGTCCGCTCCGCCCCGTACTCCGCCGCTCACTCCGCCCCGCACTCCGCTGCTCACTCCGCCGGGAGGAGCAGCGCCGCGCCCTTCTCCTCGGGCCGCCAGCCGGCCGCGTGGCCCGCCCGGATCAGGTCGGCGACCAGGGCCGGCTTGACCGGCTCCAACTGGAAGACCTCGGCGATGCGTTCCGGCGGGGCTCCCAGCAGGACCCCGTAGTGCAGCCACGGGTCGTCGAAGCGCCGGGTCGCGATCAGCCGGCGGTAGGGGCCGCCCGGCCGGTCGAGCCACACCCGCACGTCCACGTGGGCGGCGTCCCGGAGGCGGACCGTCCAGCGGTAGTCACGGCCGTCGACGTGGATGCCGCGCGGTGTCCTCGATCCCATCCGGCCACTCTACGGACTGTCCGGCGGAGCCCTCGGGTTCCCGTGCGGCCCGGCTCAGAGGTCCCAGGTCTGCCCGGCCGCCCAGTCCTCCAGGGTGCGCCAGTCGACGGTCGGGTGCTCGGCGTGCAGGGCGTCGGTGTCGATGTCGAGGCCGACCTCCTGGAAGTAGCGGAACATGGCGGCGAGGTCCTCGGACTGGCCGGCCACGACGGTCAGCGGCACCTCCTCGAAGCGGATCGGGCGTCCGCCGGCCGCGGCGATGGCGGCGGCGATCTGCTCGCCGGTGCGCCACTGGGCGGCGATGTCGATGCGGCGGCCGGCGTAGCCGTCCGGGTGGGTCAGGACGTGGGCGGCGAAGGCGCCGATGGTCTCGGCGGCGATCACCGGGAGCGGGAGGCCGGGCGGCATGGGCAGGCGGAAGACGCCTTCGCGCAGCGACTCGAGGGTCCACTCGTTGGCGTAGTTCTCCAGGAAGGCGCCCGGCCCGAGGACGGTCCACGGCAGCCCGAGGCCCGCGAGGTGCTGTTCGATGCGGCGCTTGCTCTCGAAGTGCCCGATGCCGGTGGGGCGGTCGGCGTTGGCGGCGGAGGTGAAGACGACGTGGCGGACGGTGTCGGCGGCGCGGGCGGCGTCGAGCAGGGCGATCCCCTGGCGGACCTCGGTGTCGAAGTCGGTTCCGAACGGGGTTGACATCGCGAAGAGGCTTCCGGCACCGTCGAGGGCGGTGCCGAGCGAGGCCGGATCGTCGAAGTCGGCGCGGGCCAACTCGGCTCCGAGGGAGGCGAGTTCGCGGGCCGCCGGGGAGCCGGTGTCGCGGGTGAGGGCGCGGACCGGGCGTCCGGCCAGGAGCAGGGCGCGGGCGGCGGCGCCGCCCTGGGCGCCGGTGGCACCGGTGACGGCAACGGGGAGTCGATCAATTGTCTGCGTCATGCAGACAACATAGGAAGAGATCTCTGCGCGGCGCAACCGATTGGCTTGATTCCGGCTACCCTGGCTCCATGACGCCCCTCCGCGACGAACTGATGGCCCAGCTCTGGCCGGCCTCCCGCCGCTACCTGGCCTCCTACGTGCTGTTCAACCAGGCCGTCGCGGACCACCTGGGCATGCACCCGACCGACGTCCAGTGCCTCAACCTGCTCACCCTGGAGGAGGGCCCGGTCACCACCGGCCGCATCGCCGAGCTGACCGGGCTCACCAGCGGCTCGGCGACCCGACTCGTCGACCGGCTGGAGAAGGCGGGCCTGGTGACCCGGCAGCGGGACGAGGCCGACCGCCGCCGGGTGCTGGTCGCCGTCCTCCCCGACGCCCTGGAGCGCTTCGGCGAGGTGTGGCGCGAGCTCGGCCGCGACTGGGCGGCCGTCTTCGCCGAGGACAGCGCCGACGAACTGGCCTTCCTCCTCCGGCACATGAACCGCACGGTCGAACTCAGCCACCGGCAGATCGCCCGGCTCACCGACAGCGGCCGCTGAAGGCCCGTCCCCACCGTCAGGTCTTCCGCAGCTCCGGCGCCGGGGCGCCGATCAGCAGCCGCCGGACGGCGTCCCAGGCCGCCCGCAGTGCGGCGGCGCAGGCACGGGTGTCCGAGTCGAGCAGCCGCAGCCAGGCGCCGCTGTCCTGCGGCAGCACGCTGACCCCGTACAGGAGGCCGCGGTCGGCCAGCGCCTCGTGGAGGGTGTCGGCGATCCGGGCGGCGGGGGCGAGCGGGCTGAGCACGTAGAGGCTGGACATCACGTCGTGGCCGCCGAGGACGGCGGGCCCGGTGACGCCGGCCCCGGCGGGCTCCAGCCGGACGGTGTCCACGGCCACCGACTCACCGTCCGGGCGGCGCACTTCGAGGTCCGAGGCGAAGACCTGGTAGGCGTTGCGCTCGCCCCGGGCGAGGCGGCCGGCCAGGACGGTCTCGCCGGCCAGGACGGTCGCCCCCGGGTCGACGGTGAGCACCGTGCGCTGGTAGAGGCGCGAGTCGACGAAGGGGATCACCGGCTCGGGCAGGTACTCCACGTAGGCGCCGGGCCCGGCCGCCAGGTTGACCAGTTGCGTCGCGTAGTCGTACTCCATCCGGTAGACCTTGGTGGCCGCCTGGGTGGTGAGGTGCACCGCCGTGTCGGCACCGCAGCGGATGTCGGTGCGCAGCCGGTCGGCCTGGAGGATGCCGCCGCCGGTCGACATCAGCAGGGTGACGGCGAGGTCGGGACGGGCCGGGTCGAAGTACAGCGGGCGCATGATCTGCAGCGGCGACTTCTGGTAGTGGCCGGTGAGTTCGGTGCGCCCGCCGATCCGCTCGAAGGCCAGTTCCAGCAGTCCGACCTTGCCGGGGCGCCCGACCGCGAGGGTGTCGGGCGTCCCGGCGTACCGGCGGACCGCGTACGGGACGCGGGCCGGCTCGTAGTGCCGGGGGTCCAGCCGGGGCGGGGCGTCGTCCACCGGGGGAACGGTCACGCCGGGACCTTCCGGAAGGTCTCCAGGAAGGCGGCGATGGACTCCAGCCCCTCCCCCGTCAGGCAGTTGGTGAGCACCACCGGCCCTCCCTCGCGCACCCGCCGGGCGTCGGACTCCATGATGCCGAGGTCGGCGCGGACGTACGGGGCGAGGTCGATCTTGTTGATGACCAGCAGCTCCGACTCGGTGATGCCCGGTCCGCGCTTGCGGGGCATCTTCTCGCCCTCGGCGGTGTCGAGGACGAACAGGAAGAGGTCGACCAGCACCGGGCTGAAGGTGAGGGTCAGATTGTCCCCGCCGGACTCGTACAGCAGGGTGTCGACGTCGGGGAAGCGCTCCAGCATCTCGGCCCCGGCGGCCAGGTTCATGGTCGGGTCGTCGCGCACGGCGGTGTGCGGACAGGCTCCGGTCTCGACGCCGACCACCCGCTCGGGGTCGAGCACCCCGGCGAGGGTGCGGCGGACGTGCTGGGCGTCCTCCTGGGTGTAGATGTCGTTGGTGATCACCGCCGGGCGGTGGCCGCGCGCGATCAGCACCGGCACCAGCGCCTCGATGAGCGCCGTCTTGCCGGAGCCGACCGGGCCGCCGATGCCCACCCGGAGCACGTTGTCGGTCATGCGATTCCCTTCGATCGTAGGTGTGTTCAGCTCGCGAACAGCCGGGCCTCGGCCCGCTCGTGCCGCCCGGACATCGCGTCCGCGACCGGCACGCAGCCGCCGAGATCCGCCAACTCCCTTTCCAGCGCGGCCGCCACGACCTCGCGGATGACCGGGGCGGCGGCCCGCAGCACCACCTGCGCCTTGCGGTGGTCGGTCAGCCGCAGGCGCAGCGCGGCGCCGACGAAGCTGGTGCAGAAGGCGAACAGATCGCCCGCCACGGCCTGTTCGACGGGGACGGCGGCCGAGGCGTAGGCGACCCCGGCGGCCACCGCCTGGCAGCCGGGGGCCCGCTTCCCGGCGACCAGGGCGGCGTACCGCTCCAGCGGCTCGCCGCCCACCGACTCCCGGGCGATGTCCAGGAGTTGGCGCCCGGTGCGGGTGGCGGCGAGCCTCAGCTCGCGGTTGAGCTTGGTGGCGTGCAGGCGCTGGTCGGTCTCGACCAACAGCTCCCAGTCGCCCTCCGACGCGGCCCGGTGGGCCAGCGCCAGCGCCGTCGCGTCGGACGGTCCGACACCGTGCCGCAGCAGGTCGGCGAGCAGCTCGGGCACGGTGTCGGGGGTGACGGCCTTCGCCTGGGCGTAGCCCTCCAGGCCGTGCGAGAGGGTGTAGAAGCCGCTGGGGAAGGCGGAGTCGGTCAGCTGGAGGCTGACCAGCAGGGCGTCCAGGGCCTCCAACCGCTCCTCGGCCACCTGTTCCGGCGGACCGTTCATGCGAGGTAGAAGAGGTGGTTGAGCGGCAGTTCGCGGGCCGGCTCGATGGTCGCGGGCTCGCCGTCCAGGGTGACCTTGTACGTCTCCGGGTCGACCGCGATCTTCGGCAGGGCGTCGTTGCGCACCATGTGCTGTTTGCCGACCGAGCGGCAGTGCCGCACCGGCAGCACCCGGCTGTCCAGCCCCAGTCGGGCCGGCACCCCGAGGTCGACGGCGGCCTGGGACATGAAGGTGATCCGGGTGGCCTGCTTGGCCCGCCCGAGCGCGCCGTACATCGGGCGGTAGTAGACCGGCTGCGGGGTGGGCAGTGAGGCGTTGGGGTCGCCCATCAGCGCCCAGTTGATGATGCCGCCCTTGATGACCAGCTTGGGCTTGGCGCCGAAGGAGTTGATCGGCCACAGCACGATGTCGGCGAGCTTGCCGGGCTCCAGCGAGCCGATGTGCTCGGCGGTGCCGGAGGCGATCGCCGGGTTGACGGTGAGCTTGGCGAGGTAGCGCAGGACCCGGAAGTTGTCGTTGCGCTCGCTGTCGCCGGCCAGCTTGCCGCGCTGCGCCTTGCAGTGGTGGGCGGTCTGGAAGGCGCGGGTGAAGGTCTCCCCGATCCGGCCCATGGCCTGGGAGTCGGAGGAGAAGATCGAGATGACGCCCTCGTCGTGCAGCACGGTCTCGGCGGCGATGGTCTCGGCGCGCACCCGGGAGTCGGCGAAGGAGACGTCCTCGGGGATGTCGTGGCTGAGGTGGTGGCAGACCATCACCATGTCGAGCAGCTCGTCCACCGAGTTGACGGTGTAGGGCAGGGTCGGGTTGGTGGAGGACGGCAGCACGTTGGGCTCGCCGGCGATCCGCATGATGTCGGGGGCGTGGCCGCCGCCCGCGCCCTCGGTGTGGAAGGTGTGGATGGTGCGGCCGTCGATCGCGGACAGGGTGTCCTCGAAGAAACCGGACTCGTTGAGGGTGTCGGTGTGGATGGCCACCTGCACGTCGTACTCGTCGGCGACGCTCAGCGCGGTGTCGATGGCCGCCGGGGTGCTGCCCCAGTCCTCGTGCACCTTGAGCCCGCACACCCCGGCCTCGACCTGCTCGCGCAGCGCGCCCGGCAGCGAGCCGTTGCCCTTGCCGAGCAGGCCGACGTTGACCGGGAGGTCCTCGACCGCCTGGTACATCCGGCCGATGTTCCACGGGCCGGGGGTGCAGGTGGTGCCGTTGGTGCCGTCGGACGGGCCGGTGCCGCCGCCGATCAGGGTGGTGATGCCGTTGCTCAGCGCCTCCTGGGCCTGCTGCGGGGCGATGAAGTGGATGTGGGTGTCGATGCCGCCGGCGGTGGCGATCAGGTGCTCGCCGGAGATCACCTCGGTGCCGGGGCCGATCACCAGCTTGGGGTGCACCCCGCTCTGGGTGTGCGGGTTGCCGGCCTTGCCGACGGCGGCGATGAAGCCGTCCTTGACGCCGATGTCGCCCTTGACCACGCCGAGCACCGGGTCCAGCACCACGACGTTGGTGATCACCAGGTCGAGCGCGCCCTGCACGGAGGTGGCGGCCGGGTCCTGGGCCATGCCGTCGCGGATGCCCTTGCCGCCGCCGTAGACGGCCTCGTCCCCGTAGTGGCCCTGGTTGAAGTCCTGCTCGACCTCGACCACCAGGTTGGTGTCGGCGAGGTGGAAGCGGTCGCCGACGGTGGGGCCGAAGAGGTCGGTGTACTGCTTGCGCGACAGGATGGCCATCAGCGGTCGCCCTCCGGGTGGGTCCGGGTGTGGAAGTCCCTGCCGTGCAGGTCGTCGTCCTTGTGGTCGAGGTTGGTGCCCTTGAAGCCGCGGGCGATGGCCCGGTCCATGGCGCGGGCCCGGGTGTCGCGCGCGGTGACGCCGCCGTCGACCAGGTTGCTGAAGCCGACCAGGCGGCGGTGTCCGCCGAATTCGGCGAGGGTGACGTCCTTGGTGTCACCGGGCTCGAAGCGGACGGCGGTGCCGGCCGGGATGTCGAGGTGCATGCCGAAGGCGGCGTTGCGGTCGAAGTCGAGGGCGCGGTTGGCCTCGAAGAAGTGGTAGTGCGAACCGACCTGGATCGCGCGGTCGCCCGTGTTGCTGACCGTGACCGTGGCCTTGGCCCGACCGGCGTTGATCTCCACCGGGTCGTCGCCGTACAGGTATGCGGCGCTACCGGACATGGCTGGCCTCCCTCTCTGCCGGTTCCGTGGGGGTGTGTGCGTGGGGGTGGGGGTTCGTGGGGGTGTGCTGGTGCCGGTGCTGGTGTTGCTGCTGGTCCGTGGGCGTGCGGGGGTCGCTGGGGGGCGTCCCGCCCGGACCGTGGCTGTGCTGCTGTTCGCCCGGACCGTGGCTGTGGGCGTAGCCGTGCCCGTGTTCGGCGTCGAGGCCGGCCAGGATGCCGTCCTCGCCGTGGCCGAGCAGGTGCAGTGCCGCCGCCGTGCGGGCCGCGACCACCCCGGCGATCGCGGACGGGCGCAGCAGCGGGCCGCCGTCCCGTACGTCCTCGCCGCCCGTGGTCGGTCCGACGCTCGGGCCGACGCTCGGGCCGGCGGCCGGTCCGCCGGGCAGGGCCGGTCCGAAGGAGGCGGGGACGGCCGTGACCCGGTCCGCGCCGAGCAGGCGGCAGCGCCGGACGCCCTCGGCCGGGTCGGGGTCGCCCCCGATGAAGGCGACTTCGACCCGCTGGTGCCGCCCGTACTGGCGGACCAGGCGGGCGATCCGGAACAGCTCGGCGTCCTCGAAGGGGCCGGCCGCCGGGGCGGTGACCAGGAGGGCGTCCGCACTGCCCGCCGTGGCCGCGGCGGCGCGCAGCCAGCCGATCAGGTGCTCGGTGGCGCCGAAGGGCGCGGTGAGGGCGAGCCGTCCGCGGCCCTCGCCGGCGGCGAGCCAGCGCAGGGCGCGGGCGGTGTCGGCGATCAGCCCGGGGTCGCGGCCGAGGGTCATCGGGACGACGCACACCGGTGCGTCGCCGGCCCCGAGGGCGGACCGGACGGCTTCGGCGAGCGGCCGGCCGGCGGCGGCCGCCGCGTGCACGACGTACTCGGGTGCCGCGGGTACGCGCCCGACCAGGGCGGCCAGGTCGCGTCCGCCGTCGCTCTCGTGCCCGCCGGCCAGGACGACCGTGGCGGACTGACGTGCGGCCATGGTTCAGGCACCGACCGGGTCGTGGCAGGAGACCAGCTTGGTGCCGTCCAGGAAGGCGGCCTCGACCTGGAGCAGCGGCAGCATCTCGCGGACGCCGGGCATGACCTCGGCGTTGCTGACGACCTGCTTGCCGATCTCCATGCACTCGGCGACGGTGCGGCCGTCCCGGGCGCCCTCCATGATGGCCTCGCTGATCAGCGCGCAGGCCTCGCTGTAGTTGAGCTTGACGCCGCGGTCGCGGCGTTTGCGGGCCAGATCGGCCACGACGTAGATGTAGAGCTTGTCCATCTCACGCGGGGAGAGGTTCATCGGAACCACGTCTCCTTTCCGAGAATCCGACGAAATGCAAGTCACAGGAAATGCAGGGCAGTTGACCGGCGGAATGCGAGGGACTACCAGGTTAGGGTGCCCACGGGTCAGATCCGGTGCAGCCGGGGAAGGGTCGGCAGCGTCGCCAGGAACAGCCTTGACGGATATCGGACGGACGGTCACCGGAGCCCCCTGCGGTGCCCCTTCCCGACCCCTTTGTCGAGCCATGCGGCGCACCGATTCCCCGGTACGGTCGAGGGGGCCCAGGAGATTGCCCGGGAGCCCGTTCGGCGATTCGTTGGGAACCGTACTCCTGCGGATTGCGGAGCGGGGCGGGCACGGCGGGTCACGCCAAATCGACGGCGGGTGACGGCAGGGCCCCTGAGCTGCAACATTCTGTTGAAATCGGCGCCCGGGCGGGTGGTCGACGAGGGCAATTCTTTGCGAAGTTTTACTCGCCCCCTACGGGCACCGGAATACGACCACGCCAAACAATCCTCGACAAATTCCGTCCATCCCGGCAATGCGGACAGCCGAAACCGTGGGAACGCTGTGAAGCGCGGGGCCGATGTGACGGAAGTGTGGTCGATCACGGGTGAGAACGGACACGGATCGTCCGAGGAGCTACCCGTGGCCGAGGTGCCGGAGCAGGAAGCCCTCCGAAGCCGCCGCCTCGAATCCGGGCACCGCCCGATGGCCCCCGGGATTGGCGTACAGCGTCCTCTCCCGCGAACCCAGCGCACCGTACAGCGCCAACGCGCCCTCCCTGGGCTGGAGTTCGTCGTCCCACTGGAGGACGAACTGCACCGGTACCGCCACCCGCCCGGCCGCCTCCACCAGTGAGGCATGGCCCGCCAGGCCGAACACCGCGGCCCGGATCCGGGGCTCGACCGCCGTGAGCGGGATGCCGATCACCGTCGCGAGCGACAACCCCCAGTACCCGACCGGCCCGAGGCCCTCCCCCGCCGTGCCGGCCGTACCCGCCGTACCCGCCGCGCCCGCCAGCGCGTCCAGCACCGCCCGCCACTCCGGCACGGCCCGCTCCGCCAGCGCCGCCGTGTGCCGCGCCACCCACGCGCTGAGCGGCCGCCCGGCCGCCAGCAACTCCCCGACCTCGGTGGCGAACCGCTCGTCCTGCGCGGTGCGCGCCCGCTCGCCGTGCCCGGGCGCGTCGAGCGCCACCGCCGCCCACCCGTACCGCGCCACGCACCGCCGGGCCCGCTCCCGCGGCCCCCAGCGGTCTCCCCCTCCCCCGTGGCCGAGCAGCACCAACGGCCGCCCACCGAGCCCCGATCCGTCCGGCTGCCAGAGCACGCCGGGAACGCCGTCGAGGACGAAACGGCGTTCCACGACGCCGTCCGAGCTGGTCTCCGAAGTGAAGTGCACCTGTCCATGATGGCGCCCGACACACGTTCGAGTCCGGTCTTTCCAGCGCCTTTCCACCCCCTTTTCCACCCCTGGCCCCCTGGCGCACCGGGGCGGCCCCCTTGAGACGATCCTCCGCATGGCCACCCCTTTCCTCCGCGTCGACCGGATCCTCGGCGACCGCCCCTTCACCGAGGTCGGCGACCCCGTCCTCGCCGTCGCCGACCGGGGCCGCGGCCTGCTCGCCGTGGCCGGGGCCATCGAGCGCCGGGGTGTCGCGCCGGTCGGTGTCTACCGCACCGACGACCTGGCCTGCCTGGCCCTGCTCCGCTCCCGCGACCGGGTGCACGCGATGGCCTTCCACCCCACGCTGCCGCTGCTCGCCGTCGGCACCGGGGGCTACGACGGCGGGTACTTCTTCACCGGCGAGTTGCTGCTGCTGGACCTGGAGACGGGCGCGCACGCCTCGCTCCTGGAGCACGAGTACGGCCGGAAGGTCCTGGGGCTGGAGTGGCTCGACGCCCAGGAGCTGCGGATCCTGCTGGCACCGCCGGACGACTGGCAGGACCGGGCCGCGCACGTCGAGGGGCACGTCGCGGTGGTGCGCCGGCCCGACTGGCGGGCCGTGCCGCCCCGGACGGTCGCCCCGGCGGAGCTGGCCGGGCCGCGCGTCCCGGCGCCGCGCCCCGACGGCCGGGAGGCCGCCCGGCGGGCGCTGTCCGGGCTCGCCGCGGACTGGGATCCGCGGCACAGCATCCGCGCGGTCGAGGCGCTGCCGGACGGCAGGATCCTCGCCGCGCTCGACGCGGTCGCGGTGGAGTCCTGGCTGCCCTCGGGGCAACGGCAGTGGGCCGTACCGGACGAGTGGGGCGGCCGTGACCTCGTCGTCGCCGCGGACGGGCGGTCCACGTGGGTGGCCGGGCCGGTGCCCTGGGTGTGGAAGGGCCCGGCACAGTCGGTGGCCCGGCTGTCGCTCGCGGACGGCACGGAGCTCGACCGGCTGCCCCCGGCGGGGCCGGTGACGCTGGTGCGGTGCCTGGACGGCCGGCCGGCGCTCGCCCCCGTCGGCAGCGACGGGGAGCTCGGCCGCCTGCGCGTCCGGCGCGGCAGCCGGGTCTACTTCCGGCAGCACGTCAGCGCGCCGCGCGCCGTCGGCCGCGGGCCGGACGACACGACCTGGCTCGCGGCAGCCGACCTGCCCGAACTGCCCGAACTACCTGAGCTGTCCGAACATGACGGGTGGTCGGCCGAGGGCCCGCACCGGCCGCGCAGGAAGGCGTACCGCCGGCTGTTCCCGTTCGCGTTCACCCCCGGCGAGACCCACTTCGCCGGCCCCGGCGTGGAACTCGACGACGGCGGCCTGGTCCACACGGGCACGGTGTACGACGGCCGCGGCCTGCAGCCGGGCGGCTCGTTCGTGGTGCGGCGCGCGGCGGCCGACGGCGCCCCGCTCTGGGTGTTCCGGACCGACCCGGAGGCGACCGCACTCGACGCCGACGACCGGCACGCGTACGTCGGCTACCGGGACGGCGGACTCGTCGCCCTCGACCTCCGGACGGGCACCGCCACCCGCGGTCGCCTCAGCGTCGGCGGGGTCGTCGCCGTACCGACCGCGCTCACCGTCGCCGGGCCCGGACGGCTGCTGGTCGGCACCGACGACGGGCGGATCCTGGACTGCTCGGTCGAGCTGCCCGCTCAGGGCCTGCCCGGCCGTACGGTGAACTCGTAGGCCCGGAGCGGGAAGTCGGCCCCGTCGACGTCCTGTTCCGCCTGCTGCTCCCGCTACCGCCCCGCCGCGGGCTCCCGCAGGAACTCCGTCAGCAGCGCCGTCACCTCCGCCGGCCGTTCCAGGCTCGGCAGGTGGCCCGCCCAGGGCAGTTCGAGGTGGCGGACGTGCCGGGCGTTCGGCAGCAGGGCCGGCAGCTCGGCGGCGATCGCCCGGTAGTCCGGCAGGTCGTGGGCGCCCGCGACGGCCAGGGTCGGGGCGGTGATCCGGGCGAGGTCGACGTCCTCCTGCTCCGGGCCGCCGGTCGCCTCCCACTGCACCTCGTAGTTGTGGCGCTGCATCCGGCGGACGAACGCGCGGGTCTCCTCGTCGGCTTCCGGGCCCAGCCAGGTGCGGACGTTGAGCTCGACGGCGCCGTCGATGTCGTCCGCCGCCACCAGCGCCTCCTCCTCGGCGCCGAAGGCGCGCACGGCCTCGGAGGACTGGTGGCCCGGCCGGCCCGCGCCGAACAGGGCCAGGGCGGTGACCGCCTGCGGGCGCAGCGCCGCCACCGTCAGGGCGGTCCGCCCGCCGTAGGAGGCGCCGACCACCGCGGTGGACTCGATGCCCAGGTGGTCGAGCAGGGCGAGGACGTCGGCGCCGGCGGCGTACGGCCCGTCGGCGAGCGGGGTGTCGCCGAAGCCGCGGAAGTCGCAGCGGACGACGCGGTGGCCGGCGTCGAGGAGGGCCTGCCACTGCCCGTCCCACATCCGTCGGTCGCACACCGCGGAGTGCAGCAGGAGAACGGCCGGCCCGGAGCCTGCGTCGTCGTGGGAGAGGATCATGCGACGGATGCTACGGCCCTGGCCGATGGCGGGCGAACGATTTCGACGGGGGGTAAGCGCTTCCGGCCCCGGGTGGGCTCTTGGTGGGTGAGGAGGTGCTCATGGGAGAACCGAAGGACGTGCGGGACGAGGAGTTCCAGACGTTCATCGTCGCGGCCTGGCCACGGCTGGTGCGCACGGCGTTCCTGCTGGCCGGCGAGCAGTACGCGGCCGAGGACCTGGTGCAGTCGGCGGCCGAGAAGGCCTGCGCGGCCTGGTCGAAGGTGCGCCGGGCCGACGATCCGTACGCCTACGTGCGGCGGATCCTGGTGAACCAGCACGCCCGCCGCTGGCGCCGCCGGCCGCCGGAGCTGCTGGTCGACGCGGTGCCGGACACGGCGGGCACGGAGGACGGCTTCGCCCGCTCCGACCAGCGCGGCACGCTGCTGGCCGCGCTCGCCACCCTGCCGCCGCGCCAACGCGAGGCGGTGGTGCTGCGCCACTGGGAGGACCTGAGCGACAGCCAGACGGCGCTGGCGATGGGCTGCTCGGTGGGCGCGGTGCGCAGCCACGCGGCGAAGGGCATCGGGCGGCTGCGGCAGGTCTCGGCGCTGGTGGAACTGAAGGACAGGACTGAGATCGGAGGGGCGGTATGACCATGGAGAACCCGGAAGCGGGCCAGGACACCGATCTGTGGGTCGGGCTGGGCCTGGCCGAGGCGGCGTCGACGGCGCGGATCGGACCGGTGCCGGTGGCGGACATCGTGGCGGGCGGCCGGCGGATCCGGCGCCGTCGCCGCACGGCGGTCGGCGCGCTGGCGCTGGCCTCGGTGGTGGTGCTGGCGGGCGGGGCGATCACCCAGCTGCGGCCGGACCCGGCCGCCTCCCACCCGCTGGTCGCCGCGGGCACCGGCCACGGCGCGGGCACCGGCGGCCCGCCGACCCCCGCACCCGCCACCCCGGCGGCGCGGGACCCGTTCACCCCGCTCCGAGTGGTGCTCGGGCAGGGCACCACGGCGGACGGCAAGGAGTGGAAGCTGTGGCGGGCGGTGTGGCCGACGGCGCCGAAGGACCGCGCGTACGAGCAGGCCCTGGCCGTCTGGCAGGAGCGCAGCCCGTACGACTCGGCGATCGGCAAGCCCACCCCGGAGTACGTCGACCGGTACTACAACGCCGACTCCGACGTCATCAACACCTACTTCACGGTCGACGGGGTCCGGCAGAGCCACGACTCCGAGGGCGTCACCCCCGCCCCGGGCAAGCTAGACCCCCGCGACGGCACGTACATCGCGGGCGGTCTGGAGGGCGCCCGCGGCAAGGGCGACACGGTGGCGCCGGGCGACATCGTCGGGCTGAGCCTCGGCCCGGACATCGCCCGGGTGAAGGTCACCTGGACGGACGGGAGCGTCACCGAGCCGACGATCGTCACCGTGGGCGACTTGCCCCTGCACCAGGCCGTGGTGGCCCGCCCGGCGGGCAAGAAGGCCGAGCTGTGGGAGTTCTTCGACAAGGACGGCGCCAAGGTCCCGGACTCGGGCTCGCAGTTCCTGACCTCCTAGCGCCCCTGCGGTCCGCCGCGGTTCCCCCGGCGGTCCGACGGGCGGCCGTCAGGCCCGCCCGCCCGCACCGGAGCGCCGCAGCCACTCCTTCCCCTCCGGGTCCTTCGGGTCCATGGCCAGCAGCAGTTGCCCCAGCGAGCGCTGCGCCGCCGGGTCGCCGGCCCGGGCGCCGATCAGCAGCAGGTCGACGGCCTGCTGCGGCCGTCCGGCGTCCAGCCGCTCCTGGGCCTGGGCGTGCAGGCCGACGGTGGCCCGTTCGAGCAGGCTCCGCATCTCCTCGCTCTGCGGGCCGGTGCCCGTACCGCCCGCCCGCTGCTGGAGGACGGACAGCAGGTTGTACTGGGCCTGCCAGTCGCCGGCGTCCGCCGCCGGGCGCAGTGCGGCCTCCGCGCCCGCCAGGTCGCCGGCGGCGCTGAGGGCGGCGCCGAGCACCGGGATGAGCAGCGTCTCGCCCTCCGCCACGGCCCGGCGCAGCAGCGGTACGGCGGCGGCCG
Source organism: Kitasatospora sp. NPDC096128 (assembly GCF_040303105.1). Taxonomy (NCBI): domain Bacteria; kingdom Bacillati; phylum Actinomycetota; class Actinomycetes; order Kitasatosporales; family Streptomycetaceae; genus Kitasatospora; species Kitasatospora sp. NPDC096128. The sequence goes on along the minus strand of NZ_JBEOSP010000005.1, from coordinate 45,273 downwards.
GTTCGCCGTCGCCGTAGAGCCAGATCCCGCCGAGTCGGGCGGCGCCCGGGCGGCCGTTGCGACCGGCCTGTTCCAGCAGGACGAGGGCCCGGGTGGTCTGGCCGCGCTCGCGCAGCCGTAGCGCCAACTCCCAGGCGGCGTCGGCGATGCCGCCGTTCGCCGCGACTTCCAGCCAGGGTTCGGCCCGGTCGCCCTCGCCGAGGGCCAGCAGGGCCGTGGCGGCCCGGTGGGCGGCGTCGGCGTCGCCCTGTTCGGCGGCGGCGATGTCCCGGGCGAGGTCGTCGCGGGCGGCCTGGAGCTTCGCCTCGTCGAGGCCGAGGTGGTCCATGGCCTTCGGGTGGCCCGCCTCGGCGGCGCTGCGCATCCAGCGGGCGCCCTCCTCGCTGTCGCGGTCCTGGTCCAGCAGGAGGGCGGCGAGGTTGAAGGCGGCGGAGAGGTGGCCGCCGCGGGCGGCGATGCGCAGGTAGTCGAGGCCGTACGCGAACTGCCCGTCCTTGAGCAGCCGGTCGGCGAGCCAGGCGGCCGCGTCGACGTCCCCGCCGAAGGCGGCCTGCTGGTACCAGAGCGCGGCCTCCTCCTCCTTGCCCTGGTACTCCAGCATCCGCGCCAGGTCGGCCCGGGCCGCGACGTCCCCGGCCTCGGCCCGGGCCCGGAGGCCCTTGACGATCCGTTTGACCTCCTGCGGCGAGGCGTCGATGTGCACCCGCATCCCGCCGCCGATGTCGAGCCCGGCGGCCGGCCGCTGCTTCTTGTTCCGTCCGAATATGCCCATGCAGCACTCCTGTTGACGTACCCGAAGCGTCCACTGTGGGCCCAGGCGGGTGGTCCGATCAAGAGCCGATCGCGCCGCGGTGGCCGGCCGCGGTGGCCGGTCGCGGTGGCCGGTCAGGTGCCGGCGGCGGAGGAGGAACCGGACTGCTTGATGCCCTTGAGGACCTCCTCCAGCGAGGCCTTGTCCGGGGAGAGCGCGTCGTCGTCCACCGAGCCCTCGAACACCACGTAGCCGCCGCCCTTGGCCTGGAAGGTGGCCAGCAGGACGTAGCCCTGGGCGCCGGTGGCGGTGGTCACGTGCCAGCGGTCGACGTAGCCGGGCACGCCGTCCACGCTCATGACGCCCGAGCCGTAGTCGGTGTGCTGGGTGACCCCGGGGTAGAGCCCGCCGGCCCAAGCGGGCATCGCGGCGTCGGCGGCGTCCTTGGCGGTGGCGCCCTGGACCACGTCCTTGCCGACGGCGAACATCCCGCGGACGCAACGGTGGCCGCCGTCGCAGGTGTACTGGCCGGTGCCTTCGAACATCGAGTAGCTCGGGCGGCTGGAGTCGGTGGTCCAGCCCTCGAGGATCGGGACGGTGATCGCGTGCTGCGGGTCCGGCGCGATGCCCGTGACGACCGGCTCGGGCTTGACCGCCGGGGTGGTCGGGCCGGGCGTGGGGGTCGGCGGGGGGAGGGTGCCCCGGGAGGTGCTGCTCGGCGTCGGGCTCGTGGTCGGGCCGGAGGCCGGGCCGGCGAGCGGGCCGATCAGCGGGCCGTTGCTGTGGCTGAAGGCGAACGCGGCGACGATCCCGGCCACGGCCAGCACGCCGGCCACGGTGCCGACGATCACGCCCGGCCGGGCGCGGCGGGGGCTCGGCGGTGGCGCGTAGAGCGCCGGGCCGGGGTGGCCGTAGCCGTCGCCCGGGTGGCCGTAACCGTCTCCCGGATATCCGTAGCCGGTGCCCGGAGGGCCGTATCCGGTGCCCGGGTGGGCCTCCTGGCCGGGGTGCGGGGCCGTGGCGGCCGGGTGGCCGTAGCCGGGCGTCGGCAGCGGCCGGACATCGCTGGTCCAGGCCTGGCCGTCCCACCAGCGTTCGAGACCGGGGGCGCCGTCCGCACCGGGGGCCGGGTACCACCCGGGAGGCGTCGAGTTGCTCACCGCCGTACGGTACCGGCCGGTTCCCGGGGTGCTTCGTTCGCCCCCGGTTCGCCCCCGGTCCGTCCCCGGCCGCACTCAGGCGGCGTCTGCTCCGTCCGCGTCCGCTCCGCCCACCAGCCGGGCGGCCAGGTCCTCCGCCAGTCGGGCGACGCGGCCGCGGCGGCGCCGGGCGAGGGCCAGGCCGAGGTGGCGGCGCGGGCTGGGTTCGGCCAGCGGGAGGACGACCAGCTCGGGGTGCGGGGCCAGGCCGATCTCGGGGATCAGGGCGATGCCGACTCCGCCGCGGACCAGCGACTGGGCGAACTCGTAGTCGGTCGCGGTGCAGGCGATCCGCGGCTCGACCCCGGCCAGCTCGGCGTGGCGGGTGAGCTGGCCGACGGACTTGCGGCAGCCCAGGATCCAGCGCTGGTCGGCGAGTTCGGCCAGGTGCGGCGCCTCGGGGCGGTCCCGGTAGCGGATCGCGGCGGGGTGGCGGACGGGCAGGACGAGGCGGAGCGGGTCCTCGCCGAGCGGGGTCCAGTCCAGTCCGGAGCGGTCTCCGGGCCGGCCGGGCGGCGGTCCGTCGAGGTGGTAGGCGAGGGCGAGGTCGGCCCGCCCCTCCCGGACGGCGGGCAGGCTGTCCTCCGGTTCCGCCTCCAGGATGGACAGTTCCACCTCCGGGTGGTCGGCGGCGAAGCCGGCGAGCGCCGCGGGCAGCAGGCGTCGGCCGCCGCTGGCGAAGGTGGCGACGGTCAGGGCGGTCCGCTCGGCGCTCAGCCGGGCGATGCGCTCGCGGGTGTCGGCGAGTTCGGCGGCGATCGCGTCGGCGGCCTCGACCAGGAGGCGGCCCGTCTCGGTGAGGGTGACGCCCCGGGTGGAGCGCTCCACGACGGGCGAGCCGAGGCCGCGTTCCAGGGCGGCGACCTGCTGGGAGACGGCCGAGGGGGTGCAGTGCAGGGCCTGGGCCGCCTGGTTGAAGCTGCCACGGCGGGCGACTTCCCGCAGGACGGCCAGCCGCTGGACGTCGATCAACAGTTCTCCTTATGACGGGGGCTCCAGCCGAACACTACTGCTGTCGTCCGGCTCACGGCAGGATGATCACCAGAGCCGGACCGCACCGTACGAAACGAAACGAAACGGAACGGGACGGGACGGAACAGGGCGGCACGAAAGGGATCCAGGGAACGTGGACGTGTGCGTGATCGGCGGCAGCCGGTACTTCGGGCGGATGATGATCGAGGAACTCCGCGACGCGGGCGCGGCGGTGACGGTCGTCAACCGCGGCTCGGCCCCGGCCCCGCGCGGCGTGACCCACCTGCCGGCCGACCGCGACGACGAGGCCGCGCTGAGCGCCGCGCTCGGCGACCGGCGCTTCGACGCCGTCGTGGACCAGGTCTGCTACTCGCCCGTCCAGGCGGCCGTCGCCGCCCGGGTGTTCGCCGACCGCACCCCGCGCTACCTGCTCACCTCCACCGTCGAGGTCTACGCCCACCTCGGCCGCCCCGACGGCCCGCCGCTGCCGGAGCAGGCGCTCGACCTCTCGGCCGAGCGGGTCGACCTGCAACTCCCTTGGTCGGACGAGGAGTTCCGGAGCAGCCATTACGCCGAGGGCAAGCGCCAGGCGGAGGCCCTGCTCACCCGGCTGGCGCCCTTCGACCTCGTCACCGTCCGCACCGCGCACGTCCTCGGCGGCGCCGACTTCACCGGGCGGCTGGCCCACTACGTGGAGCGGATCGCCGCCGGCCGGCCGGTGGCCGTGCACCCCGCGCCGCAGCGCGCGACCTTCGTCCACGCGCCGGAGATCGCCCGCTTCCTGGCCTGGGCGGCCGGGGCGGACTTCACCGGGCCGGTCAACGCGGCCTCCCCGGAGGCGCTGGACGTACGGGAGTTGTGCGACATCGTCGGCCAGGTGGTGGGCGCCGAACCGGAGTTGACCGCGAGCGACGCGGACGAGCCCAGCCCGTTCTCCTTCGACCGCTGCTACGCGATGGACACCGGCCGGTCGGCCCGCGAGGGATTCCGCTTCTCCCCCGTCACCGACTGGCTGCCCCAGGCCGTCAAGGAGGCCCGCGCATGACCGCGATACCGGCAACCCCCCTCACCCGCACGGTGGGTGGCCTGACCGTCGGCGCCATCGGCCTCGGTGCGATGCCGCTGTCCGTCGAGGGCCGCCCCGACGAGGGGCAGGCGATCGCCACCGTCCACGCCGCTCTCGACGCGGGCGTGACGCTGATCGACACCGCCGACTCCTACCACTGGCACGCGGACGAGCTCGGCCACAACGAGCACCTGGTCGCCCGGGCGCTGGCGAGCTACGGCGGCGGCACGGACGGCGTCCTGGTGGCGACCAAGGGCGGCCGGGGCCGTCCCGGCGACGGCAGTTGGACGGTCGACGGCGACCCGCGCCACCTGCGCCGGGCCGCCCAGGCCTCGGCCGCGCGGCTCGGGGTCGAGGCCATCGGCCTCTACCAGCTGCACAAGCCCGACCCGGCGGTGCCGTTCGCGGACTCGGTCGGCGCGCTGCGCGAGCTGGTCGACGCCGGGACGGTGCGGATGGTCGGCGTCTCGAACGTGGACCGCGCGCAGATCCGCACCGCCCGGGAGATCCTCGGCCCGTACCTGGTCTCCGTGCAGAACCGTTTCTCCCCTGCGTACACCGCCAGCCGCGACACCCTCGACCTGTGCACCGAACTCGGCCTGGCCTTCCTCCCCTGGAGCCCCCTCGGCGGCATCTCCGCCAGTGCCGTCGACGACCCGGGAAGCGCCGCACCCGCGACGGACACCCCGTTCCACACCGTCGCCCGCGCCCGGGGCGTCAGCCCCCACCAGGTCTGCCTCGCCTGGCACCTCGCCCAGTCCCCCACCGTCCTCCCGATCCCCGGCGCCCGCCGCCCGGCGTCCATCCGCGACTCCGCTGCGGCGGCCGGCCTCGTACTGACGGCGGAGGAACTGGCGGCACTGCACCTGCATTGACGGGCGCGGGGCGTACGGGCGCGAAACATCCACTGGTGATCCCTGCACGCGCCCGGTACTACCGGGCGGCACGGAACCGGGAACGAGGAGTGGGAAGTCGACGGAGCCGACTTCCCACTCCGGCCGGCCGGGTCAGGCCTCCATGGCGGCCCGCTCGGCCGCGCTGCGCAGGACACAGAACTCGTTGCCCTCGGGGTCGGCGAGGACGGCCCAGCCGCCGCCGTCGGGCTCGCGGTGGTCGGCGAGAAGGGTGGCACCGAGTCCCAGCAGCCGCTCCACCTCCCGGTCGCGCGAGTCCTCGGGGCGCAGACAGAGGTGCAAGCGGTTCTTGATCGTCTTGGGTTCGGGCACCTGGGCGAAGAACAGCACCGGCCCCTCCGCGAGCACCACCTCCACCGCCTCGTCACCGGGCTTGTCGTCCTTGCCGAGCGGACGGCCCGTGACCTTGCTCCAGAACTGGGCCAGCTCATAGGCGTTGGCGCAGTCGATCGCCACGTTCTGCAATACCGAAACCATGCGCCCGAGCTTCCCCGATCCCCGCCCCGACCGCCACCGGGCTTCCCGGCCTCCTCCGAACACCCACCGAGGACGGGTGCCCGCGGGAACCATCGGGCCAGGTCGGAAGTCATGTACAAGGTGACAACCGACGCAGCAGCCCAGAACCAGCCGGCCCGCCCCCAGATCAACCGGAGGCGACTGCTGTTGAGCGCTGCGGGCGGAATCGGCGCCCTCTCCGTCGCGGGCGGGGCCCGGTGGTGGGCGGAGCGGGACGGCGAGCGCGGCCCCCGGCTCTGGAGCACGACGGCCGCGAACGGGCGGCTCGTACTGGCGGACGGCCCGCAGCAGGGCCTCTACGTCTCCGGGTCCGACGGCACCATGCGCGCGCTCGACCCCCGCACCGGCGCCGTCCGCTGGAGCCGGGTGGTCGACTCGGCCGACGCCGCCTCCGGCTACACGAGCGGCCGTCCGGCGACGACGGGTGACGGCGCGGTGTACGCGGCCACCTCGACCGGCTTGCAGGCGCTGGACGCCGCCACCGGTGAGGTGCACTGGCAGGTGCCGGCGCCCGAGTGGGCCGACCTCCCCGCAGAGCAGACCCCGATCGCCGTCGGCGGCGGTGCCGTGTTCGCGGTCCACGGGGGCGCACTCCACGCCCACGACCCCGCCACCGGCGAGGCACGCTGGAGCAAGGCGTCCGGCGCCGGGGACTTCCTGGCCGCGGACGGCGGCACCGTGTACAGCGGCGGGGTCGGGGTCCGCGCCTTCGACGCACGCACCGGCGAGCAGCGCTGGGTGCAGGAGAGCGTCCCCGGCGTCAGGAGCACCCCCGTCGTCCACCAGGGCGCAGTCCTGCTGACCTGCGCCGGCGGAACCCCGACCACCACGTGGGTCTGCTCGCTGGAGGCGGCCACCGGCCGGGTCCGCTGGCAGCGCACGCAGCACGGCTCCGGCAACTGCCCGCTGGCGCCCGCGGGCGGGACGGTCTGCCTCCTCAGCGGAGGACACCTGGTCGGGATGGACACGGAGACCGGCGAGCCGCGCTGGACGGCCACCGTGACCCTGGGCCTGGGCCGCGGGCAGAGTTCGATGACCGCCGCGAACGGCGTCGCGTACGTCGGCACCAACGACGACCGGCTGTTCGCCTTCGACCTCGACACCGGCAGCCCGCGCTGGCAGGACGCCCCGGAGAAGCTCCGCTCCGACACCGAGTTCACCTACGTCTCGCTGGCCGCCGCCGGTCCGACCGTCTACCGCAGCAGCCGCACCGGCCTCCACGCCCTCGGCGCGCTGGCCTGAGGCCCGATCAACCGGTGGTACGGGCGAAGCGCATCGAGCAGCGCCGGTGGGCCCCGTCGTCGCTGAAGGCCTGCTCCGTCAGCTGCCACCCGGCCGCCTCGATCCGCTGGACGTACAGCACCAGGTTCCGGTCGGGATGGACGGGGTGGAGCCGGATGCTCCTGCGGTGCTCGGCGTCGCCCCGTTCCCGGCAGCGGGCGGCATGACTGTCCACGGGGCCGAGACCGCCGGACATGTGTCGATCCATGCGGACGGATCCTAGGCGACGCCAGGGCGTCCGGCACCTGACTTTGCCGTTCATGAGGGATCGTCAGGCCCCGTCGGAGACGGTCGGGTTCCGGAACGACGGAGGGGGGCACGGTGGCGACGTACGTACCGATCCACGGCGCGGGCGCCGACGCGTGGTACTGGGGGCCGCTGGCGGCCGAGTTGCGGGACCGGGGCCACGAGGTGATCGCAGCGGACCTCCCGTGCGAGGACGAGTCGGCCGGGCTGGCCGAGTACGCGGACGCGGTGGTCGAGGCGGTCGGCGGGAGGAGTGGGAAGTCGGCGGGGCCGACTTCCCACTCCTCGTGCTTCACGGGGTCGAGCTTGAAGTGGGGTGCGGGGCAGGGTGGTTGCGGTCGGGCCGGGGTGCGGTGAGGGGGTAGGCCCAGGCGAGCAGGGCGAGGAGGAGCGCGAAGGGGAGGAGGGTGCAGAGGGTGGCACCGCCCGGGGCTTCGCTATGGCGGGGTTCAGTCGGCATCGGGGGTGGCATCGGCATCGGTGAGGTCGAGTTCGGCCCAGACGGTCTTGGCGTTGGGGTGGCGGGGGATGGTGCCCCAGCGATCGCTGAGGGCGTCGACGAGGATCAGGCCCCGGCCCGACTGGGAGTGGGACGTGGGGGCGGTGAGGAGGACGGGGAGCCTGTCACCCCTGGGGTCGCTGATCTCGATGCGAAGGGTGGTGCCCCGGCGCACGGTGGTGGTGAGGGAGAGGTGCAGCTCGAACCCGCGCCCCGGAACGCGTCCGTGCAGGACGGCGTTGGTGGCCAGCTCCGCGACGATCAGGAGCGCCGAGTGGAACGCGTCGATGTGCGTGGAGTTCACTCCCCAGCAGGTGAGTTGACGCCTCGCGATGCGTCGGCACAGTCCGACGCCCTTGGGGGTGGCGGCGAGGACGGTGGTGTGGGGTCGGGGTCTGTCGAGGGGGATTTCGGTCGTCATGGAAGAAAGCGTGGCGGGGCGGACGTACGCTGACCATGGATCCAGCAGGCACGGAGAGTACCTGTACGGGTGCGGAGGGTCGGCTTGTAAGTGGCCCAGGTCAATCGAAAGGGCGGGTGATTGCCGTGGGTGGCGTCGAGCGCACGGTCTTCGACGACGGCGAGACGGCGGAGAACTCGGACGGGGTCGCGGAGTTCTACAGCGCGGTCGGGAAGCTGATCAAGTTCTTCCGCGAGCGGGCGGGGCTCACGCAGAAGCAACTGGCCAAGATGTCGGGCTACAGCGAGGAGATGGTCGGCGCGATCGAGCGCGGCGTCCGGACTCCGAGGATCGAGTTCCTGACGGTGGTGGACGACCTCCTGGACGCCCGTGGCGCGTTGAAGGTCGTCGCGGACGACGTGATGAAGGCGAAGATCCGGGTCAGCGAGCGGCACCCGGCCTTCTCCAAGGCCTTCACCGTGGAGGAGAACCGGGCCATCGAGATCCACGAGTACAGCACGATGGTGGTTCCAGGACTGCTCCAGACCGAGTCGTACATCCGCACCTTGTACGAGATGCGCCGGCCTCTGCTCTCGCCGGAGAAGATCGACGAATGGGTGGCGGTTCGGCTCGCTCGAAAGGAGATCCTCGCGCGCTGGCCCATGCCGGTCGTGACGTGGGTGCTTGACGAGAGTGTGCTCCGGCGCCCTCTGGGCGGATGGGACGTACACCGGGAGCAGCTCCAACACCTGCTCAAGGTCGGCGAGATGCGAGGCCCCGAGCTCCAGATCATGCCGCTCGACCGAATGAACCACGCGGGAATGGGCGGCTCGTTCACGATCCTCACGCCGCCCGGCGGCAAGCCACAGATCGGCTACGCGGCCGCGCAGCACGTAAATCGATTGATCACGGACCCGGTGGAAGTCCGTAATATGGCCGCACGGTACAGCAGCATCCGGGCTCAGGCCCTGGGGCTGAGCGAGTCCCTGGCCCTGATCGAACAGATTCTGGGAGAGCGGTAGAGATGGCCGAGCTTGCGTGGTTCAAGAGCAGCTACAGCACCAACGAGGAAGCTCAGTGCGTCGAGGTCGCCGGGACGCCCGGCACCGTCCACGTGCGTGACTCCAAGGACAAGAGCGGCCCCCAGCTCGCCTTCGAGCCGGCCGCGTGGCAGGCGTTCGTGAAGTACGCCGCCACCGCCGAGGTCTGACCAGACCTCACCTGCGCTATCCGGGTGAAACCCCGTAACCGCTCGGGCCGACACCTCCCGAACTGCGGACGAACCACACCGCCACACACCTAGCTTCGCGGCTGAACGGGCCCGACCGAACGGGCTCGCGACTACCTCGAATCCAGGAGCAGCAGTGCGCATCGCCCACAAGGCCGTCGCGATCCTCGCGGCGGCCGCTTCCTTCTCCGGCATCACCGTCCTCGACTCCGGCACCGCCACGGCCGCCGTCCCGGTCACCGCCTCCCTCCAGGCCCAGAGCGACAACACCAACCTGGACGAGTACCTCGGCACCAACGTGCTGACCCGCGACCCCGGCTTCACCTACCAGAACTGGACCCTCACCCCGATCGGCGACGGCTCCTTCACCATCAAGGGCACCCACTACGGCAAGTGCGTCGCGAGCAACGGCCTCGGGGCGAACGTCACCCAGAAGCCCTGTAATGCGAACGACCTCGCCCAGCGGTGGTACCTCGACCCGGGCCTGGACTTCACTGCCATCGCGAGCGCGAAGTACCTGGACACCGTCCTCCAGGCCAACGGTCTGGACCGGCCCGCCACCACCGAGTTGTCACTCGGCACCACGAACCAGCAGTGGACCCCCTACGTGAAGTGACGAGCAGTCGGACACCGGCCCGCCGCTACCCAGCGGAGGGCCGGTGCCGTACCGTCGGACCGACCGCGCCATCCCACCGACCGGGGGGACATATGACCAGCGAACTGGCCTGGTTCAAGAGCAGCCACAGCAGCAACGAAGGCGGCGAATGCGTCGAGATCGCCTGGCGCAAGAGCAGCCACAGCGGCAACGAAGGCGGAGCCTGCGTCGAGGTCGCCGAGACCACCACCGCCGTCCACGTGCGCGACTCCAAGGACAGGAGCGGCCCCCACCTGACCTTCGCCCCCGCCGCCTGGGAGTCCTTCCTCACCCTCGCGACCGCCCCGGCTGCGCTTTCCCAGTGAAACGTCGGAACCACTTGGCCTACCCTCATCGAGTCGTCCACAAACGACCTCCCTCACGCCCCTAGTTTCGCGGCCGGGCGGGCCCACTCCGGGCTCGCCGGCCCCTCGAACTAGGAGAAGCAGTGCGCATCACCCAGAAGGCCGTCGCCACCCTCGTGGCGACCGCCTCCCTCACCGGCGGCGCCGTCCTGAACTGCGGAACGGCCACCGCCGCCGTCCCGGTCACCGCTTCCCTCCAGGTCCAGAGCGACTTCAACAACCTGGACGAGTACCTCGGAAGCGACGTCTGGACCCGCGACCCCGGCCTCACCTACCAGGTGTGGACCCTCACCCCGCTCGGCAACGGCACCTTCACCATCAAGGGCACCCACTACGGCAAGTGCCTCGCTGCCGCCGGCCCCGGCAAGGCCGTCACCCAGCAGAACTGCGATGCGACCAACCTCGCCCAGCGGTGGATCGTCGAACCGAGCGTGGACGCCACCGCCATCGCCAGCGTGAAGTACCTGGACTACGTCCTCCAGGCCAACGGGCAGGACCAGCGGGTGACCACCGAGTTGTCGGTCGGCGCCCCGAACCAGCAGTGGACCGCGTACGAGAAGTAGCGGACACCCGGCCCGGCCGGCCGCGCCCACCGGCAGGCCGGCGCCGCAGCACCGGTCACCCCAGCACCGGTGACCCCAGCACCCGTCACCCCAGGGCGGGGTGGATCAGCCGCCCGTGGTGGATCAGGGAGGCCGCCTGCTTGAGGCGGCGCACGCGGACGCTGATCTCGTAGCCGCGGATGCCCTCGATCTGGGCGAGGCGGGTGCTCAGGTAGCGGTAGAAGTCCGGGGTGTCCTTGCAGAACACGACGGCCATGATGTTGTGCCGGCCGCTGACGGCCCCGACGAAGGCGACCTCGTCATGGCGGCTGATCTCCTCGCCGATCCGGTGCAGCCGGGAGAGGTCGACCTGGAGCCAGACGGTGGCGTTGAGTTCGTAGCCGAGGCGTTCGGGGAGGGTGTCGACGTCGAAGACGAGGGAGCCGGAGGACTCCAGGGCTTCCATGCGGCGGGCGACGCGGGGCTTCGACCAGCCGGTGACCTCGGCGAGGTGGGTGTGGGAGGCGCGGCCGTCCTCGGCGAGGGCCGCGAGGAGCGGGAGGTCGTCGTCGGTCGGGGTGAGCGGGGGCCCGACGGGGTCGGGGCGCTCGGCGGCGAGCTGCCGGACCTGCTCCTCGGTGAGGGAGCCCTCGCCGCCGGTCCAGCCGGCCGCGCGCTCGGGGCCGAAGGAGTGGAGGAGCAGCACGACGCTCATGTCGAGGACGGAGGCGGCCTTGGGGAGCTGCCGCAGCAGGACGTCGTCGCGGCCGCTGCCGGCCGGTGAGCGGATGATGCAGTTGATCTCCGATCCGCCGGAGGCGATGCCGACGTAGGCGACGTCGGGCCTGCGGGCGAGGGAGTCGGCGAGCGGGCCGACGGCGGCGGGGCGGCAGCGCAGCCGGGCGATCCACTGGGCCAGGCCGTGCGCGTCCGGGGAGCTGAGGCCGACGACGCGCAGGACTCCGCTGCGGCGCAGGGCGGTGTAGCGGCGGGCCACGGTCTGCTCGGAGACCCCGATGACCTCGGCGAGGCGGCGGAAGGGGACCCGCGGGCCGTAGTGGAGTCCGTGGATGATTTTGCGGTCGAGGTCATCGGGCATGGCGGAATCATCACACGGACACCGCCCGGAACGGAGGTTTCATCGCATCCCCCGGGATCGCCTGGGGATCCTGCACCCGTCGGGGCGAAGCTGGTCGGCGGCTCCGCGGGCGACCGGTGGCCGGTGCGGGCCGCGCGGCCCGGCCGGTGCGCCCGGCCCGTGAGCGGGCGCGCGCCGGACACGGCGGCGCCCTCACCGCCGCCGGTGCCCGTACGGCACCTCCGCAGCCGAAGGAAGACCTCCGTGAACTCCGCAACGATGCAAGGCCCCAGGACCGGACGGGCTGTCATCCTCGTCATGGCCTGCCTGGGCGTCTTCGTCGCCTACCTGCCCGTCACCACCGTGTCGGTGAGCCTGCCCGCGATCCAGCGGGCGCTCGGCGCGTCCACCGCCCAACTGTCCTGGGTGTCGGACGCGTTCGTGCTGCCGATGGCCGCGCTGATCCTGACCACCGGCGTGGTGGGTGACGTCCACGGCCGCAAGCGGGTGTTCCAGGCGGGCATGGCGCTGTGCGCCGTCGGCGCGGCGATATCGGTGAACTCGGGCTCGGTGCAGGCCCTGTGGGCCGGGCAGGCCGCCTCCGGGCTCGGCGCGGCGGCCCTGCTGCCCACCACGCTGGCGCTGATCAGCCACGCGGTGCCCGACCACCGGGAGCGCGGCAGGTTCATCGGGCTGTGGGCGATGTCCCTGCTGGCCTCGCTGGCCGTGGGCCCGCTGATCGCGGGCGTGCTGCTGGAGCACGTGGCCTGGCGCTGGATCTTCCTGCTGCCCGTCCCGGTGTCGCTGATCGTGCTGGGCGTCGCCGCCTTCCTGCTGCCCGACTCGCGCGCCCCGCACGGCCGCCGGCTCGACTGGCCGGGCCAGATCAGCGCGGCCGTCGCCGTCACCGCCGTGGTCTACGGCGTCATCGAGGGCGGCGCCAACGGCTTCGGGGAGCCCGCGACGGTGGCCGCCCTGGTGCTGGGGGCGGTCGCCGCGGTCGCCTTCGTGGCCGTGGAGCGGCGCAGCGCCGGCCCGATGATCGACCTCGCCCTGTTCCGCAGCCCGGCCTTCACCGCCACCTCGCTGGTCGCCATGATCAGCTTCCTGGGGCTGATCGGCTTCTTCTTCGTGCTCAGCCTGTACTTCGGCCTGGTGCAGCACCTGACCACCCTCCAGGCGGCCTTCCGGATGGTCATGGTGACGGGGGCTTCGCTGGCCGCCAGCCTGCCGGTCGGGCGCCTGATGCACCGGGTGTCCGCCCGGATCCTGATCACCGGCGGACTCGTCGTCACGGCCGGCTCGCTGCTGTCGCTGACCGACCTCGACGCCCACACCTCCTTCGGCTCGATCGCCTGGCGGCTGCTGCTGCTCGGCCTCGGCCTGGGCGCCGTCCTCACCCCGATGACCGCCTCCGCCGTCTCCGCCGTCCCGCACCACCTGGCCGGCATGGCCGCGGCCGGCAACAACGCCTTCCGCCAGGTCGGCGGCGCCCTCGGCCCGGCCGTCCTCGGCGCCCTGCTCACCACCCGGGCCGTGGACGCCCTGCCCGGGCGGCTGGCGGACGCCGGGGTGCCGGCCGGGGTCGGCGGCCACGTCGTCGACGTCGCCCGGGAACAGGGGCTCGGCGCCGTCGCCGGGCTGGACCTCGGCCCCGCCACCGGCCAGGCCCTGACCGCCCTCAGCGGCTCCTTCCTGGACGGCCTGCGGCTCTGCCTGATCGTCGCGGCCTCGCTCGCCCTGCTGGCCGCCCTCGCCTGCGCCGTCCTGCTCCGGCCGGCTGCGGCGCCGACGCCGCGCACCACCCCGGCCGCCGGCAAGGAACCGGTTCGTACGCCCTGACACCGCCTGCAACCCGCGCGCCACCGGCACTGTCGGTGGCGCGCGTACGACGCGGCGCCCCGGCTGGCCGAGGGGAGGGGTCCGCGCCGATCGAATGGCGGCATTTCAGCAGATCAGCCCCGGTATCCCCGTTCTGTCGTGACACTTGGTCAACACCGCTGCGGGGCCCTACAGTGCGCGGCATGAACCTCCGCACCAAGAAGACGCTGTCCACCCTGCTCATCGGCGCGATCCTCCTCACCTGCTCGATCCTCTCCCGCCTGGCCAACGGCGGTCATTTTGCGCTCAATCCGTTCTTCTTCGGCTTCGTGGCCTTGTTCCTGGCGAGCGCCGGGTACACGTGGTGGTGGTACGGCGACTCCCCCAAGGCGGTGGCCTTGCGGGCGAAGGCGGAGGCCAAGAAGGCCGCCCGGCAGCAGCTTCGCTGACGGAGGCCTCAGCGGGCGGGCACGATCATCGCCGCGAACGGGACGGTGGCCGCCAGGCGCTCCTCCAGCAGCTCCCGGTAGGCCTCCGACTCGTAGACGGCGCGGGCCTGTTCGGCGTCGGCGAAGCGCAGCACGACGGTGTGGGTGCCGCCGGGCGGGCGGTCGCCCTCGCCCAGGTGGACCGTCCGGTCGGTGCTGGCGACCAGCTCCCCGGGGCCCAGCAGGACGGGGGTGGCGGCCCGGCGGTAGGCGTCCAGGCGCTCGGGGTCGGTGACGTCGTAGTTCAGGATGAGCAGGGCGGACACGTCGGCTCCTCGTCAACCGTGCGAAGGGACCGGCCTGGTGGGCGGCCCGTGCCCCAGTGTCCGCCGTCGTGGACGACGCCCGGCGCCATGGGAGCAGAACGGGGCAGGGCCACCGGAGGTGTCCGGTGGCCCTGCCCCTGCGTGGCGCCTCGCAGGAGGCGCTCCGCGGGCGTCAGTTCATGAAGGTGACGTCCCAGTGGCTGCCCTCGTTGGCGTAGATGTTGCCGGAGGGGGCGGTCCACAGGTCGGCGCCGTCGCCGCGGGTGCCGCTGTGCGAGAAGTTGCCGTGGATGTAGTCGGTGATGCAGCTCGACATGCCGAAGTCCAGCTTGTAGCCGGTGCCGTGGCTGTAGGTGCCGCTGGCGTGGCCGGTCTCGGTGCCGCCGGTGATGTTCACCGCGCAGTTGCTGGCGTGCTTGAAGTTGACGGCGCCGCCGGCCGAGGCGCGGCGCAGGCCGTCGAAGGAGGTGCAGCTGCTGCTGGTGCGGTCGGAGCAGTTGCCCGAGGAGGACCAGGTGATGCCGGCGGCCGAGAAGATCGAGGCGGCCTGCGACTGGGTGAGCTTGTCACCGCTGCCGCCGCCGGAGCCACCGGTGCTGCCGCCACCGCCGAGCAGGGCGCCCCAGGTCGCCGGGCCGACGATGCCGTCGACCGGGGTCAGGCCCGCGGACTGCTGGAAGTTGCGCACCTTGGCGTCGGTGCCGGGGCCGAAGGCACCGTCGACGCCGAGGCCGGCGCCGTGGGCGTTCAGCTGGACCTGGAGGGCCTTGACGGCGTCGCCGTGGTCGCCGCTGCGGACGGTGACGATCAGCTTGGACCAGGTGTCCCCGCCGACGATGCCGTCGACCGGGGTCAGGCCGTTGGCGCTCTGGAAGCTCTTGACCTTGTCCTCGGTGCCGGGGCCGAAGGCACCGTCGACGCCGGTCGCGAAGCCGCGGGCGGCCAGCAGGTACTGGACCGTCGTGACGTTGTCGCCGCGGTCGCCGTTGCGGACGAGGGGCCAGCTCGCGGCCTGGGCGGCCGGAGCGACGAGCACGGCCGCGAGCAGCGCGGCGAACATCGCGGCGACGATGGCCGGGATGCGCTTCATTGACGAATTCCTCACTGAGTGCGGGAGGGGGAGGGGAAGCGGAGTGGGGCAGGCCCGTCAGGTGGGCATGTTCTCCCAGCAGGTGTTGCCCCAGTCGTGCTCGTTGTGGACGATGATCTCCATCATCGCGGAGCCGGTGTTGTGGCCGACGATGCCGTCGACGTCGAGCGACCAGCCCGCCTTGGCGGTGTTCGTCCGCTGGAACTGCATCACGGCGTCCTTGGTGTGCTGGCCGAAGATGCCGTCGACCTTCAGGCCGGCGTGCACGTTCGAGTCGTTCAGCGCCATCTGGACGCACTTGACGCCGATGCCGCTGTCGTACATGGAGATGTCGCCGGCCGTGGAGCTGGCGCTGGCCGTGCCGCCCAGCGCGACGAACGCGAGCCCTGCGGAAGCCGCGACCACTGCGGCGCGCTTGAACAACGATGACGTGAACACTGGTGGGGTCTCCCGGGGTGAGGTGCGCGGTCCGTGACCGGCCGCTTTCGACCCGACCGACGCTAGGAGCCGCTGACGGCGTCCCGCTAGCGCTTCCCCGTCCCTGGGACGCCGCCCGTCCGGGGAGCCGCCTGCGGCCCGGGCTCCCCGGGCGTCCCAGGGACGCTCCGCACGGCAACGGCCCACCGCCGGGACGGCGGTGGGCCGTGACGACCTCAGCCGTCAGCCGTCAGCTGCCGGCCGCCGAGGGCGGTACGACGGCCATCGCCGTGCCGCCGGTGACCTCCAGCAGCTCCTGGTACGTCATCGGCACGACGGTGTGCGGGTGCCCGGCCGCCGCCCACAGCACCTCGTACTGCTGGAGCTCGGTGTCGACGACGGTGCGCAGCGGCGCCGGGTGCCCGGTGGGGGCGACGCCGCCGATGGCCTGGCCGGTGGCCTCGCGGACCTGGTCGGTGGAGGCCCGGGTGATCCGGCTCGCACCCAACTCGGCGGCCAGGTGGGCGGTGTCGACCCGGTGGGCGCCGCTGGTCATCACCAGAAGGGGTTCGCCGTCGCAGCTGAACACCAGGCTGTTGGCGATCGCCCCGACGTTGCAGCCGATGGCTGCGGCGGCCTCGGCCGCGGTACGGGCGGAGTCGGGCAGGACGACGATCTCACCGGCGACGCCGGCCGCCGCCAGCGCTTCGGCGACCGCGATGCTTCGTGCGGGAAGGGGTGAACTCATCGCCCCATCATGCCTTTCCGCGTCCGGAGGCCGTGCCGCGGGCGGGGCGGGGGACCGTGCCGCGGGCGGGGCGGGGGGCCGTGCCGGGGACGGCGCCTCCGGATGCCCCGCGGTCGGCGGCGCTCAGCACCGCCCGTACGCCGGCCGTGAGCACCGAGGCGTCCCGGCCGACGCCCCAGACCACCGCGCCGCCGACCCGGGCCTCGACGTAGGCGATCGCGTCGGGGCTGCCCCCGACCTTGTGCTCGGTGAAGGAGAGCACCTCCACCCCCACCGCGTCCGCGACGGCGTCCACCGGCCCGGCGCCGCGGCCCGGGCGGCCGTCCACCTCCGCCCGGTCGCCGTCGATCCGCCAGGTCCGGGCGGCGCCGGCGTCCAGGTACTCGGCCCGGAACAGCGCGTACAGCTCCTCGCCGGTCACCTCCCGCCCGCTGTCGTCCGTCGCCTCCTGGACCACCCTGGCGAACTCGATCTGCAGCCGCCGGGGCAGCTCCAGTCCGGCCGCGGTCTGCAGCAGATAGGCGATACCGCCCTTGCCGGACTGGCTGTTGACCCGGATCACCGCCTCGTAGTCCCGCCCGAGGTCGGCCGGGTCGATCGGCAGGTACGGCACCGACCAGGGCGCCTGCCGTTCGGGCAGGCCGAGTTCGGCGGCCGTCCTGGCGTGCTGGGCGAAGCCCTTCTTGATGGCGTCCTGGTGGGTGCCGGAGAAGGCGGTGTGCACCAGGTCCCCCGCGTAGGGGTGGCGCTCGTGCACCGGGAGCCGGTTGCAGTGCTCGACGGTGCGTCGGATGGTGTCGATGTCGGAGAGGTCGAGCATCGGGTCGACGCCCTGGGTGTGGAGGTTGAGCGCCAGGGTGACCAGGTCGACGTTGCCGGTGCGCTCGCCGTTGCCGAACAGGCAGCCCTCGACCCGCTGGGCGCCGGCCAGCACGGCCAGTTCGGCGCAGGCGACGCCGGTGCCCCGGTCGTTGTGGGGGTGGACGGAGAGGATGACGGAGTCGCGCCGGGCCAGGTGCCGGTCCACGTACTCGATCTGGTCGGCGTAGACGTTGGGGGTGGCGATCTCGACGGTGGCCGGCAGGTTGTGGACGACGGGCCGGTCGGGGCTCGCGTCCCACAGCTCGGTCAGGCCGTTGCAGACCTCCAGCACGTAGTCCGGCTCGGTCAGGTTGAACACCTCGGGCGAGAACTGGAACCGCAGGCCGTCCCGGCCCTCGCCGAGCCGGGCCATCCGTTCGGCCGCCGCGGTGATCAGCGCCCTCAGCTCGGCCCGGTCCTTGCCGAGGACGACGTCCCGCCACAGCGGCGCGGTGGCGGTGTAGAGGTGGACGACGACGTTCGGCAGGCCCTGGACGGCCTCGAAGGTGCGGTCGATGAGGTCGGCCCGGGCGGCGGTGAAGACGACCACGGTGACGTCCTCGGGCAGCGCCCCGGGCGCTTCGGCGAGCCGGCGGACGAAGTCGAAGTCGGTGCGGCTGGCGGAGGGGTAGCCGACCTCGATCTCCTTGAAGCCCATGGCCAGGAAGAGGTCGAACATGCGCTGCTTGCGCGCCGGGTCCATCGGCTCGGCGAGCGCCTGGTTGCCGTCGCGCAGGTCGACGGGCACCCACAGCGGGGCCCGCTCGATCCTGCGGCCGGGCCAGCGGCGCAGCAGGGCGGGGACGTGGACCCGCTCGTGGGCGGGGCGGTAGCGGTGGGAGGGCATGGCGCCGCCGCGCTGGGGGTTCCAGGCGGGGGCGCCGGCCGGGGTGGGGCCGGTGGGGGCGTGCAGGGTCGGGAATCGCATCGGGTGTCCTCGGGGTCCTCGACTCGGGTACCGGAACGGGTTGTTCCGGAGACCGGCAGGACGGCGCCCCGCAGCGGGGTGCCGGTCACGGTCACGCCCCGCTGCGGCCACCGAGAAGGAGAGCGCTCCACGACTGCATGCCGGGTAGAGTAACCATGACAGAAGTCCTCAGACAACCTGACAGGTGACGACGATGCTCCCGCTCCGCCCCTCCCCCCTCGCCGAACAGGCCGCCGCGCTGATCGAGCGGCGGATCCGGTCGGGCGAGTGGCCGGTCGGCGGCCGGCTGCCCGGCGAGGTGGCACTCGCCAAGGAGCTGGGCGTCGGCCGCTCGACCGTCCGGGAGGCGCTGCGCACCCTCGCCGCGGCCGGGATGGTGCACGCCCGCCAGGGCGCCGGGGTGTTCGTGACCGCCGACCGCCCGACCGTCGGGGACTGGGCCACCCGACTGCGCACCGCCGAGCTGGCGCACGTCTACGAGGTGCGGACGATGGTCGAGGTGCAGGCCGCCCGGCTGGCCGCCGAGCGCCGCACGGAGGCCGACCTCGCCGCCGTCGACACCGCCCTGGCCGCCCGGCTGGCGGCCGGCGGGGCGGATGACGCGGCCTTCGTGGACGCCGACATCGCCCTGCACACGGCGATCGTGGCCGCCGCCCACAACCCCGTCCTGGACGACCTCTTCGCCCAGTTCGCGCCGGTCCTGCGGGAGCACCTGGTCGCCCTGGTCGGGCTCCTCGGGCTGCGCGAGGGGGACCCGAACCAGGGGTACGCCTCGCACGCGGAGCTCGTCCGGGCGCTGCACGAGGGCGATCCGGTGGCGGCGGGCCGGGTGCTGGCGGCGGAGCTGGAGTCGACGCGGTCGCGGCTGCTCAGCCCTCGCTGAGGCAGGCCCGGGCCGGCTGGGGCTGCCGGACGGGGCGTCACACAGTTTTCACACGGCGGCCATCCAGCGGCCGCGGGCCGGGCCGACACTGTGTCAGGCAGGTCCGAACCCGGCTGCTTCGGGCACAAACCGTCAACGTGCGGGTGACATTGTGTCGAGCTGGTGCACAAGCACCACCCAGGTGGCGAACAGGCTTTCACTCCAATCACACGATATGACTAGTATCGCTTCGTCAAAAAGCCCGTACAAGAAGCCCGTGAAAGCCCGTGCCCGGACGGCCAGCCCCTCACCGGTCGGCCGCCAGCCCCAAGGAGTCTGCTCTGCGCGCGCGTGCGAATCGGCGGCCCCGGACGCCGAAGACCCCCCGCAGGCGTCCACGCCTGTCCCTGCGGACGGCGCTGCTCGTCCTGGCCGTCGTCCCCAGCCTCGCCCTGGTCGCGCTCTGGGCGGTGACCAGCGGTGAGACCGTCTTCGACTTCCAGCGCCAGGCCGCCCAGGGCATGCTCGCCCAGAAGGCCGGCCAGCCGTCCAACATCGTCTACTACAACCTCCAGGAGGAGCGCCGGCTCAGCGCCGAGGCGCTCGCCCGGCCCGGCGGCAACACCGACCAGCTGCGCCACCAGCGGCAGCTGACCGACGACGCGGTGCGCCAGTTCCAGGCGCTGTCCGGCGAGACCGCCGACAACGCCCCCGACGACGTCCGCACCGCCGTCGCCGAAGCCCGGCAGGCCCTGGGCAAGCTGGCCGAGGAACGGGCCGCCGTCGACAAGGGCGCCGTCGACCAGCAGGCCGTCTTCACCTACTACACCGACCTCATCGCCGTCGACCTGCGGCTGTTCACCGCGCTCAGCCACGTCGACGCGGGCGAGGTCACCTGGGTCTCCAAGACCCTGGTCAACTCCTTCTGGGCCAAGGAGATGCTCGCCCGCGAGGACGCCGTCCTGGCCCGCGGCTGGCCCACCGGCCGGCTCAGCACCGCCGAATACCAGCAGATCCAGCAGCTGATCGGCGCCCAGGACCACCTGTTCACCGTCCAGGTCATCCCGTACGTCCCGGACGGCGAGGCCGCCGCCTGGCACGACCTGATGAACAGCCCCGCCTGGCAGGCCAAGACCGCCGTCGAGCAGCAGCTGACCCGGCCGACCGCCGCCGACTCCAACGGCACCGTCAGACTGCCCGCCGCCCAGGACCAGTGGCGCCAGGCCGTCGACCAGCTCAACCCCCAGCTGGTCAAGGCCATCGAGGCCCGCACCAGCGCCATCGTCGAGGTCGGCAAGGGGACCATCCTCGGCCTGCTCACCCGTGTCGTGCTGACCGCCGTCGTCGGCCTGATCACCGTCATCGCGGTCGTCATCGCCTCCTGGCGGATCAGCCGCTCGCTGCGCCGCCGGATCAAGGAACTCCACACCCAGGCCGAGGACATGGAGCGCACCCTGCCCGAGGTGGTCGACCGCCTCGGCCGCGGCGAACAGGTCGACGCCGAAGCCGAGAGCCGCGCCGTCACCACCGGCGCCCACGGCAACGGCACCGACGAGCTCGCCCGCCTCGGCCAGGCCCTCAACCTGGCCCGCGCCTCCGCCCTGGAAGCCGCCGTCCGGCAGGCCGACCAGCACCGCGGCTTCGAACGCCTCCTCCAGCGCATCGCCCGCCGCACCCAGCTGCTGATCGGCCGCCAGCTGCGCAAGCTCGACGAACTGGAGCGCAAGCACGAGGACCCTGAGGTCCTGGAGGGCCTGTTCGACCTCGACCACCTCACCGCCCGCCTGCGCCGCTACGAGGAGAACCTCGTCATCATGGCCGGCGGCCAGCCCCAGCGGCGCTGGCGCAAGCCCGTCCCGCTGCTGGACGTGCTGCGCTCCGCCCAGGGCGAGGTGCAGGACTACCGCCGGATCATGATCGACGTCGAGGGCCACCCGTGGCTCTCCGAACGGGCCGTCGGGCCGGTCGCCCACGTGCTCGCCGAGCTGATGGAGAACGCCACCACCTTCTCCAAGCCGCCCACCCCGGTCGAGGTCCGGGCCGCCATGGTCGGCCGCGGCCTCGCGGTCGAGATCGAGGACCGCGGCCTCGGCATGGACCCGGAACAGTACGACGCGGCCAACGAGCTGATGAGCCGCCCGCCGCGCACCGACGTGCTCGCCCGCGCCGACGACATCCGGCTCGGCTTCCACGTCGTCGCCCGGCTCGCCTCGCTCACCGGACTCAGGATCGAGTTCCGGCCGTCCGCCTTCGGCGGCACCCGGGTGGTCGTGCTCATCCCGGACGAACTCGTCATCGACGGCGACGCCGGGCTCCCGGACGCCGCCCCCGTCGAGCCCATCCCGCTGGTCCGGCGCTCCCGCCGGGCGGTGCGCTCCGCCTCCGACGAGGCGGCGCCGGCGGCGGTCACGGCCGGGCCGCCGGTCGCCCCGGTGGACGCCTTCGGGCAGCTGCCGGGCGAGACGGCGGGCACGGTGGGCGTGGTCGGCACGGTGGGCGTGGTCGGCACGACCGGCGGGGCCGGCGCGCCGGTGCGGTGCGCCGCCCCGGCCGTCCCGGAACCGGCCGTCCCGGAACCGGCGTTCCCGGAACGGACGTTCCCGGAACCGGCGTTCTCACCGCCCGCGCTCCAGCAGCCCGCGCTCCCGGAGCAGCCGATCCAGCACAGCTCCCCCGCCGACCCGGCCCCGGCCTACGCGGTCGTCCCGGCCGAGCCGCAGCCCGTCTCCGGCCCCACCCCCGCGCCGGAGGCCCCCGCCTATCCGGACATCGTCTACCCGGACATCGCCTACGCCCGGGTCACCGAGGCCGAGGCCCCGTACGCCGACGAGCAGTACCGCCCGGCCGACCACTACCGGCTGGCCGAGCGGCGCCGCACCCGCGAGTACCCCTCCGCCGTGCCGGTGAGCCAGGTCGAGGGAGGCCAGCCGCCGCTGCCCCAGCGCGTCCGCCAGGCCAGCCTGGCCGCCGAGCTGCGGGTGCCGCCGCCGACCCGGCAGGAGTGGGTAGACCCGGCCGCCGGACAGCCCGCCGGTGCCCCGCTCCAGCAGGCGGGCCGCGTCGAAATGCCCGAGCGGGCCGAACGCCCCGTCCGCCGCTCCGGCGCCACCATCGGCGCCTTCCAGCGCCAGTCCCGCGCCGCCCGCGCCCAGGACAGCGGCGAACACCCGCTGCCCGCCCGCACCACCGCCACGCCGGCTCCCCCCGACCCGCCCGCCGGTCCCCCCGCCTCCGCGCCCGCGCCCACCCCCTGGGCCCCGCCGGCCGTGGAACCCCGAACCACACGAACGGATGACCAGCCATGAACCGCACGACCGCCACCCACCAGGACCTGGACTGGCTGCTGGACGGACTCGTCGACTCGGTGCCCGGGACCCGCAACGCCGTCCTGCTCTCCGACGACGGCCTCGTGGTCAGCCACTCCCGCACCATCGAGCGCGCCGACGCCGAGCGCCTCGCCGCCGTGGCCACCGGCCAGCAGTCGCTCGCCCGGGGCGTCGGCCAGCTCTTCGACGGCGGCCCGGTGCACCAGGTGATCGTCGAGCTCGCCGAGTGCTGGCTGTTCGTCATCGCCGCCGCCCAGGGCACCCACCTGGCCGTGGTGGCCTCCCAGGAGGTCGACGCCGAGGTGATGTCCGTCGCCATGCACACCCTGGTGCAGCAGGTCGGCCAGAAGCTCACCACCCCGGTCCGTGCCGAGGGCGCCCCCGCGTCCTTCGACGTCTTCGCCTCCCGGAACCGGGGCTGACCGGGGTGGGGCCGCACACCGGCGAGGAGGACCCCCGGGCCCGCGGCCGGACGCCGCACTGGAGCGAACTGGAGGAACCGTACGCCGAGGACGAGACCGGCGTCATGGTCCGCCCGTACACCATCACCCGCGGCCGGACCGCGCCCGAGCGCGACGACCTCACCCTCATCACCGTGCTCACCACGGCCGAGGACGAGGCCGAGGCGGCCCTGGCGCGGGGCAGCCGCGCCGGTGCCCGCGGCCTCCAGCCCGAGCACCGGCTGATCCTCGACCGCTGCCGCCGCCCGGCCGCCGTCGCCGAGATCGCGGCCGGCCTGGACCTCCCGGTCTCGGTCACCAAGATCCTCCTGGGCGACCTCATCGCCCAGGGCCTGCTGAAGGCCCGGGCACCGCTCTCGGTGGCCCGCGCCGCCGGGGGCGTGGACCTCGGCCTCCTCACGGCCGTACGCGAAGGACTCCGGAGACTCTGAACATGGCAACGCCCCACTCCGCCACCCACTCCCCCACGACCCACTCCGCCACCGCCCCCGCCACCGCCCCCGCCACCGCTCCCGCCGCGGTCAAGATCCTGGTCGCGGGCGGCTTCGGCGTCGGCAAGACCACCCTGGTCGGCGCGGTCAGCGAGGTCGCCCCGCTGCGCACCGAGGAGTACCTGACCACGGCCAGCGTCGGCGTCGACGACCTGGACGGTGTCGACCAGAAGGACACCACCACCGTCGCCCTCGACTTCGGCCGGATCACCGTCAGCCCCGAGCTGGTGCTGTACCTGTTCGGCACGCCCGGGCAGGAACGTTTCTGGTTCATGTGGAACGACCTGGTCAACGGCGCCCTCGGCGGCATCGTCATCGCCGACACCCGGCGGCTCGACACCAGCTTCGCCTCGATCGACTTCTTCGAGAGCCGGGGTATCCCCTTCGTGGTCGCCATCAACTGCTTCCACAACCACAACACCCGCACCCCGGAGGAGATCCGGGCCGCCCTCGACCTCGACCCGCAGGTCCCGATGCTGATCGGCGACGTGCGCGAGCGCGGCTTCGGCCGCGACCTGCTGCTCGCCCTGGTCGACCACCTGATGGACCTCGCCGCCGCCCCCGTCGGCTGAGCCCCTTCCCCCGTACCGGAGTCACCCCATGACCACACCCCTGCGCGTCCTCGTCCACGGCGGCGGCATCGGCGGCCTCACTCTCGCCACCGCCCTCGCCCGGCGCGGCCACCACGTCGAGGTCGCCGAACTGCGCGACCAGCTGGAGGCCCTCGGCGTCGGGATCATCCAGCCGTCCAACGCCCTGCACGTGATGCGCGAGATCGGCGTGCTCGACGAGTGCCTCGCCGTCGGCTTCGAGTGGGAGGTGCTGACCATCTGCGACCCGGCCGGCACCACCCTCGCGCAGATCCCCCAGCCCCGGATGGGCGACGCCCCCTCCAACAACGGCATACCGCGCCCCGCCCTGGCCCGGGTGCTGGCCGCCGCCGCCACCGCGGCCGGCGCCGACGTCCGCTTCGGCACCACCATCTCCTCGGTGGCGGACGACGGCACCGGGGTCGACGTCACCCTCACCGACGGCCACGTCGGCCGCTACGACCTGGTCGTCGGCTTCGACGGCATCGGCTCCCCGCTGCGCCGGCACCTGTACGGCGACAGGTACGCCCCCGAGTACACCGGCTTCGCCAACTGGCGCGTCACACTGCCGCGTTCGCCCGAGGTCAAGGGCGTCGTGATGTCCGCCGGCAACCTGAAGGCCAAGGCGCTGCTCACCCCGATCAGCGAGGAACTCATGTACCTGGGCTCGGTGTTCGCCGAGGCCGAGGACTTCCGCCCGGACCCGGACCGCGCCCACGAGCAGCTCCGGGAGCGGCTGGCCGGCTTCGGCGGCCCGATCGCCGAGGCCCTCGCCCAGGTCACCGACCCGACCGCCGTGGTCCACTCCCGGATCTCCCAGGTCACCGTCGAGGAGCCCTGGCACGTCGGCCGGATCGTCCTCGCCGGCGACGCCGCCCACGCCTCCACCCCGCACCTCGCCCAGGGCGCCGCGATGGCCGTCGAGGACGCCCTCGTCCTCGCCGAGAGCCTCGACGCCGCGGCCGACGTCCCGGCCGCCCTCGCCGCCTGGGAGGAGCGCCGCCGCCCGCGCGCCATGTGGGTCCAGTCGCTCTCCCGCGCCGTCCTCAAGCAGGAGACCGGCACGCCGACCACCCCGGAGGAGGACGAGTTGCTCAAGATCGGCATCCCGGGCGCCGCCCACGTGCTCGTCAAGCCGTACTGAGTCCGCCCGAGCCCAGCTTGATGCCGCTGTCCCCGGACGCCGCCCCCGGACGCCGCCTCGGTACCCCGCGCGGGAGTCGCGCCCGCGCGGGGTACGGAGCAGGGCACCCGGACGGCGCGCCGATGCCCGCGGTCAACGAGTGATCTCCCGGCGCCGCTGCCACACCGCCCGCGAGACCCGGGCCAGCAGCCGGGCCGCCGGGTCGGTGCGGTCGGTGCCGTCGGCGAGCGGGCCGGTGTAGCAGACGGCGATCAGGTACGGCGGGCAGTCGTACGGGTGGACCAGGCCGACGCAGTGCCGGGCGCCGGGCACCCAGCCGTTCTTGAACGCGATCCGGATCCCCGGCGGGAGGCCGGCCGCCAGGTCGACCCGGAAGTCGTTGCGTTCGAGCAGGGCCAGCAACTCCGGCTCGTCGGCGAGCGAGTGCAGCAGGCGGACGAGGTCGCGGGCGCTCACCCGGTTGTGCACGCCCGCCGCGCGCGCCGCGTAGTCCTCGATCCCGCGCGGGCTGGAGCTGCGGGTGGCCCCCGCCCGGCGCCACACCTCGGCCACCGTCCGCTGGTCGGTGCGGGCCAGGCAGAGGTTGGTGGCCAGGTTGGAGGAGTGGGTGATCATCCGCTCGGCCAGCAGCCGCAGCGGCACGTGGGTGCCCAGCAGCTCCCAGGGCAGCGGATCGCTGTCCCAGTCGGGATCGTTGCCGAACTCCCCGCCCACCACGGACTCGAAGCGGTTCACCACCGGCACCTCGGCGTCGAGGTCCACCCCGCCGCGGGCCAGCGCCGCCAGCACCGCGACCTTCATCGTGCTCGCGGCGTCGTGCAGTTCGTCCGGCGCGCGCAGGAATACCGGCTCCGCCCGGCCCTCCCAGGGGGCCACCACCACAGACAGCATGGAGGAAGAGTAGGGGAATCCGGGGCGGATGCGTGTCGGCGGCGGGGCCGCAGACCGTCGACGTGCTCCCGCCCTGAGTGCTCCCGCTCCGGCGGACGCGAGGACCCCCGGCCGAGCGGCTCGGCCGGGGGTCCTCGACGCTCTGGCGGCGCGTCAGCTGCCGCTGGGCTTCGTGGCCGGCAGGGTGGCCGAGCCGGTCAGCAGCGGCCACTCCTTGTGGAAGGGCGGGAAGGGCAGGCTCTTCTCGAACAGCGGGGTGCCGAAGACCTTGAGGTGGGCGGTCAGCGCGCCGTTCAGGTCGACGCCGCCGACCAGGGCCCAGCTGCCCTTCAGCTCGGGCCCGTTGCCGGGCAGGTCGACGGCGAGGGAGCCGTCGGCCTTGGCACTGAGGTAGGGGGCGACGGCGGCCTCGACACCGACGGTGTCGTACAGGCCGACGCTGGCCTGGACGCCGAGGGCGGCGCGCACGGACGCCTTGCCGTTGAGGCGGACGTGCACCGGGGAGACCTTGGTGTCGGCGCTGGTGACCGGGGTCCAGCCCTTGCCGCCGGTGTAGTCGGCGCGCACGGCCCAGGTGCCGGTGGCGTCCTGCTCGGTCTCCAGGTGGACCTGGCCGTCGGCACTGACCTCCAGGTAGCAGGTGAGGCCGAGGTTGACGACGACGGGCAGACCGGCGACGGTCAGCACCGGGCTGGCCTGCAGCTTGGCGAAGGGGACCCGGATCGGCGCCGCACCGGTGTTGCGGGCGACGTCGCCGGTGACCTTCCAGTGCGCCTGGGCGCCCAGGTCGAAGCCGATCGAGGCGGTGCGCGGGCTGGTGGCCTGCGCGCCGTGGTAGGCGAAGTGGACGGCCGGGTGCAGCTGGAGGGAGCCGGAGGCGTCCAGGCTCGCGCCCGCCGGCAGCGGGACCGGGGCCTTGACGTCGATCCCCAGAGTGCCGGAGGCGTCGGCCTTCACGCCGTTGCCGTCGATGCCGGCGGTCGCCTTGAGGTCCTTGACCAGCGGGGTGACCTGGATGCCGTGCACGTCGATCGGCACCTGGCCGTCCGCCTCGGTGCCGCCGAGGAGTTCGGAGAGGGTGGCCGGGCGGGTGGTCAGGTTGACGGTGTTGCCCGTGCCCGGAGTGGCGCCGGTGACGGCGACCAGGGCGCCCTGCGGGGCGGCGGCGGTGGGCGGGCTGGCGATCAGCTGGCCGGGCTGCACAGCGGCGGCAGCAGCGGTGGCGGAGGCCGAGGGGGCCGCGCTCGTGCTCGTGCTCGCGCTCGGCGAGCCGGTCGGCGAAGCGGTCGACGAGGCGCTCGGCGCAGCACTCGCCGAGGCCGTCGGCGCGGCGCTCGGCGCGGCACTCGGCGCGGCCGTCGCACCGGAGGAGGTGAGCACGGCCGTGCCCTTCCCCGGGTCGTACGCGGTGAGCTGGAGCGCCTTGGTCGCGGCCGTGACCGCGCCGCCGTCCTTGCCGGGGGTGCCGATGGCGGCCTGCTGGTCGCCGGCCGGCGCCACCGTGACGTTGCCGGTGCCCGAGACCGGGGTCGGCCGGCCGGCGGCCGGGGTGCCGGCCCGGGCGTGGGGGGCGCCGGAGGCGGGGGTGCCGCCCGCCGGGCTGCCCCCGGCGGCGGTGGCGCCGGTGTCGGCGTTGCTGGTGGCGGCCGCTTCGACGGCGGCCTGCGGGGTGCTGCCGGAGCCGGTGGGCCCGCACGCGGCCGTTCCGGCGAGGATGAGGGTGAGCAGGGCTGCGGGCGCGGCCCTGCCTATCGAGGGTTTGAACACGCGGCGTCATGTTACTGACGAGGAATAAGTTTGTCGAAGACAGGCCAACGGACTGCCGGGCCGACCCTTGTCCCGCAGGTCAGGCCAGCCGCGCGGCAGGCAGGCGACCGTCCGGCAGGGTATCCGCCGCGGGGCCCCCGGCGAGCTCGGCGAGGTAGCGGGCGCGCTCCGTCGGCTGCGCGCCGAGGCTGCGCACGTACGGCCCGTCCCACTGGGCGTCGAGCAGTCGTCCGCCCGCGGCGCCGAACCGGGCTCCGAGGTCGGCGACGGCGATCCGGGCGGCGTCCGGGCGCCGGTGGAACATCGAGTCCAGGCTCAGCGCCGGGCCGACGGCCACGCCGAAGACCCCGCCGATCAGCTCCTCCCCCTCCCACACCTCGACGCTGTGCGCCGCGCCGAGCCCGTGCAGCTCGATCAGCACCGCCCGTAACTCCTCGGTGAGCCAGGCCGGTCGGCGCCCCTCGGCGCAGGCCGCGAGGACCGCGTCGAAGGCCCGGTCGGCGGTCGTCCACCACTCCACGGCGCCGCGCAGCCGCCGGGCGAGCCGGCGGGGCAGCCGGACGGCCCCGGGGCGCAGCACCGGCCGCGGGTCGGGTGACCACCACGCCAGGGCGTACGGGTCCGCCCCGCCGGGCAGCAGGGCCACCTCACCGGCGTCGACGGCGTCCCCGTGCAGCGCCTCGTTGTAGGCGGCCGCGTAGTCGTCGGCGGCGGGCAGCGGGAAGAGTCCGTGCCGGTAGGCGGCGAGCAGCTGGCGCGGGCCGAGCACGCCGCCGAAGGCCACCGGCCCGTCCGCCGGGGCGTGCCGGAGGTCGAGGGCGTCGAAGTCGGGCACCGTCCGGGTCACAGGAACCCCTCGTCGGCCAGCCGGGCCAGGTAGAGGTCCAGCAACCCGGCGTCCACGTCCGGCAGTTCGATGCCGCTGTCCTCCAGCGCCGCCTCCGCGTTGAACCGGTCGAACCGGGGGAACACCGGCTGGAAGTACAGCTCGCTGATGGACAGCCGGGAGTCCGGCGCCCGGTCGACGAACAGCGGGACGAACGGCGTGATCGGGTGGGTCGGGTGCCCGGCGGCGAACCGGACCAGCCGCTGCACCCAGTGCCGGTAGGGGAGTTCGGCGATCCGGTGGCCGCGCGCCCGGAGCCGGTCGGCGAGGTCGGGGAGCCCGGCCGGGTTCGGCGAGGTGAGGTGGTAGACCTCGCCGTCGGCGGGC
Organism: Kitasatospora sp. NPDC096128; assembly: GCF_040303105.1. Lineage (NCBI taxonomy): Bacteria > Bacillati > Actinomycetota > Actinomycetes > Kitasatosporales > Streptomycetaceae > Kitasatospora > Kitasatospora sp. NPDC096128. Next base: position 16,218 of record NZ_JBEOSP010000005.1, on the reverse strand, counting down.
GCGTGCGCGGCGATGTGGGCGAGCGCCCGGGCGAAGCGGTCGGCCGGGACGAAGTCCAACGGCAGCCGGACGTCCGGGCAGCTGCCGCTGTCGGCGAAGTACTTGATCAGCGCGCAGAGTTCGGTACCGGTGTTCATCACCCCGGTGGTGAGGTCCCCGGTGACGTCGTTGGTGCGCAGCACGGTGACCGGCAGTCCGCCCGCCGCCGCGTTGTGCAGCAGCTGTTCGGCGACCCACTTGCTCTCCACGTAGCCGACGCCGAGCCGTTCGGGGTGGGCGAGCGGGGTGCGTTCGGTGACCTCGCGGACGCCGGCCGCGCCGAAGCCGGCCAGCACCGCGAGGGTGGAGACGTAGTGCACGGGCACGCCCCGGCTGTGCCCGGCGAGCCGGACCACCTCCCGGGTGCCGCCGACGTTGGGCGCGCGCAGCTGGTGGTACGGGTAGAGGAAGTTGACCTGGCCGCCGAGGTGGTACACCGCGTCCAGGTGGTCGGCCAGCCAGTCGAACCGGCGCTCCGTCAGGCCGAGCCGCTCGGTGGCCAGGTCGCCGACCAGCGGCACCACCCGGGCGTCCGTCAGGTCGTGGCGCAGGAAGCGCTGCTGGGTGGCGCGTAGCCGCTCCAGGGCGTGCTCCTGGTCGGGCGCGCGGACCAGGCAGTGGATCCGGGCGTGGGTGGTGGCGAGCAGCTGGTGCAGCAGGTGGGCGCCGCAGAATCCGGTGGCGCCGGTGAGCAGGATCTCGGCGGGTTCGGCCCGGGAGGGCGCGGGGCTCCAGGACTGCCGGACGGCGTGGGTGAGTCGGGCCTCGGCGTACCAGTCCACGGCGGTGTCGGCCGGGCCGCCACCGCCGGGGCCGCCGCCGGTGCGGGCGGCCTGGAGGGCGGCCGTGAAGTCGCGCAGCACGGGCGAGCGCAGCAGCGCCCGGGTGAGGGTGCGGACGTGGCCGACGTCCAGGCCGAACATCATCCGGGCCCGGGCGAGCATCTCCATGGCGAGCAGCGAGGTGCCGCCGAGGGCGAAGAAGTCAGCATCGGGGCCGACGAGTTCGGCGCCGAGCAGCTCCGCCCAGAGGTGTCCGACGGCGTCCTCGACGGCGCTCGGTTCCGCCGCACCCGGTTCCGCCGCACCCGGCTCCACTGCGGACGTGGGCGCGGGTGCGGGTGCGGCCGGGGCGGCGTCGGCCCGGACCGGGGCGTCCGGCAGCGACCGCCGGTCGATCTTCCCGGCCGCCGTGAGCGGCATGGCCTCCAGCGCGACGAACTCCGCCGGGACGAGGTACTCCGGCAGCCGCTCCGTGAGGAACGCCCGCAGCCCCTCCGGCCGCACCGCCCGGTCGCCGAGCGTGTAGTAGGCGGTGAGCAGGCGGCTGCCGTCCGGCGCGCTGCCGTCGGCCGCGACCCGGGCCTGCCGCACCGCCGGGTGGGCGGCCAGCACCGCCTCGACCTCGGCCGGGTCGACCCGGTGCCCGCGCACCTTCACCTGGTCGTCGAAGCGCCCGAGGATCTCCAGCTGCCCGTCGGCCCGCCAGCGTCCGGCGTCGCCGGTGCGGTACATCCGCTCGCCGGGCAGCGGCGCGTACGGATCGGGCGGGAACGACTCGGCGGTGAGCCCGGGCTGCTCCCAGTAGCCCCGGGCGAGGCCCGGCCCGCCCAGGTGGATCTCGCCCCGCTCACCGGGCCGCACCGGGCGCAGCCGCCCGTCCAGCACGTGCACCCGCACCCCCGGCAGCGGGCGGCCGATCGGCACCGGCGCGGCCGGGGAGTCCAGCAGCTCCGGGGTGACCTCGCAGTGCAGGGAGGTGACGGCCGCCTCCGTCACCCCGTACGCGTTGAGCAGCCGCACCCCGGGCAGCCGCTCCGCGCAGGCCCGGCAGTCGTCGGCGTGCACCACGTCCCCGCCGACCACCACCAGCCGCAGCCCGGCCGGGGCCGGGCCGCCGGGCGGCAACAGGTCGAGCACGTGGTGCCAGTACGCGGGCGTGAAGTCGGCGACGGCCAGGCCGAGCCCCGGTAGCCGGCGGACCAGCTCGGTCGGCGCCCAGGTGTCGCGGCCGCCGAGCACCACCGTCGCCCCGGCGAGCAGCGCCGAGAACACCTGCTCCAGCGCGGTGTCGGCGCCGAGCGCGGCCAGCTGGAGCACCCGCTCGCCCGGGGCGAGGCCGTAGGCGTGGATGACCCGGTCCAGGGTGAACACCAGTGAACGGTGCGTGACCGGGACGCCCTTGGGGCGGCCGGTGGTGCCGGAGGTGTAGATCAGGTACGCGAGGTCGTCGGGGGTGGCATCGGCCGGGGCGAGCTCGTCCGGAGCACCGTCGTCCGGCCCCACCCGCTCCACCCCGTCGAATGCGCGACCGTCCGTGACCGCCACCCGTGCCCCGGAGTCCGCCACCAGCCCGGCGAGCCGCCGCTGCGGATGCGCCGGGTCCAGCGGCAGGAACGCCCCGCCCGCCTTGAGCACCCCCAGCCAGGCCACCACCAGCTCCACCCCGCGCCCCAGGCAGACCGGCACCACCTGCTCCGGCACCACCCCCCGGGCCCGCAGCGCGGCCGCCAGCCGGTCGCTGCGGGCGTCCAGCTCGCGGTAGCTCAGCGTGCCTTCCTCCCCCACCACCGCGACCGCTTCCGGGTCGTGCGCGGCCCGGGCGCGGAACAGCCCGTGCGCGGTGTCCGCGAACCCGGCCCGGGCGGCGCGGGCGGCGCGCTCCGGTGCGGCCCGCCCGTTCCGCTCCACCCAGGCCCGGCACTGCGCCCGCCCGTCCGGGCCGTAGACTTGCCGCCACCCGCCGGGCAGGGTCAAGTCCCCAGGCCAGAGCGCGTACTGGCCGTCGTCGTTCCGTACCACGGCGTGACGTCCGGAGTTCACATCCGGGCGTACGCCCCGTGCGCTGTCGGCTGCGTCGTCCACCGGCTTGACCTCGTGCTGAAGCGGCAGAATGCTGGGAGGTGCGACAATTCCGACTATACGCACTCAGGGCACACCGACAACGTCCGTCGCACAGCCCGCCGGACGCCGTTCCCCCGTGGGCCGACCGGCCCCCGAGGACCCGTCCGCAAGACCCGCCCTCGCCCGAACTCCCCCGTCCGAACGGCGGGGTGGTGTCGCGGAGGAGGTAGCCTCGTTGACTCGCCGGCGACAACGCCTGATGGTCTGTTACCTGCTCTGGATGGTGCTGTTCACCGGCATCTACTTCGCCGACCCCGGGCTGCGGATCGTCTGGTGGACGGGCATGGGCCTCGGCGGCGTCGCCGCCGTGGTGGTCGGCGTCCGGCTCAACCGGCCCCGCCACCCGCTGTTCTGGTACGTGCTGGCACTGGCCAACCTCAGCTTCACCACGGGCGAGGCGATCCAGGCCCTGCAGCTCGACATCCTGCACCTGAACAACCCGTTCCCGTCCGTCGCCGACGGCTTCTACCTCGCCGAGTTCCTGCTGTACGCGGTCGGCCTGCTCGGCTTCATCCGCTGGCGCACCGCGCGCCAGGACCGCGCCGGGCTGCTCGACGCCCTGATCATCACCCTCGGACTGGCCCTGCTGGTCTGGATCTACCTGATCCTCCCGTACGCCCGGAACCCGGACCTCAGCTGGATCCAGAAGGCCGTCTCGATCGCCTACCCGCTCGGCGACGTCGTCGTCCTCGCCCTGCTGCTACGGCTGTTGACCCCGCGCGGCGGCAACTCCCGCTCGCTGCAACTGCTCACCGTCGGCGCCCTCGGCCTGCTCACCTCGGACATCCTCTACGGGCTGATCCAGCTGCACGGCACCTGGCGGATCGGCACCGGCGTCGAGCTCGGCTGGGCCGCGTTCTACACCGCCTGGGGCGCGGCCGCGCTGCACCCGTCGATGGTCGAGCTGACCAGGCCCGTCCCCACCCAGCAGCCGGACCTCTCCGCCACCCGGCTCGCGCTGCTGACCCTGGCCTCGCTGATCGCGCCCGCCATCCTGATCATCGAGTCGCTGGCCGGCAACACCAGCAACGCGGGCGTGATCGGCGCCTTCTCCGCGCTGCTCTACCTGCTGGTGCTGGCCCGGCTGGCCGTCGTGGTGGTCGCCCGCCGCCAGGCGGTGGCCCGGGAGCGGGCGCTGCGGGAGGCCGGCGCCCGGCTGACCGCGGCGGTCACGGTGGCGGAGGTCGCCGACGCCGTCCAGTCCGCCGCCTCCACCCTGATGCCCGCCGAGCGGGGGCACGTCGCGCTGCTCGCGGTCACCGAGTCGGGGGTGCTGCACGTGCGCCGGGCCGGCATCGGCAGGACCGGCGGCCCGGACGACACCGCCCGGGACGCGGAGCACGCCCAGGACGAGGCCCTCGCCCGCCTCGCCGCCCACCGCGAGACCCGCCTGCTGCCCGTCGGCTCCGACGAGCTGCCCACCCACCTCGGCGACATGCCCGCCGCCCTGGTCTGCCCGCTCACGCTGGCCGAACGCCCCTCCGGCGACCCGCTGATCGGCGCGCTCGTGGTCACCGGCACCGAGCAGGAGCTGACCAGCCTCTGGGGCTCGCTGGAGATCCTGGCCGGCCAGGCGGCCCTGGCCGTCGAACGCCAGGTGCTGAGCCAGGAGGTCGCCCGGCGCGACAGCGAGCTGTACTTCCGCACCCTGGTGCAGAACGCCAGCGACGTCATCCTGATCCTCGACGCCGACGACGGCATCCGCTACGCCTCCTCCTCCGCCGAGCGCGTGCTGGGCCGCCCCGACCTGGACGGCACCCTGCTGACCGACCTCGTCCCGCCCGAGGACAGCCGGGACGTCGGCAAGGCGCTGGCCCGGATGCGCGGCTCCGCCGAGCCGCCCCGCGGCGACCAGCCGCGCGAGCACTGGCGGCTGCTGCGTCAGGACCGCACCCCGATCGAGGCCGAGGTGCGCTACACCGACCTGCGCGACGACCCGACGGTCGGCGGCCTGGTGCTCACCCTGCGCGACGTCACCGAGCAGCGCCAGATGGAGCGCGAGCTGACCCACCGCGCCTTCCACGACTCGCTGACCGGCCTCGCCAACCGGGTGCTGTTCCAGGACCGGGTCGGCCACGCGCTCTCCCGCGGCGAGCGCAGCGGGGCCGTCACCGGGGTGCTGTTCATCGACCTGGACGACTTCAAGGTGGTCAACGACACCCAGGGCCACGCGGTGGGCGACGAACTGCTGGTCGCCGTCTCGCTGCGGATCTCCACCGCGCTGCGCAGCTCGGACACCGCCGCCCGGCTCGGCGGCGACGAGTTCGCCGTCCTGGTCGAGGACGCGTCCCGCCCGGCCGACGTGGACACCCTCGCGGCCGGCGTGCTCGCGGTCTTCGCCGAACCGTTCAAGCTCAGCGCGGGCGCCGTGCGGGTCAGCGCCAGCATCGGGGTGTCCACCACCGAGGACAGCGTGGACTCCGCCGAACTGCTCGCCCACGCCGACCTCGCGCTCTACTCCGCGAAGGCGGCCGGCCGCCGCCAGTGGTGCCACTACCGGCCCGCCCTGCAGGCCGGGATGGTGGAACGGCACGAGATGAACGAGAACCTGGACTCCGCCATCGCCGAATCCGCCTTCCAGCTGTACTACCAGCCGATCATCGACCTTCGCACGGGCGACCTGGTGGCCTTCGAGGCCCTCGTCCGCTGGCCGCACGACCGGCGCGGCATGGTGCTGCCCGACGAGTTCATCGCCCTCGCCGAGGAGAGCGGCCAGATCGTCCCGCTCGGCGCCTGGGTCCTCGAACGCGCCGCCGAGGAGGCCGCCGCCTGGCACGCCGCCAGCTCCGCCGCCCGCACCGCCACCGGCCGCCCCCCGCTGCGGGTCAACGTCAACGTCTCCGCCCGCCAGTTCCGCGACGCCGGCTTCGTCGACGTGGTCCGCCACGCCATCGACACCTCCGGCATCGACCCGCGCACCCTCGTCCTGGAACTCACCGAATCCGTCCTCATGCGCCGCGACGACCGGCTGCGCGCCGACATGGCCACCCTCGGCGAACTCGGCATCGGCCTCGCGATCGACGACTTCGGCACCGGCTACTCCTCACTGTCGTACCTGCGCGAGTTCCCGATCTCCCTCCTGAAGATCGACAAGTCCTTCATCGACGGGCTCGGCCTCTCCCCCCAGCAGTACGCCCTGGTCGAGGGCATCACCCGGATCGCCGACACCCTCGGCGTCCAGGTCATCGCCGAAGGCATCGAACACCCCGACCAGCGCGACCTGCTCGCCGCCATGGGCTGCCCGCTGGGGCAGGGGTACCTGTTCGCCCACCCGATGGACGGCGCGCACGCCCGGGCGCTGGTGCGGCGGACGACATACGAACCGGCGTAGGGCCCTGGCGATTTTTCCGACATATCGGCACCTTGCCGACGAATCGTCATTCCACGAACACTCTGAACCGTTGATCCGTTACGGAATCTTCATCCCCGTTGGCCATTCGCAGTGCGTCGCGAATGAGAGATTGTGAATCGGCTTTTACCAAAGCCGTGCTAAACATTGGCAATCTCTTGAGAGAGTCTTGATGTCACGACGGTCTCAGGCCTCGTCCGGTTCCACGGACGGGGCCTTCTCCACGCGCAGGAAACGGCGAATAGCCGCCATCCTGACGCTCGGTCTGCTGGTGCAGACCGGTGTCGCGGTGGACGCGATCACGGCGACCCCCGCGGTCGCCGCGTCCACACCGCCCGTACCCCCGGTCGCGCCCGCCACCGAGGCGCTCGACGAGGCGTCCGCCCTGCTCTCGGCCCGACTGCAGAAGCGGCGGATCGAAGTCACCGGCGCCCGAACCGAGTTCACCACCCTGTGGGCCAACCCCGACGGCACGCTGACCTCCGACCGGTCCACCGGGCCGATCCGGATGAAGTCCGGCGACGCCTGGGTGCCCGTCGACACCACCCTGGTGCAGACCCAGGACGGCAAGGTCGCGCCGAAGGCGCACCCGGGCGGGGTCGTCTTCGAGGGCGGCGACGCCGGGGTGACGGTGGGCGACAGCCTGCCGAGCGCCGCGCCGGCGACGGTGCCGAGCACCGCGCCGACCACGGCGCCGGCGGTGGCGCCCAGCGCGACGCCGACGGCCGCGCCCTCTCCGGCGCCGTCTGCCACCGCGTCTGCCGCACCGACAGCGTCCGATTCGCCGTCCGCGTCCTCCTCGGCCGCGCCGACCCGGGCCTCCCGCAACGGCGTCCGCGCCGCCGCAGCCCCCGCGGCCGACCCGAAGCCCGCCGAGGCCGAGCCCGCCGAGCGCGAGCTGGTGCGGATCGGTTCGGGCGAGCAGCAGGTCAGGTTCGGCTGGCTCGGCAAGCTGCCCAAGCCCAGGCTGGAGGGCAACAAGGCCACCTACGTCGACGCCCGCCCGGGTGTCGACCTGGTGCTGGAGGCCACCCGGACCGGCTTCGAGCAGTTCCTGATCGTCAAGGACCGTGCCGCCGTCGCCCAGACCGGCACCGTGACGATCCCGCTCGACACCACCGGCCTCACCGTCGCCCCGCAGCAGGACGGCTCGATCCAGCTGCTCGACAAGGCGAGCGGCAGGACCACCGTCCGCATCCCGGCCCCGGTGATGTGGGACGCCGTCGTGGACCCGGCCTCGCAGGAGCACCTGAACCGCGGCGCGGTCACGATGCAGCTGCGCGGCCAAGGCACCGACACCGAGCTGGTGTTCACCCCGGACGCCCACTTCCTGGCGGACCCGAAGACCCGGTTCCCGGTCACCATCGACCCGGTGGTGGACGTCGGCACGACCTTTGACACCTACGTCCAGACCAACGAGAACATCGACGCCTCCGCGTCGACCGACCTCAAACTGGGCAGCTACGACGGCAAGGTCGTGGCCCGGTCGTTTCTGACCGTCCCGGGCGGGTCGTTCAACGGCAAGCAGATCCTGGGCGCCACGCTCCATCTCGCCAACTACCACTCCTCCTCCTGCACCCCGAAGCAGTGGGAGGTGTGGAACGCGGGCGGCGCGGCCTGGTGGACCCGCTGGGGCAACCAGCCCGCCATGGAGCGCAAGTGGGCCACGTCGAACGACACCTACGACGTCGCCGGCGACGGTGACAACCACGACTGCTACGCCCCGGACGGCACCTTCTGGGCCAAGGCCGACGTCACCGAGATGATCCGGCACTTCGCCGGATTCGGCTACAACGACTACGGCTTCGCCCTCAAGGCCGCCGACGAGTCCAGCAGCCTGTCGTGGAAGCGGTTCAGCTCCGCCGAGGGCTACTGGCCGCCGTTCGTCTCGATCACGTACAACACCGTCCCGGCGACCCCGGCGACCGTGGAGGTCCTGCCCTCGCAACAGGGCAACCCCCGCTACACCTCGGACCCGAACCCGCGCTTCCAGGTGCAGGCGGCCGACCCCGACGGTGACCCGCTGAAGGTCTACCTGGACCTGTGGCGCGGCGGCACCTTCGTCGGCAGCATCGTCCGGGACACCCCGAACGGCGCGATCGCGACCGTCCGCCCCTCCGACTACGGCATCGCCCGCCTCGACGAGGGCGTGCAGTACTCGATCTGGGCCATGCTCGACGACGGCAAGTCCCGCTCCGGCTGGGTGGGCACCAACGTCGTCGCCGACACCGTCAAGCCCGGTACGCCGTTCGTGAGTTCGGCCGACTACCCGGCGGACGACCTCTGGCACGGCACCGCCGGCCAGCCGGGTTCGTTCACCTTCTCGCCCGCCCCGGGCACGGACGACACCGCGGCCTACGTCCACACCCTGGATGGCGGCACCCCGGTGACCGTGGCCGCGACCGGCGCGCTGACCACGTCGATAACGCCGACGACCGAGGGCCGGCGCGTGCTCAGCGTGCAGTCCAAGGACCGTGCGGGCAACCTGTCCCCGCCCGCGACGTACGTGTTCCAGGTCGGCCAGGCCGGCATCAGCTCGCCGGTCAACGGCACCCAGGCCGCCAAGCGCGTCAAGCTCTCCGTCGACGCCCAGGCCCAGTTCAAGCGGGTCGTCTACCAGTACCGCCGCGGCCCGGGCGCCACCGAGTACACCGTCCCGCGCGCCAACCTCACCAAGGCCGACAACACGGCCGTCACCGAGGACAAGCCGCGCCTCGCCGACCTCGGCACCCACGCCGACTGGAACGTGCTGGACACCCTCGGCCAGGTCGGCGGCGTCGTCCAGGTGCGTGCCGTGCTGTTCCCCGAGGACGGCTCCGGCAACGGCTACACCACCGTCTGGAACACCATGACGGTCGACCGCAACGCCGACGGCGCGGCGAGCACCGGCATCGGCCCCGGCTCGGTCAACCTGCTCACCGGTGACTACTCCACCGACGTCACCGACGCCGACGAGTTCGGCATGTCGGTCAAGCGCACGGTGTCCTCCCGTGACCTCGGCCGCGGCTGGCAGCCCCAGGGCGAGCGGCTGACGCTCAACCAGCGCCAGATCGGCGCCGATACGACGGGCTTCACCCCCGGCCAGGCGACCGTCACCCGCTCCACGACACGGGGCCACGACAGCTCCACCGACTCGCTGTCGGTCACCCCGGCTGCCTCCGGGTGGGACTCCTTCGCCGCACTGGGCCCCGAGTACACCATGGGTCAGGGCATGAAGCCCGGCCGCACCTACCGGCTGACCGGCTGGATCTACGTCCCCGGCGCGACCGGACTGGACAGCCCACTGCCCGACCGCGGCCTTCGCCTCGTCGGCGTGTACCGCACCCCGGCCGGCTACGGCGAGACGGCCTCCCCGAAGGCCTCCTTCACCGACGGCTGGCAGCAGTTGACGGTCGACATGGCCGTCCCGGCCGACGCCACCGAGGCCTGGTTCCGCCTCTACAACGGCAACGCGGGCGGCAGCGGCAAGGAGGTCTACTTCGACGACCTGTCCCTGAAGGAGATCGTCGCCCCCTTCGGCCCCCAGTGGGCCGGCGGCCCCGACGCCGGAAAGGGCTCGGACTACCGCTCGCTCTCCTTCCAGCAGTCCGACCTGGTGGAGATCAAGAACAACGACGACAGCTCGCTGACCTTCGCCAAGGGCAACGACGGAACGTTCTTCCCCGAGCCCGGTGCCGAGGGCCTGACCCTGAAGGCCGTGCCGGCCAAGTCCGGCGCGATCGTCCTCGCCACCTCGGGCCAGTGCCTGGAGGTCGCGGGCGGCGTGCCCGGAAACGGTTCCCGGCTGCAGCCGGCCGCCTGCAGCGGCGCCGCCAACCAGCAGTGGACCCGCGGCGACGACCTCACCCTGCGGCTGCTGGGCCACTGCCTGGACAACCCGTTGGGCCAGGTCGCCAACGGCACCCCGCTCACCCTGTGGACCTGCAACGGCGGTAACAACCAGCAGTGGGAGGTCCGCCCCGACAACACGGTGACCAACCGTCATTCGGGCCAGTGCCTGGACGCCGACAAGGGCGCCTCGATCTGGGTCTGCTGGGCGGGCCCCAACCAGATCTGGGACCTCCAGACCGCCGGCACCACCTACGAGCTGACCGACCTGGACGGCTCCAGGACCGTCTTCGCCCGCCAGGCCGGCTCGAACATCTACCAGGTGGTCAGCGAGACCGGGCCCGACGCCGCCTCGACGACCCGGTACCAGTACGACACCGCCGATGGCCGTTCGCTGGTCAAGCGCGTCATCCCGGCCGTGGAACCGGGCGTCGACGACGTCAACGGCTGCACCGTCGACCCGCTGCCGCGCGGCTGCGAGGTGATGGAGTACGACTACGCCAAGGCGACGACGGCGACCGCTTCGGCCCCGGGTGACTACCTGGACCGCGTCCGGGGCGTCAAGGTCTGGTCCTGGAACCCGGCCACCTCCAAGCAGGAGGCCGTCGAGGTCGCGCACTACGCGTACGACGACAAGGGCCGTATCGCCACCGTCTGGGATCCGCGTCCGGCTACTCCGCTGAAACTCGCCTACACCTACGACGAGGCGGGCCGGGTCACCCGGATCGCCCCCGCGGGTCAGCTGCCGTGGAACTTCGACTACGGCAAGGCCGCGGCGGACCAGGACCCCGGCCGTCTGCTCAAGGTCCGTCGCGGGACCCTCGCGCCGGGGAGCAAGGACCGGGTGATCGGCGAGAATGCGACCTCGGTCGTCTACGACGTGCCGCTGACCCGTAGTGCCGGCGGTCCGTACGACCTGGCGGGCGCCGACGTGGCCAAGTGGGCGCAGACCGATGCTCCGACGGACGCGACCGCCGTCTTCGGCCCGGAGGACGACCCCCGGGCCAACACGGCCTCGGCCGCCAAGCCGGGCCCGGACGGCTACAAGCCCGCCGGCGTCCACTACCTCAACGCCTCCGGCAGCGAGGTCAACACGGCCAGTCCGTCCGTCACCCCCGGCGGTGACATCGACACCTCCGAGTACGACCGCTACGGCCATGTCGTACGCACCCTGAGTGCGACCAACCGTTCGATCGCGCTCGGCAGCCACCCGGACGCCGACACGTTCGCCGCCGAGCTGAACCTGCCGGCGGACCCCGCCTCGCGGGCCCGACTGCTGGACTCGCGCACGGTCTACTCGGCCGACGGCATCGATGTGCTCGACACGCTGGGCCCGGCCTACCGGGCGTCCCTGGCCGAGCAGGTCAACGGCCAGACCGCCCCGGTCACCGTCACGTTCGAGGCCGAGAAGCTGCCGCAACTGGGCACGAACACCAAGGTCCAGGTCGACAGCGACTGCTGCGGCCTGCTCTGGTCCGGGGGCGCCCACCTGGGCATCCGCGGCGCGGCGGCGGGCGCGTTCGACACCATGCGGGTCAGCGTTCCCGAGGAGGGCGACTACGTCCTCTCCGGCCAGCTCACCAAGAACAGCGACCACGGCGTCATCCAGTGGGCGATCGACGGCCAGAACATCGGCCAGCCGATCGACACCTACAGCACCAACCCGGTGATCGCCCCGTTCTCGGTGGGCCGGTCGCTGCACCTCGCGCGCGGTGACCACGAGCTCAGGCTCACCGTCATCGACACCAACACCGCCAGCGGCGGCGAGCGCTTCCACACCGGCGCCGACACCGTCACGCTCACCAAGACGACCGTCAACCCGACGCTCCCGGCCGGCACGTCGGTCGTGGCCCGGGACCACAACACCAACACCTACGACGAGGGGAAGCCCGACGGCCAGGCCTACCACCTGATCACCACCGCCACCGACGGCGCCCGCATCGACGGCTACGCCGACGACGTCGAGCTGCGCGTCACCAAGCGCGGCTACGACGCGCCCATCGGGGGCGCCCCTGGCTGGACGCTGAAGACAGCGACTTCGGTCACCACCGACGCCCTCGGCGCCAAGCTGACGGCCTACGTCAAGTACGACCCGGCCGGGCGGGCGCTGGAATCCCGCAAGCCGGGCTCGAACGGCATCGACGCGGGCACCGTCAAGTCCGTGTTCTACACGGCCAAGGCCAATCCGGACGACACCGCTTGCGGCAACCGCCCCGAGTGGGCAGGCCTGGCCTGTGTCACGATGCCGGGCGGTGCGGTCACCGGGGCGGACGGCACTCGGATGCCGACCACCCTTCCGGTGAAGCGGGTCACCCGCTACTCGGCCTTCAAGGAGCCCGAGGAGACGACGGAGACGAATGCGGGCAAGTCCCGCAAGAACGTCACGGTCCACAATGAGCTGGACCGGATCGTTTCGACCGAGATCGTCTCGGACGAGGGCAAGCCCCTGCCCAAGGTGACCGTCGACTACGACCCGGCGACGGGCGACGCAGTGCGGACGACGACCGGCGACAAGTCCCTGACCCGGGTCCTGGACTCCCTCGGCCGACTGATCTCCTACACGGACGCCGACGGTGCCACGACCACCACGGAGTTCGACCGGTACGGCAAGCCGGTCAAGGTGAGCGACCCGACCGGGTCCACCACCTACACCTATGACCGCGCCAAGGAGCCGCGCGGGCTGGTCACCTCGGTCAACGACAGCGTCGCGGGCGAGTTCACCGCGAAGTACGGCCCCGACGGCCAGCTGGTCGAGCAGACCTACCCCGGCGGGATCGTCCGCAAGGACACCTTCAACGCGGTCGGCGAGGCCACCGGCCGCAGCTACACCCGCAGTTCCGACAACACGGTGGTCTGGGCCCAGACCACCGACATCTCCACCCAGGGCCAGGTGGCCAAGGACACCAGCTCCACCGCCACCCGCTCCTACCGGTACGACCGGCTCGGCCGGCTCGTGAAGGCCGAGCAGACCACGGCCGCCGCCGGTTGCGTGACCCGGCAGTACGCCTTCGACGCCCACTCCAACCGCCTGTCCAAGCAGACCTCCCCCCGCGGGGAGGCCGGCGAGTGCAGCACGGCCGGGGCCACGGCGGAGAACCACACCTACGACAGCGCCGACCGGCTCACCGACCCGGGCTTCGTCTACGACGCCTTCGGACGCACGGTGAAGACCGCCACCGGCGCGACCAACACCTACTGGGCGAACGACAAGGTCGCCGCCCAGGAGAAGGGGGACACCAGGCAGGAATGGGCCGTTGACGCCGCTCACCGCCTGACCGCGTTCACCACCAGCAAGAAGCAGGCCGACGGCACCTGGGCCGGCTCGGCGTCGAAGCTGAACCACTACGGCGACGACTCCGACCACGTCCGGTGGACCGTCGAGGACACCGCCCTGGGCACGCTGACCCGCAACATCTCGGGGCCGGACGCCGACCTGGTGGCCACCACCGGCCGGACCGGTGGCATCCAGCTGCAGCTGACCAACCTGTTCGGCTCCGTGGTCGTCACCACGGACACGGCACTGACCAGGCCGGTGGTGCTGGACTTCGACGAGTTCGGCATCCCGCAGGACGGCCAGACCACCGTCCGATACGGCTGGCTCGGCGGAAAGCTGCGCTCGGCCGAAGCGCAGGACGGCGACATCCTCATGGGTGCCCGTCTCTACAGCCCGGCCCTGGGCCGGTTCCTCCAGGTCGACCCGGTCCCCGGCGGCAACGCCAGTGCGTACGACTACTGCACCGGAGACCCGGTCAACTGCACCGACCTCGACGGCAACTGGGGCATGCCCAAGTGGCTGAAGAAGACGGTCGAGGTGGTCGCCAAGGTCGCCGAGGTCGCGTCGTACATCCCCGGTCCCATCGGCTCGGTAGCGGCAGCCGTCTCCGCCGTCTCCTACGCGGCCACCGGCAACTGGGGACAAGCCGCCGTCATGGCGGCGACGGTCGTCGCCGCCGCCGTGGGCGCGACCGCCGTCGTCGCCACCGCGGTGGTCGCCGCGAAGAGCGTCAGCCGGGGCGTCTCGGCCATGCGGACGGCCAGCGGCCTGAAGGGAGTCGGGACGAAGGTCTCGGACTTCCCCTCCGTGGCCAAGCACTGGAAGAAGGTCGGGGCCGTAGCCCAGCGACACAATGTTCCGCCGAACCAGCTCGGCAACGGCGTGCTGTGGCTCAACAAGAACGAGAACCGGAAGCTGCACACCCTGGAACACGTCAGGAACGTGCAGAAGACCTTCACCAAGAAGGAGGTGCGGATCGTCCACAGGTATTTCAAGGAGGTGGCACACGCCTCGGCGTTCAGACGCACCCCGAGCCCGAGCGCAGGCCCCCGTGCAGCCGCGACCCGCTACGTCCTCAAGAATTGGCGCAAGGCGAAACGCTCCAGCTGATCAGGAGTAGCCATGACTCGGGTCGCCCGCTTTCCCCGGGGAAGCGGGCGACCCGAGCAATTCACCAACCCACGCCCATGCCATACTTTTCGAATGGAACGCAAAGTGAAATTCAAGGTCGAGATCGAGAACCGTAGCGACCGGCGAATGGAGCTGATGCTCGAACCCGAAGGCAGTGACATCTGGCTGGAGCCCGGCGAGGCCGTCGTCGTGAACAGCGAGGCGCCGCCCACCACCGAGATCCCGTTCGTCGTCCAGATGACGAATGACGGCATGTCGGTCTGGTCCAACTACGGCCCGGGCTCGGTATCCACCCGGGCCGGCGAGGATCTCGACATCGGGCACAACAGGCCCGATGACGCCTACCCGGAGCTGAAGGATTCCGCCACCGAGGCCGAACACCGAAAGGGTTGGCCCGGACGGCTCTTCCCCCGCCGCCGGAACGATTGAGACCGGATTTCGTCCCTGCCATGTATCTCATCGCTTACGAACTTCTAGCCGTCGGCGGTGGACTTTCGAAGGTGATGATCGAGCTCGACGTGATCGATACCTTCGAAGGCTTCAGGGCCGTCACCAAGAGGTTCCGGAAGAATCGACATGGATGACCAATCCGGCACCCGGGGCGAGGAGATCGGCATGGCTCCGGCGGGGAAGTCCTGATACGCGGTGCGGTGTGCGTTCCGGCGGGAGGCCTCGGAGGGGCCGTGCGATGAACTGGGCGGCGGCCAAGGAGACTTGACCGCCGCTTCACCCTTTTCCGGCTGACGCGCTGTCACACTGTGCGCCCCGCAGTCGAGACGAGGAGCCCCGATGGACAGCAGACGACCCCTGATCGAGGACTTCCCCGCGCATCCGGACGGCGATCCGGCGGGCGATCTGGCGCGGGCCGTGCGGGAGCGGCGGGCGGCGCTCGGGCGGTCGGTGGCGGAGTCGGCGGAGCGGTCGGGGCTGACCGAGGAGCAGCTGCGGGCAGTCGAGGCGGGGCACGCGGCGCCGACGCTGCCGCTGCTGGCGGCACTGTCGGAAGCGCTGCGGATGGCCGTGGCGGCGACCCAACGAGTCGACACCTCCCAATGAGGCCTGTCCGGTCAGTACGCCAACACGCCGATGAGGCAGGGGAGTTCACTCGCACGAGTGATTGTCGACGCTCCGCATACTGACCGACACTCGGAGTATCCGGAGAGCCTGTGGAGGCTCTCCCGGCGACAGGAGAGCCGCCATGACCGCAGCCGATTCCTCCGTCTCCGCCTCCGACAGCCCGCAGATCGCGGGCAGCTCGCAGCCCACCAGCCCCGGACAGGAGCTCGCCGCAATCGGCGGCAACGTCGGCGCCGTGTGGCGCGGCTGGTGGACCTGGACCCCCTCGCACGGGACGTTCAACCTGCAGATCCCCTGGAACGTCATCGGGATCGACTCCACCGTCGTCATCACCGCCTCCGAGATCGACTCCAACGGGAACCGCTTCGTGGGCGCCGCCGCCTTCCAGGTGTCGAGCATCGCCCCCGGCAACGGGATCGTGACCTTCAAGATCAACATCGGCTGGAACAGCTCCATCCCGATGCGCACCGACGTCCTGGTCTTCAACTGAGGCTGACCGGACCTCGGCGCACGGAGAGCAACGGGAGTGGGAAGTCGGCTCGGCACCAGCGCATCGGGCGCAGGGTGGTGCCGTGGTTCACGCCGGGAGCACCGCCTTGTAGCCGGCGGGGAGCTGG